>NZ_JBVHIP010000026.1:0-145304 GCF_055560495.1 Kitasatospora sp. NPDC023176 | reverse complement strand
ACTGCCGACCCTCATCGCGGGGGCCTGGGCGCCGTTGGCAGTCTGAAAATCACCCGTCACGCCCCTCTCCGCAGCCACCCCCTGCGCCGCCCCCTTCCGCAGCGCGTCCCTCTCGCCTGGTGAGGAGGGGTGGGTGGGTGGGGGAGGTGGGGGGAGGGGTGCGGGGGCGGGTGGGTGCGGGTGGGGGGCTTTGCCCTGTGCGTCTGTGGGGTCAGGTGCGGTTGGCGGTGCGGCGGGTGAGGAGGAAGCCGCCGATCAGGGCGATGGCGTAGAAGGCGAGGTCGAGGGGGCGTAGGTCGGCGCGCCAGGTGGTGAGGGTGTCGGGGAGGAGGTGGTGGGGGGTGGGGGCCTCGGCGTGGAGCAGGCGGAGGTGTTCGGTGAGCTGGCCGGTGAGGAGGGCTCCGGCGGCGAGGAGGGCGCCGATTGGGGGGAGCAGGCGGTTTCGGCCGCCGAGGCGGCCGAGGGGGAGGGCGACCAGGCCGGCTTGGGCGATGGTGAGCCAGCCGAGGGTGTCGGCGGCGCGCAGGGGGGCGCAGCCGTAGGCGAGGCCGCTGAGGAGGGCGGCGAGGAGGGCGAGGGTGAGGGCGAGGGCGGTGCGGCGGCGGGGGGTGGTCCGGGGGGTGGTGGGTGCGTAGCCGGCGACGGGGACACCGGGCATGCCGGGGGCGACGTAGCCGTCGGGGGTGTCCAGGACCGGTGCGACCGAGTAGTGCTGGGCGGTCTGCGGGCGGGGCGATGAGCCGTCAGCGCCCGGTGTGGGTGCGGTCATGGGCGTCGAGTCCCCCCGGAAAAGACGATGAGCTGCCGAACGCTAGCAGCGCTTCGGGCAGATCTTGGCGAGTTTTCGATCACAGATCGGGCACAGAGCGTCGCACCCGTTCAGGTTCGTCCCGGGTTGGATGGGGGGCGGGTGGTCGTCGCCCCCCTGGACAGGGGATGATGGAGGCTTGGGCGTTCGGGCCCTGGCCGGGCCGACGCGCCGTCACCACGACCGCCAGCAGCACATGGGGGAACGTTCCGAATGACCCAGGCGCAGGGTTCCACCGGCCGCCTCCTGGCCGGCCGCTACCGGCTGAACGGCGTGCTCGGACGCGGCGGCATGGGCACCGTCTGGCGCGCCGAGGACGAGATGCTGGGCCGGACCGTCGCGGTCAAGGAACTGCGGATGAACGCCAGCGTCGAGGAGGAGGAGAAGCACCGGCTGATCGTCCGGACGCTGCGCGAGGCCAAGGCGACCGCGCGGATCCGGCACACCTCGGCGGTGACCGTCTTCGACGTGGTCGACGAGGACGACCGGCCGTGGATCGTCATGGAGCTGGTCGAGTCCCGCTCGCTGGCCGACGTCGTCCGGGAGGACGGGCCGCTGGCGCCCGTCCGGGCGGCGGAGATCGCGCTGGACGTGCTGGGCGTGCTGAGCGCGGCGCACGCGCTGGGCATCCTGCACCGGGACGTCAAGCCCTCCAACGTGCTGATCGGCGAGGACGGCCGGGTCGTGCTCACCGACTTCGGCATCGCCAGTGTGGAGGGCGACGCCTCGATCACCTCCACCGGGATGCTGGTCGGCGCGCCCTCGTACATATCCCCGGAGCGGGCCCGCGGGCAGAAGCCCGGGCCGCCGGCCGACCTGTGGTCGCTGGGCGGCACGCTGTACGCGATGGTCGAGGGGCGGCCGCCGTACGACCGCGGCTCGGCGCTGGCCACCCTGACCGCGGTGATGACCGAGGAGCTGACCACCCCCGCGAACGCCGGGCCGCTGCTGGCGGTCATCGAGGGGCTGCTGGAGAAGGACCCGGCGAAGCGGCTGGACGCCTCGCAGACCCGGTCGATGCTCAAGCGGGTGGTCGCGGAGGCGACCGCGAAGGCCGAGTCGACCACCGAGCACGCGATGCCGGTCGGGTCGGTGGCTGTGGGGGAGGGCAAGGCCGAGGCCGAGGCTGAGGCTGAGGTGAAGGAGGCCGGGGCGGCGGCGGAGGCGAAGCCGGCTCCGAAGCGGACCGTGGGCGGGTTGCTGGGGACGGTCCGGGTGGGGAGCCGGGCCCGGGACGAGGAGCCCGCGGCGGAGCCCGCCGACGAGAAGGGCGCCGCGAAGTCCGCGGATCCGGTGCCGGCCGCGGAGCCGATCCGGCCGGTGACCAGTGAGTGGACGATGGGCGCGACCCAGGCGGCCGGGGCCGACCCGCGCAAGGGGCGGCGGCGGCTGGCCATCGCGACCGTGGTGGTCGTGCTGCTGCTGATCGCCGGGATCGTCGCGGTCGTCCAGGCCATGGGCAGCGGGGACGGCGGGGCGAAGGGGGAGGGCACGCACAGCGCGGGTGCCACCGCGCCGGTCACGGCGACCACCGGGACCACGCCGAGCCGGCCGGCGGCCGGCGACCCGGCTCCGGCCGGGACGCCCGTGGAGCCGCCGGCCACCGGCGAGTCCTCGGCCGCCGTGCCGCCGCCGGCCACCGCTGGCGCGGCCCAGCCCCCGGCCTCCGACCCGGCTCCGGCGCAGACCACGCCGCCGGCCGCGTCCGGCGGTCCGGTGCCGGCCGGGTACCACGCGTACCAGGACCCGAGCGGCTTCTCGGTCGTCCTGCCGGACTGGCTGCAGCCGGCCGGGTCGGACGCCAACCGGCGGATCTTCAAGAACGCCGCCGACGGCAGCCAGCTGCGGATCGAGTGGACCACCTCGCCCGGTGCCAGCGCCCTCGCCGACTGGCAGGAATCCGAGCCCAACGTGCGCGGCCAGGTGACCAACTACCAGCGGCTGAACCTGGCGGCGCTCACCTACCGGCAGTGGACCAACGCGGCGGACTGGGAGTGGACCAACGGCACGCCCAAGATGCACTCGCTCAACCGGGGCTTCGTGACCGGGAGTCCGGCGAAGTACGGCTACTCGATCTACTGGATCGTCCCGGACGCGCAGTGGGCCGCGCAGGCTCCGGTCCGGGACGTCGTGTTCAACAGTTTCCAGCCTGCTCCGTAGGGCCGGCTCCGGTCCGAGGGTCAGCCGAGCAGGCGGTGCTCGGCCCGGGTGGACTCGTCCGCGGGGAGGGCGCCGGAGGTGCGCAGGGCGGCCAGGCGCTCCAGCTGGTCGAGGCGTTGCCCGCCGGACGTGGGTTCGGAGGGGGTGGTGCCGGGCCTTCTTCCACCGGGAGTCGAAGTGCCGGGTGGAGACGATCTCCTCGGGTGGCCTCGCGGACCTGCTCGGCGAAGTCGTCGGCCTTGGCCACGTCCTCGAAGCGGTGGGGGCCGGTCAGGGCGATGATCGTCAGGACGTCGCCGTCGGGTTCGGTGCGGGCCACGGTGACGGCGGTAAGCGGAACCGGTACCGGTGGCTTCCCGTCCTTCAGGGAGAGCAGTCGGTGGGTGGTGAACACGATCACCTCCTTGCGGAAGTGGTCGGGATGGCGCCCGGCCGTGGAGGCGACGGGCTGCTCGCCGTCGATCACGGCCGCTTCCACCGGGCGGACGGCCTCGGCCTGCTTGGCTTGGTTGCTGTTGCCCGCCACCCTGAAGGCGGTGTCGATCAGATCGGTCCAGTCCATGGGGCCGAGCGTGAAGGAGCCGCTCAGTAGGCTGCTCGGTGAGCGAGAGGAACTGGCATGCGAGGCGGCCCGGGCCAGTTGTTGGCGGGGCGGTACCGGTTGACGGACCGTCCCGAACTGCTGCGCGCCTTCGCGGTGGACGAGCGGACCGGAGAATCGGTCCTGCTGCGCGCCGTGGAGCTGCCCGCGCTGCTGACCGTCGGTCAGGACCCGGAGGAGCCCAACCCCGGGCACGGGGACCGGCTGGTACGGCGGGTCGCGGCGGTCGGGTCGGCCGCGCCGTCCTGGCACCCGCGGCTGCTGCGCGGGGTCGGGGCCTTCGTCGAGGGCGAGCTGCTGTGGACGGTGGAGGAGCGGCCGGCCGGCCGGACGCTGGCCGAGCTGCTCACCGCCGGGCCGCTCCCGCCGTACCGGGCGGCCGAGTTGGCGGCGGACCTGGTCGGCGCGCTGCGGGCGCTGCACGAGGCCGGGCTCTCCCACGGCAATGTGACCGCCGAGTCGGTGCTGGTCTGTGAGGACGGCGCGGCGATGCTCGGCGGGCTGCTCGGCGGGGTCGCGCAGGAGGCGCTGGCCGAGGACCTCGGCGGGCCGGGCGGGCGGCGCCGGTACGAGGTGCGGGCCACCCTGGTCGGCCCGGTCGCGGAGCGCTGGCCGCTGGACGGCGGCCCGGCGGGGGACTGCTGGGCGCTCGGGGTGCTGTTGCAGCGGATGGTCACCGGCCGCTCGCCGTTCCCGGAGCACGGCGTGCCGGACCTGGTGACGGCGGTGCGCGACGGGCGGCGCGAACCCTCGGTGGTCTGCGGGCCGGTGGCGCCGCTGGTCGAACGGCTGGTGCAGCCGGACCCGGGCCTGCGGCCCACCGCGGAGGCGGTGCGGGCGGAGCTGGCGGCGCTGCTGGCGGGTGCCCCGGAGCCGGTCGACGAGGAGCGGGCGGCGCGGGAGGTGGAGCTGAAGCCGGACGCGCCACTGGTGCCGTTGCGGCCGCGGCGGCGTGGGCGGGGCGACCGGCCGGCGGCGGTCGGGACGGAGGCCGCGGTGGCGCGGGCCGGTGGGGGGAGGAACTCCCGGATACCCCCGGCCCTGCTGGGGCCGCTGTTGGTGGGCGGTGTGTTCTCGCTGCTGGTGCTGGGGGTGGTCGCCGTGGTGCTGTTCGCAGGCTGACGGCCCCGGTGGCCGCCGCCGCGCCGGTCCGGGGGGTGGGCGAGATTACCGGGCGTGGCAGGGTGCGCCTAATGTGTCCGTGGGATTTGTTCGAACAGCGGTCTGCGGCGGGGTTTCCGCCGCGGCGGCGGTAGGTGGAATCGAGAGGGGGAGCGGTCGCCGATGGGCTTGCAGGACCGGCCGGAGGCGGCCGAGGCGGAGCGGTTGCTGGCCGGTCGGTACGAGCTCGGTGAGCGGCTCGGCCGGGGCGGGATGGGCACGGTCTGGCGGGCCTGGGACCGGATGCTGGACCGCGAGGTCGCGGTCAAGGAGCTGACCGTCAACCACCTGCCGGAGGAGGACCTGCAGATCCTGCACACCCGGATGAAGCGGGAGGCCAGCGCCGCCGCCCGGATCAAGCACCCCGGTGTGATCACCGTGCACGACGTGCTGGAGCAGGACGGCCGGCCCTGGATCGTGATGGAGCTGGTCGACGGCCGCTCGCTGGCCGACGTGATCAGCCAGGACGGCACCCTGCCGCCGCGCGCCGCCGCCGAGGTCGGCAGCCAGGTGCTCGCGGCGCTGCACCGCGGCCACCAGCTCGGTGTGCTGCACCGGGACGTCAAGCCGGCCAACGTGCTGCTGGAGCGCGGCACCGGGCGGGTGGTGCTGCTGGACTTCGGCATCGCGAAGTACGAGGGCTCGACCGAGCTGACCCGGCCCGGCGACCTGGTCGGCTCGCCGGACTACCTGGCACCCGAGCGCGCCCAGGGCGAGCGGCCCGGGCCGGCCTCCGACCTGTGGGGCCTCGGGGCGACGCTGTACGCGGCGGTCGAGGGCCAGTCGCCGTTCCGCCGGGACTCGCCGATCACCACGCTGGCCGCGGTGGTCGACGAGCCGCTGCCGGAGTCCCGCCGGGCCGGCCCGCTCGGGCCGGTGCTGGCCGCGCTGATGGCCAAGGACCCGGCCGACCGGCCGAACGCCGACGAGGCGGCCCGGATGCTGGCCGAGGTGCAGTCCGGGCACACCATGGGGTTGAAGACGGTCGGGGCGCCGGCCGCGCCGGTGCGCACGCCCACCCAGTCGGTGCCGGTGGTGGACCGCAGCGCGGGGCAGGACGGGACCGTCGTGGTGTCGCCGGAGGGTTCGGACGACGCGGAGGGCTCGGAGGATCCGACCGATCCGCGTCCGGCCGGGACCGCCCCGACCGCGGTGGCATCCGTGCCGTCCGCCCAGCCCGTTCCGGTGGTCCCGATGGTTCCGGTTGGTCCGGTTGGTCCGGTTGGTCCGGTCGTCGGGGACACCTCCGGGGGCGTGGCCGCTGGCGGGCAGGCGCACACCTCCATCGGCGCGCCGGTCGCGCACTCCGCCGCGCCCGCGCGCGGTCCGGCCAAACGCCGCAGCCGGATGAAGCTCGTCGCCATCGCCGTGGCGGTCGGCGTGCTGGCGGCCGCGGCGACCTTCCTCGCCACCCGGCACCTGACCGGCTCCCACACCGCCGACCCGGTGGCCACCGGGCAGCCGGACACGCCCGATCCCACCGAACCGGACCCGACCGGCGCCCCCACCCCGGGCGCGTCCGCGCCGGCCGGCTACCGCTGGGTCGACGACCCGGGCGGCTTCCGCTTCCCGATGCCGGTCGCGACCCCGGCCTGGCAGCGCAGCACCGGGACGGACGCCAACCAGATCTTCTACAGCCCCGACAACCGGGTGCACTACCTGCAGTTCGCGGTCACGGTCGGTCAGTCGACCAAGCCGTTGGACCACATGCGGCAGATGGAGGTCAACGTCTCCAAGTCGCTCAAGGACTACAAGCAGCACCGGATGGCCAGCGCCGTGGTGAACGGCCACGAGGCGGCCACCTGGGAGTTCAGCTACGCGGCCAAGGAGGGCGGACGCCGGCGGGCGATCGAGACCGAGTTCATCGACGATGACGGCACCTCCTACGCGATATACGCGTCCAGCCCGGACAAGGGCGACGAGTGGCAGCAGGCCGAGCAGCGGTTCACCACGGTGCTGAACCACTTCACGCCCACCCGCTGAGACGGCCCGGGCCGGCGGCGGGTCGGCCCGGGCCGGCGGGTGGCGGCCCGTACGGGCGGAGCGCCCCGCTTTGGCCCGACTGCGGCAGATTCTTGTTACCGACGGGTACCGCACCGGCCGCCGAAGGCCTAGGCTGCGCCGTATGTCGGACCTCACAGCAGACGCAGTGGCCACCGAACACCCCGGCGCCGCCCTCGTGGACGGCAACCCGGCCGCCCCCGGCGGCGGCCGGACCGTCGCGACCGCCGTCCCGCGCTCCCTGGTCGAGCGGCTGGCCGCCGGGGTCACCGCCACCGGCGAGCCCAGTGTGGTGGAGACCGTCGCCCCGCTGACCGGTGAGCGGCTGGCCGCTCTGCCGCAGTCCACCCCGGCCGACGTCGAGGTCGCCTTCCAGCTGGCCCGCCGTGCCCAGGCCGCCTGGGCCGCACTGCCGGTGCGCCGTCGGGCCGCCGTGCTGCTGCGCTTCCACGACCTGCTGCTCAAGCGGCAGGACGAGGCGCTGGACCTGGTCCAGGCCGAGACCGGCAAGGCCCGGCTGCACGCCTTCGAGGAGGTGCTGGCCGTCGCCATGGCCGCCCGGCACTACGGGCGCGCCGCGCAGGGCTATCTGAAGGACCGGCGCCGCGGCGGTGCGCTGCCGGTGCTCACCCACACCGTGGAGGCCCGCCGCCCCAAGGGCGTGATCGGCCACATCTCGCCGTGGAACTACCCGCTGGAGCTGTGCATCGGCGACCTGCTGCCCGCCTTCGTGGCCGGCAACGCGGTGGTCAACAAGCCCGACACCCAGACCGCGCTGACCGGACTGTGGGCCCGTGAACTCCTGATCGAGGCCGGGCTGCCGGCCGACCTGTGGCAGGTCGTGATCGGCGACGGCCCGGTGATCGGCCCCGCCGTGGTGGAGCACGCCGACTACGTCTCCTTCACCGGCTCCACCCGCACCGGCCGCGAGGTCGCCCAGCGGGCCGCCGCCCGGCTGGTCGGCGCCTCGCTCGAACTCGGCGGCAAGAACGCCATGCTGGTGCTCTCCGACGCCGACCTCGAGGCGGCCGCCGCCGGCGCCGTCCGGGCCTGCTTCTCCACGGCCGGGCAGCTGTGCATCTCGATCGAACGGCTGCTGGTGCACCGCTCGGTGGCCGACCGCTTCCTGGAGCTCTTCGTCGCCCGCACCCGGGCGCTGCGCCTGGGCGGCGGCCTGGCCTACGGCGCCGACATGGGCTCGCTGGTCTCCGCCCGGCAGCTGGACACCACCACCCGGCACGTGGCGGAGGCGGTCAAGGCCGGCGCCACCGTGCTCACCGGGGGGCGGGCCCGGCCCGACCTCGGCCCGTACTTCTACGAGCCGACCGTCCTGGACGGGGTGACCCCGGAGATGGCGGTCTGCGGCGAGGAGACCTTCGGCCCGGTCGTCTCGGTCTACCGCTTCGACACCGAGGAGGAGGCGGTGGCCGCCGCCAACTCCACGCCCTACGGCCTGAACTCCAGCGTCTGGACGAGGAACCCGCGGCGCGGCCGGGCGGTCGCGTCCCGGCTGCGCACCGGGACGGTCAACGTCAACGAGGCCTACGCGGCCGCGTACGGCTCGGTCGGCGCGCCGATGGGCGGCATGGGCGACTCGGGGCTGGGCCGGCGGCACGGCGCCGAGGGGATCCTGCGCTTCACCGAGGCGCAGACCATCGCGACCCAGCGGCTGATGCCGATCGCCCCGTCGTTCGGGCTGGACGACAAGCAGTTCGCCGCCGTGATGACCGGCGGGCTGCGGGCGCTCAAGGCGCTGCGCTTCAAGTAGGTCGCCGCGCCGTACGCGGCGCCGACCCGCTTTCCTTCCCGACAGGTTCGACCCCCGAGGAGCAGTGGCAGATGGTGGAGTCCGGCGGTGCGGCGGAGTTCGACTACGACGTGGTCGTGGTCGGCTCCGGCTTCGGCGGTTCGGTCGCGGCGCTGCGGCTGACCGAGAAGGGTTACCGGGTCGCCGTCCTGGAGGCCGGGCGGCGCTTCGAGCGGGACGAGCTGCCCCGCAACTCCTGGGACCTGTCGAACTACCTGTGGGCGCCGCAGCTCGGGCTGTACGGCATCCAGCGGATCCACCTGCTGGCCAATGTGCTGATCCTGGCCGGCGCCGGGGTCGGCGGCGGCTCGCTGAACTACGCCAACACCCTGTACGTGCCGCCGAAGGCCTTCTTCGAGGACCGCCAGTGGTGCCACATCACCGACTGGCAGGCGGAGTTGGCGCCGTTCTACGACCAGGCGCAGCGGATGCTCGGGGTCCGGCTGAACCCGACCGTCACGCCGTCCGACGTCCACCTCAAGGCGGCGGCCGAGAAGATGGGCGTCGGGGACACCTTCCACATGGCGCCGGTCGGGGTCTTCTTCGGAGACGGAAAGGACGCTGGGGGCGCCTCCCGGACGGAGTCCGGGGGAGGCACCGCCAAGGCCGCGCCCGGCGAGGAGGTCGCCGACCCGTACTTCGGCGGCGCCGGCCCGGCCCGCAAGGCCTGTGTGGAGTGCGGCGAGTGCATGACCGGCTGCCGGCACGGCGCCAAGAACATGCTCACCGAGAACTACCTGTACCTGGCCGAGCGGGGCGGCGCGGAGATCCACCCGCTGACCACCGTGGCCCGGATCCGGGAGTACGGCGCGGCCGACGGGAATCGTGGCTTCGCGGTGGACGTGCGGCGCACCGACTCCCGGTCGAAGACCGACCGGGTCAAGGCGGGCGCCCGGACCATCACCGCCGCCCGGGTGGTGGTCGCGGCCGGCACCTACGGCACCCAGTCGCTGCTGCACCGGATGCGCGCTGCCGGCCACCTGCCCCGGATCTCCGAGCGGCTCGGCGAGCTGACCCGCACCAACTCCGAGGCGCTGGTGGGCGCGCAGACCACCGACCGGCGCTACGGCGCCAAGGCGGACTTCACCAAGGGCGTCGCGATCACCTCGTCGATCCACCCGGACGCGAACACCCATATCGAGCCGGTCCGCTACGGCAAGGGCTCCAACGCGATGGGCGCGCTGTCGATCGCCCAGGTCAAGGGCGGCGGGAAGGCCCCGCGCTGGCTGCGCTACCTGGGCAACTCGGTGCTCCACCCGGTGACCTTCGGCCGGTCGATGAACCAGCGCGGCTGGTCCGAGAAGACGATCATCGGCCTGGTGATGCAGTCGCTGGACAACTCGATCACCGTCTCGCTCAAGAAGGGCCCGCTCGGCAAGCCCCGGCTCACCTCCGGCCAGGGTCACGGCGAGCCCAACCCGACCTGGATCCCGGCCGCCGAGCGGGGCGCCCAGGCGCTGGCCGACGAGATCAACGGCTTCCCCGGCAGCACCGTCGGCGAGATCTTCGACATCCCGATGACCGCGCACTTCCTCGGCGGCTGCCCGATCGGCGACGCCCCCGAGACCGGCGTGGTCGACCCGTACCACCGGCTCTACGGCCACCCCGGGATCAGCGTGGTGGACGGCGCGGCCGTCTCCGCCAACCTCGGCGTCAACCCCTCGCTCACCATCACCGCGCAGGCCGAGCGCGCGATGTCGATGTGGCCCAACAAGGGCGAGCCGGACCGGCGCCCGGACCAGGGCGGGGACTACCGCCGGGTCGACCCGGTCGCGCCGGTGCGACCGGCCGTGCCGGAGGGCGCGTTCGGTGCGCTGCGACTGCCGCTGCTGCCCGTCCCGGAGGTCCCGAAGAAGCGCGACTGACCCGGCCCTGGCGGTCAACCCGCCTGCCTCGCTTCGTGGTTGACATCCGTTCGGATCCGATGGGATAAACGGGCTCCCTGGGGGACCAGGAACTCGTCGAGCGGGGGGAATCCGGTCCATGGCCAACTGCGCATCGTGCGGCGCGACTTCGGTGGAGGGGGCGTCCGCCTGCGGCTCGTGCGGACGGCCGCTGGCACCCCCGCCGCCGCCCCCGCCGGCCGTCGTACCGCCGCCACCCCCGGGGTACGGGCCGCCGCCGACCCCGTCGGCCCCGCCGACCTCGCCGGCCGGGTCCTACCCGCCGCCGCCCGGCGGCCTGCCGAGGGTGGGCAGTTGGGGCGCGGGGCAGCCGTACTATCCGAGGACCGTCCAGTCGCCCGTGCTGCGCTGGCTGGCCGGTTCGAACTGGCGCCCCGCGCTGGTGGCGGCCATCGGGCCGACCCTCGTCCTGCTGGCGGCCGCGCTGATCGCGGCCGTCCCGGGCGACTACGGCTACGACGGCGCCTACGCCGCGCCCGAGTTCGGCGACCGCTTCGGTGCGGCGCTGGCGATGGCGCTGAACGCGCTCGGCGCGCCGTTCCGGATCAGCGGGAGCCCGGACTCGTCCGGCCGCGCCCTCCAGGACGGCATGGAGCTCACCTTCCGGGTCCTGCCGCTGACCGTCACCGTGTTCTGGGGGCTGGCGCTCTGGCTCGGTCTGCGGGCCGGGCTGCGCCGGCGCAAGGCCGACGGCACCCAGCTCACCCGGGCCCAGGCCGTCGGTGAGGCGCTGCGCAGTGCCGTGGTGCTGGCCGCCGTCACCCTGCTGCTCGGCCTGATCGGGGGCACCGACTGGCACCCGGTGCGGTCCGGCGGCTACCCCGCCTACCCGGACTTCTCCGAGTACCGGGGGATGACCGTCACCGCCGGCACCACCTGGCTGGAGGCGGTCGGCTGGACCGCCCTGCTGGCCTTCCTGCTGGCCTTCGCCGTCTACGGCACCGACGCGCTGCGCTGGGCCGCCTGGCGCAGCCGGTCGGTGCGCGGCTGGGCGGTGGCCGCGCTGACGGCCGGCCGGGCGCTGGCGCTGTCGGTGGCCCTGGCGTCGGCGGCGGCCTTCGTGCTGGTCGCGGTGAACGCCGGGAGCGGTGCGACGACCGCGGTCTCGCTGGCCTTCCTGCCCAACCTCGGGCTCCAGCTGCTCGGCTTCGGCTCGGGGGCGACGTTCTCGGCACACGTCAGGATGACCAGCGCCGGCACGACCTGGGGCAACCAGCGCACCGGGCTGGACCTCTCCTTCTTCGATCTGCACGACCTGTCCGCCGACTGGCGCTGGTGCGGCGTGGCGGCGGTGGGCGCGGCGCTGCTGCTCGGCTGGGCGGCGCACCGGCGACAGCTGGACGCGGCCGACCGGTGGCGCCTGGCAGCCGTGTACACGGTGGTGCTGACCCTGCTGATGGTGGTGGCCGGTGCCGTGATGACCAGGACGATGACGATGGCGGGCTGGACCACCTCCGTCCGCTCGGAGCTGTCCGAGGAGAACTCGGTCGGCCTGGTGTTCCTCAGCGTGCTGGTGGCCAACGCGGTCTGGGCGGTGGCCGGCGCGGTGCTGGTGCCGGCGGCGTTCGCGGCACGCGGCGGCCGGGGTGCCACGGCGCCGTACGGGGCGGCTCCGCACGGGGCGGCTCCGTACGGGGCGGTGCCGCCGCAGGGCCCCGGGCCGTACGCCGCACCGCCGCCGGCCGAGGCGCCCTCGGTGGCGGGGGTGAGCGAGGTGCTCGGCTCGCACGAGGCGCCGCCGACCCCCGCCGGGGGGACGCCGCTGCCCGCGGACGCGCCGCGGCGGCCGGAGGAGCCGGTCGACCCGACCGTCTGGCGCGACCACCCGTAGGCCGGGAAAGGGCAAAGGGCCCCGCGGGGGAACGGGGCCCTTTGTCGCTCAGCACTCGGCGTCAGGGCTGCGCCGGGTGCTGGAGGTGACGGCGCCGGGGGAGGAGCGCCGTCGTGTCGGTTGGCTCGGGTCGTGCCCCTTCGGTGCCGGCGTGGGTGGCCGGGGAGCGGGGCACGCGCTTCCGTGCGGCGGCGGGCCGGCGGGCAGGTCTGCGCCGGGCCCTCGCTCACGGAGCGTGAAGTGAAAACCGCTGTCGCCTTTCGGTGCGACGACCGTGGAGACCTCGGTCCGGGCCCCCGCGACGCACCTGCCGGCCGCCGGGAGAACCGGTCACACCGAGCATCGTGGTGGACGGAGGGGTTTCTCTGCAACCGATTCGGCACGTTCGGCACAGCTCATTTGCGGACGACATTGCGTCGAATGATCACGGTGCGTAGTGGCCTGGAGGATTGCGGTGCACGGGGACGCGCGTAGCGGCGCGGGACGGTGAGGGGGGAGTGCGCCCGGGGCGTGCCCCGGATCGAAGGGGGGTCAGAGGGGGTCGGAGGGGGGGCCGAAGGGCGGTGCGACGGCCGGCCCCGGGCGTCCCCGGGGAACCGGCCGTCCCACCTCTCGGCCCAGTCGCGGCCGGGGTCGCTGTCCCCTGCTGGCCGGCCGCGGCACCCGCGCACGGTCCCACGGCGCCGCTCCCCGGCGGGCCGGGGCGGCGGCGCCACATGCGCCGGTGGACTGGGGTGAAGCTCCACGCGTGGTCCTGCTGCCCGTACGGCGGTGCCCCCGGTCGGGGGCGGCGGCGGCGCGTCTGGCGGACGCGGCGCGGCCGTCCGGTCGTCAGAAGCAACGAAGCGTGACCCCGACCGGTCACGGTCCTTTGGACGTGCAGACGAGTGAAACCGGACAGCCCGGTAGAATCGGTGTCCAGACACCCACACCCGTCCGCCGCCGCTGCCTCCCGCCGGGGAGGCGGTTCAGCGCGACACCTCGATACCGCTGCCGGAAGGCCGTCTGTGTCCTCTGCAATTCCCGTCCAGTCCGTGCCGGACAACGACACCGTCCTGGTGGTCGACTTCGGCGCCCAGTACGCCCAGCTCATCGCCCGTCGGGTGCGTGAGGCGCGGGTCTACAGCGAGATCGTGCCGAGCAGCATGCCGGTGGCCGAGATGCTCGCCAAGAACCCCAAGGCGATCATCCTCTCCGGCGGTCCGTCGTCGGTCTACGAAGAGGGCGCGCCGCAGCTCGACCGCGCGATCTTCGAGGCCGGTGTCCCGGTCTTCGGCATGTGCTACGGCTTCCAGCTGATGGCGAAGACGCTGGGCGGCACCGTCGACAACAACGGTGCCCGCGAGTACGGCCGCACCCCGCTGACCGTCTCCCGCACCGGCTCCACCCTGTTCGAGGGTGTCCCGGCGCAGCACTCGGTGTGGATGTCGCACGGCGACGCCTGCTCGGCCGCCCCGGCGGGCTTCAGCGTCACCGCCTCCACCGAGCTGGTCCCGGTCGCGGCCTTCGAGAACGACGAGGCCCGGCTGTACGGCGTCCAGTACCACCCCGAGGTGCTGCACTCCGACCACGGCCAGCAGATCCTGGAGCACTTCCTCTACCGCGGCGCCGGCATCGCCCCGACCTGGACCACCGGCAGCGTGGTCGATGAGCAGATCGCCCTGATCCGCGAGCAGGTCGGCACCAAGCGGGCGATCTGCGGCCTGTCCGGCGGCGTGGACTCCGCGGTCGCCGCCGCCCTGGTCAACAAGGCCATCGGCGACCAGCTGACCTGCGTCTACGTCGACCACGGCCTGATGCGCAAGGGCGAGACCGAGCAGGTCGAGAAGGACTTCGTGGCCGCCACCGGCGTGCAGCTGAAGGTCGTCGACGCCGCCGAGCGCTTCCTGAACGCGCTGAAGGGGGTCACCGACCCCGAGGAGAAGCGCAAGATCATCGGCCGCGAGTTCATCCGGGTCTTCGAGCAGGCCCAGGCCGAGATCGTCGCCGAGGCCGGCGCCCACGGCGAGTCGGTCGACTTCCTGGTCCAGGGCACCCTGTACCCGGACGTGGTGGAGTCCGGCGGCGGCACCGGCACCGCCAACATCAAGTCCCACCACAACGTCGGCGGCCTGCCCGAGGACCTGCAGTTCCAGCTGGTCGAGCCGCTGCGCAAGCTGTTCAAGGACGAGGTCCGGATGGTCGGCCAGGAGCTGGGCCTGCCGGAGGAGATCGTCCAGCGCCAGCCGTTCCCGGGCCCCGGCCTGGGCATCCGGATCGTCGGCGAGGTCACCGAGGAGCGCCTGAACCTGCTCCGCGACGCCGACGCGATCGCCCGCGAGGAGCTCACCGCGGCCGGTCTGGACCGCGAGATCTGGCAGTGCCCGGTCGTGCTGCTCGCCGACGTGCGCAGCGTGGGCGTGCAGGGCGACGGCCGCACCTACGGTCACCCGATCGTGCTGCGCCCGGTCTCGTCCGAGGACGCCATGACCGCCGACTGGTCCCGTCTGCCGTACGACGTGCTGGCGAAGATCTCCACCCGGATCACCAACGAGGTCCGCGACGTCAACCGCGTCGTCGTCGACGTCACCAGCAAGCCGCCGGGCACCATCGAGTGGGAGTGAGCACTCCCCGCGAAGCCTGAACAGCCGCGCCGTCGTTCCCGTACTGGAGGGAACGGCGGCGCAGCCGTTCGCGGCCCCCCGCGTCGGTATGTCCCACCGAAAGCGTGCAGGAGCGGGCAGAATGCGGACCGGACCTGTCAGGTAGTGGCAGGCCGTGAGGGAAGGTGTGACGGATGTCGGAGGTCAGCAACTCCGAGGCGGTCGCCGGAGGAGCGTCCGGCCGGGCCGACCGGGCGGCGCAACGGCGGGCGTTCGCGTCCCGGTACGCGCTGCTGCCGCTGCGGCTGTTCCTCGGCGTCACCTTCGTCTACGCCGCCCTGGACAAGCTCTCCGACGCGCACTTCCTGGCCGGCGCGGGCGACCCGGCCTCCTTCGTCTCGCAGACCCAGGCCGCCAAGGCCGGCGGCAGCCCGATCGGCTTCCTGCTCGGGCCCGCGCTGGACGCGCCCACCCTGTCCGCGCTGGCCATCGCCTTCGGCGAGCTGGCCGTCGGCCTCGGCACCCTGCTCGGCCTCTGGGGCCGGGTCGCGGCGCTCGGCGGCGCGCTGATCAACCTGAGTCTGTGGCTGACCGTCAGCTGGAGCGTCTCGCCGTACTACCTCGGCAACGACCTCGGCTACCTGATGGCCTGGACCCCGCTGCTGCTGGCCGGCACGCCGTACCTGTCGGTGGACGGCTACCTCGCCCGCCGGGCCGGGCGGGACCGCGAGCGGGGGCTGACCGAGGCGCACGTCAGGCGCCGGGCGCTGGTGGACGGCGGGATCGCGGCGGTCGCCATCGGCGGCGCCGGGCTGCTGAGCGGCTCGCTCACCCGCACCTTCGGCCGGGACAAGTCGGCCGCGTCCAAGCAGTCCGCGGCCCCGGCGCCCAGCGGCACCGCGCCCGCCGCCGCGCCCGCCCCCACGGTCGCCGCGGCGAGCGTGCCGGTCGGCGGCTCGGCCCAGGTCAAGGACCCGGCCACCGGGGACGCCGTCTACATCGTGCAGCCCAAGGCCGGCCAGTACTGCGCCTTCTCCGCGGTGTGCACCCACTCCGGCTGCGCGGTGGACGCCCCGAAGAACGGCCAGCTGTACTGCCCCTGCCACGGCTCCCGGTTCGACGCCGCGACCGGCGCGGTGGTCAACGGGCCGGCGGTCAAGCCGCTGCCCCGGTACGGCGTCAGCAAGGACGGCGACAAGCTGACCCTGGGCCCGCAGCAGAGCTGACCGTACGGGCGCTACTCGTCGCGGTCCGGCCTGCCGCGCCGGGCCACCGCGGCCACCGCGCCGGCCAGGCCGCCGACGCCGAGCACGATGAAGGTGACCGGGACGACGATCCGTCCGTTCACCGTCTCGCCGTCGAGGGCCGCCACCAGGTAGCTGACGGCGATCGCGGTGAACAGGCTGCCCGCGATCAGCGAGAACAGGTCGAGCCGGTGCTTCCTCACTGCTGGACCACCTTGATGTCGCCGATGCCGATGCCGAGTTGGAGATCGAGGGTGCCCTTGGACGGCTGACCGTCCACCGGGCCGAGCTGGTAGACGTGCCGCCCGGTGCCGTCGTTGCGGTCGCCCGGCACGGTGACGTTGCCCAGGCCGACCCGGGCCACCAGGTCCACCGTGACGTCCGCCGGCACGGTGACGACCAGCTCGCCGGCGCCGAGGTCGACCTTGGTGGCGAGGGTGCTCCCGGCCGGGTCGAGGTGGGAGAGGTCCAGCCGGACGTTGCCGGCCCCCAGGTTGTAGCGGTCCTTCAGGTCGGCGGCCGCGGTGACCGTCCAGGAGCGGTCGCCGACGGCGTCCTGCACGGTGTGCGGCGAGTGGCCGGCGAAGGCCAGCGCCAGGGTGGTCAGCAGGCCCAGCACCGCGAGCTTACGGGCCTTGCCGAACTTCGCGGCGAGCAGCAGCGTCAGGCCGATCACCAGCAGCCCGGTGGCCAGTACGACGGTGCTCAGCTTGGTGACGTCGGTGTGGCCGGCCGAGGCGGACCAGACCGCGGTGGCCGCGCCGATCGCCAGCAGGAAGCCGACGAAGCCGAGCGGTGAGCGCTCCCGGGGGTGCCGTACGGCGGCCGGCTCGCGGCGGCGCTCCGGGCGCTCCTTGCGCAGCGGGTCGCCCTCCGGCAGGTCGGTGCGCTGCCACCAGGCCGGTGTCGGGCCGCCGGGCGGCGGCACCTTCGGGCCCGCGCCGGTGTCGGTGGCGCCGTACGGGTTGCGCTCGGGGTGGCGAGGGTCCCACAGGTAGCCGCTCGGGCCGGGGGCGGGGGAGTCGGCGGGGACGGTTCCGGCGGCCTGGCCGGCGGCGTGCCGGGCCGTGGCGTCCTCGTCCTGCGCCCAGCCGTGGCCCTCGGCCTCGGGGAAGTGACGGTCGTACGGGCCGCCGCGGCGGCGCTCGCGACCGCGGCCGCCGCGGCGGCGCTCCGGGTCGTAGCGCACCGCCAGGAAGACCAGGCCGCCGAGCAGCAGCAGTGGGAACAGCTGGTCGCCGTCGCCCATCGAGGAGAAGAACACCCCGGTGCCGATCACGGTCAGCAGCACCGCGCCGATCGACTGGCCGTCGACCCGGCCGGTCAGCACCCGCTGGAGCTCGGTGCGCCCGCCGCGGCGGCCGTCGGCGCTGCCCTCGGTCGGGACGATCAGCCAGGCCAGGCCGTACAGGAAGAGGCCGAGGCCGCCGGAGAGGCAGAGCACCACGGTGACCACCCGGAAGACCACCGGGTCGATGTCCAGATGCCGCCCGAGACCACCGCAGACGCCGGCCACCACGCGGTGGTGCTCGGTCCTGGTCAGCGGGGGGCGTTCCGGTTCCGGCGGGGCGGTGGGCCCGGTCTCCTGGATGTGGTCCTCGGTCATGGGCACCATCCTTCCGGCAGGGGCGGCCCGGCCCAACCGGGTAGGGCCCTGTCCGGACCCTGACTTGTCCCTGATAAGGCTGGGGGACACACCCTGATGCGCCCGGAGCCGCCCGCGTGGAACCATCGGTGGCGTGGCAGCACCCGGTACCGATCCCCGACCCCTCGCCTCCGACGCCGCCGCGTCGGCCGGCGCCGACCCGACCGCGCCCGACGGCGGGCGGCCGCCCTACCGGCGGCTGTACCGCAGCCCGCAGGGGCGGATGCTCGGCGGCGTCGCGCACGGCCTGGCGGTGCACCTCGGGCTGCCGGTCCGCTGGGTCCGGCTGGCCTTCGTCCTGCTGTTCTTCGCGCAGGGCATCGGCGCGCTGCTGTACGCGGCGTTCTGGTTCGTGGTGCCGATCGGCATCGGCGAGCCCTCGCAGCGCGGCGGCACCCACTGGGTGAACGTCAACGGCGTCTACGTCCCGACCTCGCCCTGGCTGCGGCCGGGCACCCCGCTGACCAAGTCGGGCGGGGGCGGCTGGGTCGGGCGGCTGCGCGAACTGCTCCAGCACGCGCTCCAGGGCGAGCCGGTCGCCGTGACCGCCGCCGAGGGCGGGGCCGAGACCCGGCCCGCCGGCAAGGGCGGGCAGGGCGGCATCGGCCAGCTCGCCGCCCTGGTCATGGTCGTGATCGGCCTGATCGCCCTGCTGAACGTGCTCGGTTGGCAGACCGCCAAGCCGTACACCTGGCCGCTGCTGGCGATCGGCGTCGGCGTGGCGCTGGTCTGGCGGCAGGCCGACGACTCGCGCTGGCAGCGCTGGTTCGGCATCGAGGAGGGCGAGAAGCGGCGCAGCGCCTACACCCGGGTCGGCGCGGGCGTGCTGCTCGCGGTGGTCGGCACCATCGCGCTGCTCGCCATGCAGGGCAGCGGCTCCACCCTCGGCTCGGTCATCGAGGCCTCGCTCGCGGTGCTCGCCGGGGTGCTGGTGCTGCTCGGCCCGTACGGCCTGCGGCTCTGGCAGGACCTCGGCGCCGAGCGCACCGCCCGCATCCGCGCCCAGGAGCGGGCCGAGATCGCCGCCCACATCCACGACTCGGTGCTGCACACCCTCACCCTGATCCAGCGCCGGGCCGAGGACCCCAAGGAGGTGCTGCGGCTGGCCCGCTCCCAGGAGCGCGAGCTGCGGCTGTGGCTGTACCGCCCGGAGGCCGCCGCCGAGGCCGCGCCGGACACCATGGCGGAGACCCTGCGGGCCGCCGTCGCCGAGGTCGAGGACCGGCACGGCGTCCCGGTCGAGCTGGTGATCGTCGGCGACTGCCCGATGGACGAGAGGATCGCGGCACAGATCCAGGCCGCGAGGGAGGCGACCGTCAACGCGGCCAAGTACGGTGGCGGGGGACCGGTCCAGGTCTACGCCGAGGTGGAGGGGAGGACGGTGTCGGTGTTCATCCGCGACCACGGACCCGGCTTCGACCCCGACACGGTGCCCGAGGACCGGATGGGCGTACGGGAGTCGATCATCGGCCGGATGAAGCGCTACGGCGGCACCGCTCGGGTGCGGCCGGCGGCGGGCGGCGGCACCGAGGTCGAGCTGGAGATGGAGAGAACGCATGACTGAGGCAGCGCCGGAGCGTACGGCCAGGGTCGTCCTGGTGGACGACCACCGGATGTTCCGCACGGGGGTCCGGGCCGAGATCGGCCGCACCGACGTGACCGGCATCGATGTGGTGGGGGAGGCCGACGACGTGGACTCGGCGGTCCGCGTGGTCGCCGAGACCCGGCCCGACGTGGTGCTGCTCGACGTCCACCTGCCCGGCGGCGGCGGCGTCGAGGTGCTGCGCCGCTCGGTCGGGGTGATGGGCGAGCAGGGCGGGGTGAAGTTCCTGGCGCTGTCCGTCTCGGACGCCGCCGAGGACGTCATCGGCGTGATCCGCGGCGGCGCCCGCGGCTACGTCACCAAGACCATCACCGGCACCGACCTGGTCGACGCGATCTTCCGGATCGCCGACGGCGACGCCGTCTTCTCGCCCCGGCTGGCCGGCTTCGTGCTGGACGCCTTCGCCGCCACCGACACCCCGCCGGTGGACGAGGACCTGGACCGCCTCACCCAGCGCGAACGCGAGGTGCTGCGGCTGATCGCCCGCGGCTACGCCTACAAGGAGATCGCCAAGCAGCTCTTCATCTCGGTGAAGACCGTGGAGAGCCACGTCTCCGCCGTCCTGCGCAAGCTCCAGCTCAGCAACCGCCACGAGCTCACCCGCTGGGCCACCGCCCGCCGCCTGGTCTGATCACCCCCGGCATCGAGCCCGCCCGGTCCGGTCTCTCCGGGCCGGGCGGGCTTGTCGGTGGGTGGCCATAGACTCGGAGTGCCATGAGTAGCCTCTTTGACGACCTTCCGCTCCCCGGTTTCGAGGCACTTGCCGCCGGGTCGAAGCAGCCCGGCGCGCCCATCGACGAGGAGCCCCCGCCGTACGAGGACGACGTTCCGTACGACGCGTACGAGGAGGCGATCCCGGACGGGCTGTTCCACACCGACCACGCCGCCGACGCGGAGCGGGACGCCTGGTACCGCAACGGTGCCGCCCGTACGGTGATCGACCCGGCGCAGCTGCTGGAGGGGATGAACGACCCGCAGCGCGAGGCGGTGCTGCACGCCGGCGCGCCGCTGCTGATCGTGGCCGGCGCCGGCTCCGGCAAGACCCGGGTGCTGACCCACCGGATCGCCTACCTGCTGGGCGCCCGCGGGGTGCAGCCGGGCGAGATCCTGGCGATCACCTTCACCAACAAGGCGGCCGGCGAGATGCGCGAGCGCGTCGAGGCGCTGGTCGGCCCGCGTGCCCGGGCGATGTGGGTGTCCACCTTCCACAGCGCCTGCGTGCGGATCCTGCGCCGCGAGTCCAAGCAGCTGGGGTTCACCTCCAGCTTCTCGATCTACGACTCGGCCGACTCGCAGCGGCTGATGTCGCTGGTCTGCCGCGACCTCGACCTGGACCCGAAGCAGTTCCCGCCGAAGTCCTTCACGGCGAAGGTCAGCAACCTGAAGAACGAGCTGATCGACGAGGAGACCTTCGCCGACCAGGCCGCCAACCCGATGGAGAAGAAGCTCGCCGAGGCGTACGCGCTCTACCAGCGGCGGCTGCGCGAGGCCAACGCGCTCGACTTCGACGACATCATCATGACGACGGTGAACCTGCTGCAGGCCTTCCCGGACGTCGCCGAGCACTACCGCCGCCGGTTCCGGCACATCCTGGTCGACGAGTACCAGGACACCAACCACGCCCAGTACATGCTGGTCCGGGAGCTGAGCGGGGGATCCGTCACGGCCGCGCCGAAGCGCACCGCGGACGGGGACTTCGTGAACCCGGCCGCCGCGCACCTCGCCGAGGTGCCGCCGGCCGAGCTGTGCGTGGTCGGTGACGCGGACCAGTCGATCTACGCCTTCCGCGGCGCGACCATCCGCAACATCCTCCAGTTCGAGGAGGACTACCCGAACGCCACCACGATCCTGCTGGAGCAGAACTACCGCTCCAGCCAGACGATCCTGAGCGCCGCCAACGCCGTCATCGAGCGCAACGCCAACCGGCGCGAGAAGAAGCTCTGGACGGCCGGCGACCACGGCGAGAAGGTCGTCGGCTACGTCGCGGACGACGAGCACGGCGAGGCCCAGTTCATCGCCGACGAGATCGACCGGCTCACCGACAAGGGCGAGGCCAAGCCCGGCGACGTCGCGATCTTCTACCGCACCAACGCCCAGTCCCGGGTGTTCGAGGAGGTGTTCATCCGGGTCGGCCTGCCGTACAAGGTGGTCGGCGGGGTGCGCTTCTACGAGCGCAAGGAGGTCCGGGACGTCCTGGCGTACCTGCGGGTGCTCTCCAACCCGGAGGACACCGTGCCGCTGCGCCGGATCCTCAACGTGCCCAAGCGCGGCATCGGCGAGCGGGCTGAGGCGATGGTCGACGCGCTGGCCGCGCGGGAGCGGATCTCCTTCGCCCAGGCGCTGGTCCGGGTGGACGAGGCGTACGGGATGGCCGCGCGCTCGGCCAACGCGGTCAAGAAGTTCAACACCCTGATGGCCGGGCTGCGCCAGGTCGTCGAGTCGGGCGCGGGCCCGGCCGCGGTGCTGGAGGCCGTCCTGGAGGAGACCGGCTACCTGGCCGAACTCCAGGCCTCCACCGACCCGCAGGACGAGACCCGCGTGGAGAACCTCCAGGAACTCGCCTCGGTGGCGCTGGAGTACGAGCAGGACCCGGGCGAGCGGCCGGACGCCGGGGAGGAGGGCACGCCGCCGGTCGGCTCGCTGGCCGACTTCCTGGAGCGGGTCGCGCTGGTCGCCGACTCGGACCAGATCCCGGACGACGACGAGGAGGGGCAGGGCGTCATCACGATGATGACCCTGCACACCGCCAAGGGCCTGGAGTTCCCGGTGGTCTTCCTGACCGGCATGGAGGACGGGATCTTCCCGCACATGCGGGCGCTCAACCAGGTCAAGGAGTTGGAGGAGGAGCGCCGGCTCGCGTACGTGGGCCTCACCCGGGCCCGCGAGCGGCTCTACCTGACCCGCTCGGTGCTGCGCAGCGCCTGGGGGCAGCCGGCCTACAATCCGGCCTCGCGGTTCCTGGAGGAGATCCCGGAGGCGCTGGTCGACTGGAAGCGGAGGGGGGCGGCCCAGGCGCCGGTCCAGCGCGGCTTCTCCTCGGGCTCGTCCGGCTCGTCGGGCTCGTCCTGGGGCAAGTCCTCCTCCGGGGGCGGGAGTTCGCGGTCCTCCTCGGCCGGGTCGGCCTCGCCGAAGGCCGGCTGGGGGCAGTCGGTGCGGCGCGGCGGCAAGGTCGTGGAGCGCGACGTCGTCTCGCTGGCCGTCGGCGACCGGGTCACCCACGACACCTTCGGGCTGGGCACGGTGGTCGGTGTGACGGGCGTCGGCGACAACGCCCAGGCCGAGGTGGACTTCGGCAGCACCGGCCGCAAGCGGCTGGTGCTGCGCTACGCGCCGGTCGAGAAGCTGTAGGGCCTGGCCGGCCGAGGCGGCTCCTGGTCCCGTCCTCGAACTCCCGCCCCACGGGCGGGAGTTCGGTCTCAGCGCGGGTCCAGCCCGTTCGAGAGGAACCAGGGCAGCGGGTCGACCGGACCGCTGCCCTGGGGCCTGATCTCGAAGTGCAGGTGCGGGCCGGTGCTGTTGCCGCTGCTGCCGACGAAGGCGATCACGTCGCCCTGCTTCACCGGCCCCTTGCGGACCTTGTACGCCCGCAGGTGGCAGTACCAGGCCTCGGTGCCGTCCGGCATCTTCAGTATCGACATGTAGCCGTAGAACGGGTTCCACTGCGTCCGGAGCGTCCCGTCGGTGACGGCGTAGACCTCGGAGCCGCCGTCCACCGGGAAGTCGATGCCGGTGTGCCGCCTGGCCCAGTGGGTGCCGGCCGCGCCGAACAGTTCGCCGAGGCCGTGCTGGGCGACCGGCATGACCACCGTCGGCTTGGCCGGTTCGGGGGTCGGCTGGGCGGTCGGGGTGCCGGTCGGCTGGCCGTCCCCGGGCTGGGCGGCGGTCAGCGGCTGACGGGCGTCGCCGCGCGAGGCCTGCGCCTGGCCGGCGTCCGCGACCGCCTGCCGGGCGGCCTGCTGCGCCGCCGTTCGGTCGGGGGCGTCGGCCGCCGACGCCTGCGGTGCCACCTGGTCGGCCTGCTCCTGGACCACCGCGACGCCCGCCGCCCCGGCCACTCCGAGCGCGGCCACCGACGGGAGCGCGACCCGGAACAGCGCGGCCCGGGTGGCCGCCTTGGCGGCGCCACGGCGCTGGGCGCGGGACTGCTCGCGGGCGGCGAGGCGCAGCTCCGCACGGGTCGGGCGGGCGGCTGCTTCGGGAGCCATCAGGGGCTGCCTCCTCGGTGGGCCTCGGGCACGTCATCGGGCGAGGTAAACAGCCGTGACTGTAGTCCCACGCCCGACGCCCCGGAAAAACCGCCGGTTGTCAAGGGGGCGCACGGGGGTCTGCGCCGTGCCGGTACGGACGGTCCCCGGACGGGCATACCCACTGGTAGCAAGGCCTGGGGCTGTGACTTTGCCCTCCTCTTGGGAGGTGGTTCGGCCAACCGGGCCGGGTGGCGCTAATCTCCCCTCAGGTTGGTTGGTTATCGACCGTTAACCGCACCCGTGGGCCCACAAGGTCCGGTCGGATGATGGACGACGAGGTCCAGGAGGCAGTCATGAGTGTGTCGGGGCCGATCCGTGTGGTGGTCGCCAAGCCGGGGCTCGACGGTCACGACCGTGGCGCCAAGGTCATCGCGCGCGCCCTGCGCGACGCCGGTATGGAGGTCATCTACACCGGGCTGCACCAGACGCCCGAACAGGTGGTCGACACCGCGATCCAGGAGGACGCGGACGGCATCGGGCTGTCGATCCTCTCCGGCGCCCACATGACGCTGTGCGCGCGGGTGCTCGAGCTGCTGAAGGAGCGCGACGCGGCGGACATCAAGGTCTTCTGCGGCGGGATCATCCCGGACGAGGACATCGCCGAGCTCAAGGCGATGGGCGTCGCGGACATCTTCACCCCGGGCACGCCCACCCGGGACGTGGTCGCCTGGGTCGAGGCCAACCTGCGGACGGCCGGCTGAGTTTCGGCGCGGAGCGGGCCGGTCCGTACGTACGGACCGGCCCGCTCGGGCGTGCCCGACCCGCGAGCGCTGTCGGGTCGGGAGCGCCGCCCGTTCGGGAGCGCCGCCCGTTCGGCGGCACCGGTCAGTTCGGCGGCGCCGTCAGCTCGTTCAGCATCGCGGCCCGGAAGCGCAGTGTCCCGGCCAGCCGGGCGAAGGTCTCCGACCAGGCCGAGTCGGGGGCCGCCCCGGCGGCCAGCTCCTCCACCGCGGCGGCCGTCCCGGGGGAGAGCGCGCGCTCCGTCATCCCGAGCACCCCGCTGTGGCTCCACGGGTACGCGCCGGAGTCGGCGGCCCGGGCCAGCGCCGCCACCACGGCGGTGGACAGCGGCGGCGTCCACGGGGTGGCGCAGGCGCCGAGCAACTGGAAGGCCTCGCCCAGCCCGTGCACCTCGATGAAGGCGGCCGTCCAGGCGGCCCGTTCCTCGGCCGGGAGGACGGCCAGCAGCTTCGCCGGGGCACCGGTGACCCGCGCGCCGCGGGCCCGGCCGGCGCCCCGGGCCGACGGGACGGGGGCCGGGCCGAGCAGTGCCCGGGCCCAGTCGGCGTCGTGCTGGCGCACGGCGGCGCGCGCCCAGGCCTCACGCAGGTCGTCGGCCCAGCTGCTGCTGGTCTCGTCCACGCTGTCGCCGACCCGCAGCGCGAGCAGCTGCTCCGGCGTCAGGCCGGTGCTGTCCGGCCAGACCGCCAGTGGTGCGGCGGCCACCACCTCGCCGAACCACCAGGCCCGTTCGCCGCGCCCGGTGGGGGACTTGGGCGTGATGCCGTCGCGCTGCATCCGTTCGTCGCACTCGGCGGGCGGGGTGACCAGCAGGTGGGTGCCGCTCCCGGCGAGCCGGACGGCGGCCCGGGCCCGCTCGGCCATCCGCTGGGCGAGTGCGGAGCCGGGCAGGGTGGAGAGCAGTTCGGCGGCGGTGGCGCGGACGTTCTTGCTGCGGTCGCCGAGGGCGGCCTCCAGGAAGGGTTCGTCGGCGGGGGAAAGCCCGTCCTGCAGGGCGTCCAGGAAGAGCAGCCGGTCCTCGGCGCGTTCGGTCGGCCAGGTGCCGCGCAGCAGCTCCAGGCCGGCGGCCGGGTCGCGGCGGCGCAGCAGGGTGAGGTGGGTGACCCGCTCGGCGAACAGGCCCTCGTGCCACAGCCGGTGGTCGGCCCGGTCGGCCGGGTCGGTCGCGCCGGCCGGGTCGGTCGTGTTGGCCGGCTCGGGTGCGTTGGTGCGCAGCACGAAGCGCCAGTCGGGGTTCCGCGCGGCCAGCCAGCGGCCCAGCGGACCGGCCAACGCGACGGCGTCGGGCCGCAGTTCGCTGCGCGCGCGGGCGGCGTCGAGCAGCCCGGGTATCAGCGCGGCGGGCGGCCGCAGGCCCTCGGCCCGAGCGGTGGCGAGCCACTGCGGCAGCAGCTCGGCCAGGTTGGCCAGGGTGCCGCCGCTGCCGCCGCTGCCGCCGGAGCGCCCGGCGAGCAGCACGGCCAGCCGGCGGGCGGCGGCCTCGGGCAGCTCCGGGCGCCGGTCCTCGGGCGCGGGCGGCCCGGGCGGCTCGGCGGCCGGTGCGGGCAGGGCGCCGGCCCGGCGGCGGACGGTGGCCAGCGCGGCCAGCTCCAGCAGTGCGGTGGCCGGGTCGGACCGGTCCACGGCGTCGGCGAGCGGCAGCGCGGTGGCGGGGAGCGGGCGCCGGTCGGTGCCGAGCAGGGCGCTGGTCCGCAGGGTCTCCCACGGGTCCTGGGTGATCGTCATCGTCGGTGCTCCTAAAGCGTGGTGAGGCCGACCGGGCGGTGCTCGGCGGTCCAGGCGGTGACCGGGGCGAAGCCCTGGTGGCCGTACTCGCCGAAGACCGTCAGCGGGCGGCCGGTGGAGACCGCGGCCAGCCGCCACAGCGCCGCCTCGGGGACGGCCGAGGGGTGGACCGGGACGGTGTGGTGGCCGTCCGTCAGGTGCCAGCCGTCCGGGGTGCGGACCGGGACGATCCCGGCGAGCACGGTCGGCCAGCTGTCCAGCCACGGGTCGTCGGCCACCGCGGTGCCGTACCCGGCGACCGCCTCGGCGACGGTGAGCCCGGCGGGCGGGGCGGCCGGGCCGGGCCCGGGGGCCCCGTAGCGGGTGCCGAGCGCGGCGCGCAGCGGGCGGGCGCCGGGGTGGTAGGCGAGTTCGGCCTCCAGCAGGTGGCCGGTGGGCAGGGCGAGGTCGGGAGCCTGGCCGGGGCGGCCGAAGGCCAGCAGCAGGGCGGGGCGGCCGGTCTTGGCGCCGCGCAGCCAGACCCGGCGGGTGGTGAGCCGTTCGTCGGCGCCCCCGTCTATCGGTGTGGTGCGGCTGCCGAGCACCAGCCAGCGGTCCCGGACGGTCGGCCCGGCGAGCACCTCGGCGGCGTCCAGGGTGTAGCCGACCCGGGCGCGGACGGTGGCGGCCAGTTCGGGCGGCAGCTCGTCGACCCGGGTGGCGGCGGTGGCGAGCAGGTGGAGCATCGCGTACTCCTCCAGCAGCCGGTCCTCCGGAAGGGCGTCCAACTCCCGTACCCGGGTGGCCAGTCCGGAGGCCTGGGCGTCGACCATGCGGGCCGCGACCTCCTCCCAGGGGCCGGCCGTGGACTGGTCGGCCAGGCCGTGCCGGATCCGGTCGGCCAGCCGGAGCCGCAGCTCGGCCGCGCCGGCCGCGACCCGGGCCGCGCGCTTCTCGGCCCGCCGGCGGGCGGCCTCCGGGTCGACCGGGGCGTTGGCGCGCTTCTCGGCGCACTCCTGTCGGGCCTGGAGCCACTCGGCGGCCCAGTCGGCGGGCTCGCCGGACGGCACGGCCTCGGGCGTGCCGCTCCACAGCAGGAGGAGTCCGAGCGCGTGCTTGCACGGGAACTTCCGGCTGGGGCAGCTGCACTGGTAGGCGGGCGTGGCGAGTTCGACCACGGTGCGGTACGGCGTGCGGCCGCTGCCCCGGCACTCGCCCCAGAGCGCGGTGCCGTCGGTGCCCGTCCCGGACCAGGGCGCGGGCGAGGACAGCTTGCCCGCGGCCTTCCGCGACGCGGCGTCAGGGGCCAGGGACAGGACGTGTTCGGTGCTCCAGCGTTCCTCCATGCGACCGACGGTAGGCGGGGGCACTGACAGTGGCTGACTGCCCGTCGCACGGCCGTCCGCCGGACTGTCAGTGGCACGTTGCAAGGTGGTTCCCACAGGCCGGGACGCCGGCCTGGCTCCCCCCGATCACCCTGCCGCCCGGGCACCCGTGCGCCCGGCGGCCGACCCGAAGGAGCCCCCATGACCGACGTTCTGCGGCAGCACGCCGAGGACGCCTTCGCCGGCGAACTGGCCGCGCTGGCCGCGCGGGACGACCGTCCGCGCCCCGAGCGCTGGAAGCTGTCGCCGTGGGCCGTGGCGACGTACCTGCTCGGTGGCGAGCTGCCGGACGGCACCCGGATCACCCCCAAGTACATCGGCCCGCGCCGGGTCGTCGAGGTCGCCGTCACCACCCTGGCGACGGACCGCGCGCTGCTGCTGCTCGGCGTGCCCGGCACCGCGAAGACCTGGGTGTCCGAGCACCTGGCCGCCGCGATCAGCGGCGACTCCACGCTGCTGGTGCAGGGCACCGCCGGCACCCCCGAGGAGGCCGTCCGGTACGGCTGGAACTACGCCCAGCTGCTCGCCCACGGCCCCAGCCGGGACGCCCTGGTGCCCTCGCCGGTGATGCGGGCGATGGCGGACGGCAAGCTCGCCCGGATCGAGGAGCTCACCCGCATCCCGGCCGACGTGCAGGACAGTCTGATCACCATCCTGTCCGAGAAGACCCTGCCGGTGCCGGAGTTGGGCGGCGAGACCCAGGCCGTACGCGGCTTCAACGTGATCGCCACCGCCAACGACCGCGACCGCGGCGTCAACGAGCTGTCCAGCGCGCTGCGCCGCCGCTTCAACACGGTGGTGCTACCGCTGCCCGGCTCGCTGGACGAGGAGGTCGACATCGTCACCCGCCGGGTCGGCCAGCTCGGCCGCTCCCTCGACCTGCCCGAACTGCCGGGCGGCGCCGAGGAGATCAGGCGGGTGGTGACGGTCTTCCGCGAGCTGCGGGCCGGCCTCACCGTGGACGGCCGGACGAAGGTCAAGACCCCGAGCGGCACCCTCTCCACCGCCGAGGCGATCTCGGTGGTGACCAACGGCCTCGCCCTGGCCACCCACTTCGGCGACGGCGTGCTGCGCGCCGGGGACGTGGCGGCCGGCATCGTCGGCGCCGTCGTCCGCGACCCGGTGGCCGACCGGGCGGTGTGGCGCGAGTACGTCGAAGGGGTGGTGCGCGAGCGCGACGGCTGGAAGGACTTCTACCGCGCGGCCCGCGAGGTGACCGCGTGACCTCGGAGGTCGCCCTGCTGGGCATCCGGCACCACGGACCCGGCTCGGCCCGGGCGGTGGCCGCCGCGCTGGCGCAGTGGCAGCCGGACGCGGTGCTGATCGAGGGACCGCCGGAGGCCGACGCCGTCGTCCACCTCGCCGCCGAGAAGGACCTGGTGCCGCCGGTCGCCCTGCTCGCCCACGCGGTGGACGACCCGGCGCGGGCCGCGTTCTGGCCGTACGCCGAGTTCTCCCCGGAGTGGGTGGCGATCCGCCACGCCGTCGACCACGACCTGCCGGTCCGCTTCATCGACCTGCCCGCCGCCTACGGCTTCGCGCCCGCACCCGAGGAGGCCGAAGCGGCGGAAGAGGCCGAGGAGGCCGCCGACGAGCTGCCCGTCGACCCGCTGGCCCTGCTCGCCGAGGCGGCCGGCCACGACGACCCGGAGCGCTGGTGGGAGGACGTGGTCGAGCACCGCGCCCCCGGCGCGGACGCGCTGGCCCCGTTCGCCGCCGTCGCCGAGGCGATGGCCGCGCTGCGCGCCGAGGGCCTCGGCGAGTCCCGCCGGGACCAGCTGCGCGAGGCCCACATGCGCCAGCGGATCCGGGCCGCCCGGCGCGCCGGGTACGGCCGGATCGCCGTGGTCTGCGGCGCCTTCCACGTGCCCGCGCTGGCGGCGATGCCCACCGTCGCCCATGACAAGGCGCTGCTCGCCGGGCTGCCGAAGAAGGTGCGGACGGAGATCACCTGGATCCCGTGGACGCACCGCCGGCTCTCCCAGGCCGCCGGTTACGGCGCGGGCGTCCAGTCGCCCGGCTGGTACCACCACCTGTTCACCGCGGTGGGCGATCCGGTGCCGCGCTGGCTCACCCGGGCCGCCGGACTGCTGCGCGCCGAGGACCACCCGGTCTCCTCCGCCCACGTCATCGAGGCGGTCCGGCTCGCCGAGACCCTGGCCGTCCTGCGCGGCCGTCCGCTCGCCGGGCTGACCGAGACCCTGGACGCCGTCCGCGCGGTGCTCTGCGACGGCTCGGACGTCGCCCTGGAGCTCGTCCGGGACCGCCTGGTGGTCGGCGACGCGCTCGGCGAGGTGCCGGACGCCGCCCCGGCGGTGCCGCTGCAGCGCGACCTCGCCCGGTTGCAGCGCTCGCTGCGGCTCAAGCCCGAGGCCGCGCCCCGGGACGTCGACCTCGACCTGCGCAAGGACACCGACGCGGCCCGCTCCCGACTGCTGCACCGGCTGCGGCTGCTGGGCGTCGGGTGGGGCGTGCCGGCCCGCTCCGCGGTCAACTCCACCGGCACCTTCCGGGAGAGCTGGCGACTGTGCTGGCAGCCCGAGTTCGCGGTCCGGATCGCCGAGGCCGCCCAGTGGGGCACCACGGTGGAGGAGGCCGCCGTCAACAAGGCGGTCGGCACCGCCCGCGCGGCCGGCGAACTCGCCGAGCTGACCGCCCTGGTGGAGACCTGCCTGCTGGCCGGGCTGTCCGGCGCGCTGCCCGCCGTGATGCGGGTGCTCGCCGACTGCGCGGCCCTGGACACCGATGTCGCGCACCTGGCGGGCGCGCTGCCCGCGCTGGTCCGCGCGCTGCGCTACGGCGACGTGCGCGGCACCGACCACGGCGCGCTCGCCGAGGCGGCGGCGGGCCTGGCCGGGCGGGTCTGCGTCGGACTGCCGCCCGCCTGCGTCGGGTTGGACGCCGAGAGCGCGACGGCGATGCGGGCCCGGATCGACGAGGTGCACGGCGCGATCGCCCTGCTCGGCCCCGGTGAGACGGCCGAGCCGGACGGCCTGCCCGCCCGCTGGGCCGCCGCGCTGGCCTCGCTGGCCCGCCGCGAGCCCGCCGGCGGACCGGCCACCGGCGCCCCCGGCCTGCTGCGCGGCCGTGCCGTCCGGCTGCTGCTGGACGACGGCCGACTCGGCTCCGAGGAGGCCGCCCGACGGCTGCGCCTGGTGCTGTCGACGGCCAACGCCCCGGCGGACGCGGCTGGTTGGGTCGAGGGCTTCCTCGCCGGCGGCGGCGCCCTGCTGCTGCACGACCCCCGGCTGCTCGCCCTGCTGGACGAGTGGCTCGGCGGGGTCAGCGACGAGGTCTTCACCGACGTCCTGCCGCTGCTGCGGCGCACCTTCGCCGGACTGGAGGCGGGCGTGCGCACCACCATCGGCGGCCGGGTCGCGGCCGGCCCGCTCGGCGCGGCCCCGGCGGCGCCCGAGGCAGCCGGCGAACTCGACCGGGACCGCGCCGACGCCGCCGTCCCGGTGCTGGCCCTGCTGCTCGGCGTCCGGCCGACGATCCCCCGCCAGGCCACCGGCCGCAACACCTGACCCCCGCCGTACGAGGAGGACCCGATGGCAGCGACCCCGACCGACGAACGGCTGCGCCGCTGGCGCCTGGTGCTGGGCGGCGAGGCCGACGGCACCGGCCGCACCCTGCGCGGCCGCGACGCCGCGATGGACGGCGCCCTCGCCGCGCTCTACCGGGGCGCCCCCGAGGAGGGCGCCCGCGCGCCCCGCGGCGGTCGCCGCGGCGCCGGGCTGGGCGGCTCGGCCCCGCAGGTGGCCCGCTGGCTGGGCGACATCCGGGAGTACTTCCCGACCACCGTGGTCCAGCTGATGCAGCAGGACGCGATCACCCGGCTCGGCCTGGACCGGCTGCTGCTGGAGCCGGAGATGCTGGAGGCCGTCGAGCCGGACGTGCACCTGGTTGCCACCCTGCTGTCGCTCAAGCACGCGCTGCCGGAGACCACCCGCGAGTCCGCCCGGGCCGTGGTCGGCAAGGTCGTCGCCGACCTGGAGCGCCGGCTCGCCGACCGGACCAGGGCCACCCTGGGCGGCGCCCTGGACCGCAGTGCCCGGGTGAACCGGCCGCGCCACCGGGACATCGACTGGGACCGGACGATCCGGGCCAACCTGAAGAACTACCTGCCCGAGCACGGCACCGTCGTGCCCGAGCGGCTGGTCGGCTACGCCCGCGCCCAGCGCGCGGTGAAGAAGGACGTCATCCTCTGCGTCGACCAGTCCGGCTCGATGGCGCCCTCGGTCGTCCACTCGGCGGTGTTCGGCGCGGTGCTGTCCTCGATGCGCACCCTGGACACCCGGCTGGTGGTCTTCGACACCTCGGTGGTCGACCTCACCGAGCAGCTCACCGACCCGGTGGACGTCCTGTTCGCCACCCAGCTCGGCGGCGGCACCGACATCAACCGGGCGCTCGCCTACTGCCAGTCGAAGATCACCCGGCCCTCCGAGACCATCGTGGTGCTGATCAGCGACCTCTACGAGGGCGGCATCCGGGACGGCATGCTGCGGCGGGTCGCCGCGATGAGGGCGGCCGGCGTCCAGTTCATCGCGCTGCTCGCGCTCTCCGACGAAGGTGCGCCGGCCTACGACCACGCCCATGCCGCCGCGCTGGCCGCGCTGGGCGCCCCGGCCTTCGCCTGCACCCCGGACGCCTTCCCCGGGATCATGGCGGCGGCGATCGAGAAGCGCCCGATCCCGCGGCAGCTGACCGCGGGCGTGAACAACGCTGACCAGGGGGTGTGACGAGTTCACCCGGGCGGGTGAAGCCGCCCGATCGGCGGACAGGGCGTCCGGGCCGATCTGTGACGGTTCTCACCCAAGCCGGACAGGGCCCCGGGCGGAACAGGCCCGTCCCACGGGGATAACCTGCCAGACGGACGTGACGCGCGTGTTGATTGACGTGTGCGCCCGTGGCTGTGTGGGCCGCAAGGCCGTACCTCTGCGTACCCGCACCGCTTCGACGACCCGCAGCGAAGATCCTGCCGTGGCACGCTCGTAGAGACACAATCCGCGACCACGAACAAGGACAAACACGTGGACCTGTTCGAGTACCAGGCGAGGGACCTCTTCGCCAAGCACGGTGTGCCCGTGCTTGACGGCGATGTCATCGAGACCGCCGCAGACGCTGCCGCCATCGCGGAGCGCTTCGGCGGCCGTGCCGTCGTCAAGGCTCAGGTGAAGGTGGGTGGCCGAGGCAAGGCCGGTGGCGTCAAGCTCGCCGCCGACCCGGCGGACGCCGTCGCCAAGGCCGAGCAGATCCTCGGCATGGACATCAAGGGCCACACCGTTCACAAGGTGATGCTGGCCCAGACCGCGGACATCAAGGACGAGTACTACGTCTCGTTCCTGCTGGACCGCACCAACCGCACCTTCCTGGCCATGGCCAGCGTCGAGGGCGGCGTGGAGATCGAGGTCGTCGCCGAGGAGAACCCCGACGCGCTCGCCAAGATCCCGGTCGACGCCAACGAGGGCTGCACCCCGGAGAAGGCCGCCGAGATCGTCGCCGCGGCGAAGTTCCCGGCCGAGGTCGCCGACCAGGTCGCCGACGTCCTGCAGAAGCTGTGGAAGGTCTTCATCGCCGAGGACGCCCTCCTCGTCGAGGTCAACCCGCTGATCAAGTCCGGCGAGGGCAAGATCATCGCGCTCGACGGCAAGGTCTCCCTGGACGAGAACGCGGACTTCCGCCAGCCCGAGCACGAGGCCCTGGAGGACAAGGCCGCGGCCAACCCGCTGGAGGCCGCCGCCAAGGCCAAGGGCCTGAACTACGTCAAGCTCGATGGCCAGGTCGGCATCATCGGCAACGGCGCGGGCCTCGTCATGAGCACCCTCGACGTGGTCGCCTACGCCGGTGAGAAGCACGGCGGCGTCAAGCCCGCCAACTTCCTCGACATCGGTGGCGGCGCGTCCGCCGAGGTCATGGCGAACGGCCTGGAGATCATCCTCGGCGACCCCGACGTCAAGTCGGTCTTCGTCAACGTCTTCGGTGGCATCACCGCCTGTGACGCGGTCGCCAACGGCATCGTGCAGGCCCTGGAGCTCCTCGCGAGCAAGGGCGAGAACGTCACCAAGCCGCTGGTCGTCCGCCTGGACGGCAACAACGCGGAGCTGGGTCGCAAGATCCTCGACGACGCCAACCACCCGCTGGTCCAGCGCGTGGACACCATGGACGGTGCGGCCGACCGCGCCGCCGAGCTGGCCAACAAGTAAGGAAGGGGACTTAACACCATGGCTATCTTCCTTACCAAGGACAGCAAGGTCATCGTCCAGGGCATGACCGGCGCCGAGGGCATGAAGCACACCCGCCGCATGCTCGCCTCCGGCACCCAGATCGTCGGCGGTGTCAACCCGCGCAAGGCCGGCACCACGGTCGACGTCGACGGCACCGAGATCCCGGTCTTCGGCTCCGTCGCCGAGGCCATGAAGGAGACCGGCGCCGACGTCTCCGTCCTCTTCGTGCCGCCGGCCTTCACCAAGGCCGCCGTCATCGAGGCCATCGACGCCGAGATCGAGCTGGCCATCGTCATCACCGAGGGCGTTCCGGTGCACGACACCGCCGCCTTCTGGGCGTACGCCGGTTCGAAGGGCAACAAGACCCGGATCATCGGCCCGAACTGCCCCGGCCTGATCAGCCCCGGACAGTCGAACGCCGGCATCATCCCGGCCGACATCACCACCTCCGGCAAGATCGGTCTGGTCTCGAAGTCGGGCACCCTGACCTACCAGCTCATGTACGAGCTGCGCGACATCGGCTTCTCCTCGGCCGTGGGCATCGGCGGTGACCCGGTCATCGGCACCACCCACATCGACGCCCTCAAGGCCTTCCAGGAGGACCCGGAGACCGAGGTCATCGTGATGATCGGTGAGATCGGTGGCGACGCCGAGGAGCGTGCCGCGGCCTACATCGCCGAGCACGTCACCAAGCCGGTCGTCGGCTACGTCGCGGGCTTCACCGCCCCCGAGGGCAAGACCATGGGCCACGCCGGCGCCATCGTCTCCGGCTCCTCGGGCACCGCCCAGGCGAAGAAGGAGGCCCTCGAGGCCGCCGGTGTCAAGGTCGGCAAGACGCCGTCCGAGACCGCCCGCCTGGCCCGCGAGATCATCGCCGGCTGACCCCGGTCACCCGCGCTGTGAGCGCCCCCGCCCTCCTCGGGCGGGGGCGCTCGCCGTTTCAGCGCGCGGGCCGGGCAGCAGCGCGCGGGCCCGGCTTCAGCGCTTGGGGCCGATGCTGCAGGGCAGCGGGGACCAGGCCGCGCACGCCGCCGGATCCTGCTGCGGGGGCGGGGCGGCACCCCGGGCCGCGACCGGCAGCTCCCAGCGGGCGACCGCCTGCGCCTGGGGCTGCGCCACCACCGCCGCCAGCCCCGGCGCCGGACTGCACCACAGGCTGCTGATGCCGTTCGGCGCCCCGCCCGGCAGCAGCGGCACACCCGGCTCGGCCACCTCCGCGGTCGGGGCCGGCACGCACAGCGTGGGGACCGGCTGATCCGGCCGGTGGAACAGCGCCGCCGGGCGCAGCCCCGCGAGCGTGGCCACCGTCGCCCCGCCCACCGCCACGGTCAGCAGCACCGCCGCGCCCGTCCGGCTCGCCGTCCCCAGCCGGTGCCTGACCCGCAGCACCGGCACCGGCGCCCGGGGCGGCTCCGGACAACCCCGGACCGCCGCCCGGTGCAGCAGCCCGCTCAGCCCGTCCGCGAACCCCGGCGCCGCCGGATCCGACCCCACCAGGTCTGGCACCCACTGGGCCAGCGCCTCCCGGGCCGCCCACACCCGCCCCTCGGCCGCCGCCCGGGTCGACTCCACCTCCACCGCGATCGCCGCGGCCGGCAGCCCCAGCCCGTCGTGCAGCACCAGCGCCCGCCGCTGCGGCCGGGACAGCCGGCGCAGGGCCTTCAGCAGCGCCTTGTCCCGGTCGGTCAGCCGGTCGTGGTCCGGCAGCACCGACTGCGCCTCGTCGGCCGGCCGCACCCGGATCCGCCGGTGCGGCAGCGTCCAGGCGTGCATCCGGCGGGGCCCGCCCCGCCGCCACGGGGACAGCGCCAGCTCGCAGGCCCGCACCCGCACCCAGCCCTCCGGGTCGCCGGAGCCGACCACCCCGCCCCAGTCCTGCCGGGCCTCCCCGAACGCCCGCCGCACACAGTGCACCGCCCGGTGCCGGCACGCCGTCAGCAGGAACACCTGCTGCACCAGCCGGGTGTGGGCGCCCTCGTACAGCTCCTCGAAGCTCTCCGTCAGGTCCCGCCCGTTGCCCGCCTCGGTGAGCGCCTGACTGATCCGCTCCCGGGCGTCCGCGGTGTCGCGCCCGGCGGGGGCGACGGCTGAGTCCCGTCCGGCCTCTTCGGCCTCTCCGGCCTTGGCCCGGGCGGGGGGCATCCGGTGCCCGCCCTCGGTGGGGCCCGACGCCGCGCCGGGGGACGACGGTACGGCCGGTTTGGCCAGGGCCTTGGTCTGTGACGTGCTCTGGGCCTTGGTCGTGGCCCGGGTCGGGGTGGTGGGCACGTCCCGCCCGCTCCCGGACGTGCGGCCGTCACGCCGGCCGTCGTCCTTGCCGCGCCCGGAGGCCGCGCCGGGGTCGGTGGGGCGCTGCTCCCCCCGGGCGGTGACGGCGGGGGACTCCTTCGGATCGGCGGGGCGCCGGGGCGGCTGGGCCGCGTCGGCTGCGCCCGCCTTCCGCGCCGGCCCTCGTTCGGCCGGCTGCGGCCGGCCCGCCGCGGACGTCGCCGGGGTGCCGGGCTCTCCGGTGGTCGGGGTGGTCTGTGTCATGCCGCTGCGTTCTCCCGGGGCTGTGGGGGCCACTCGCGTGCGGTTGGTGCCGGTGGGGGTGGCCGGGGGGCGCAGGCCCGGGCCGGCGGGGGGTGCGGTTCCGAGCAGGGCGATGGCGGCGGCTTCGGTGGGACAGCCGAGTTTGCGCATGGCCCGGTGGAGATAACTACGGGCGGTCGCGGTGGTGACGCCGAGTGCGGCGGCGGTGTGGTCGAGGCCGTGGCCTGCGGTCAGGTGGGCGATGGCCTCGGCCTCACGGGGGGTCAGCTTCCGCAGCGGGTCGGTGGCGCGGGTGGGGGGCGTGGTCATCAGACGCTCCGGGCCGGGGCGACGGCGGCTTGGGGGCAGGGTCTGAAAAGGCGCATAAGACAATAATCTGGGACACGGCGGCGGTTTGCCGGTTCACGGAGCATGGCGAGTCGTCTTGGCACCATGAGGCGCATGACGCAGCTGATGGGCCGTCCGATCCTGGAAGTGCCGGGCGAATTGGGTGGACGCCCCGTGCTGGCCGACCTGTTGGCGGGGGTGCGGACGGCGCTGGTCGGCCTGGCGGTGGTCGGGGTGCCGGTGCTCGGGCTCTGGGTGGCGACGCCGTACGCGGATTCGGACGCGGCCGGAGCCACCCGGTTGGCGGGTGCGCTCTGGCTGCTCGGGCACGGCGCGCCGGTGCTGCGCGGGAGGGCGGACGCCCCGCTGACGGTCACTCCGCTGCTGCTCGGCGCCCTGGCGGTGGTGCGGCTGTACCGGGCGGGGGCCGGGGTGGCGGCGCGGCGCGGGCTGCGCTCGCGCTGGGGCGGCCCGGTGGCGCTGTGGGCGGGGTACTGCGCGGTGGCGGTCGTGGTGGCGCTGCACTGCGCGGGGGCCGGGCTGTTCCGCAGCCGGGTGCTGCCGGACCTGCTGGTGGTGGCCCTGTCGGCGGGGTTGTCGACGGCGGCGGGCGTACGGTCCGTCGGGCCGGGGGGTACGGGCGCCGAGCCGCTGTTCGACCGGCTCCCGCCGGGCTGGCGGCCGACCGGCGGCACCGCCGCGGTGGTCCGGGCGGCCGGCGCGGCCGGGGCGGGCCTGGTCGCGGCGGGCGGGCTGCTGGTGGCGGTGTCGGCGGTGCTGGACGCGGTGTCCGGCGGCGGGCGGGGGATGGCGCTGCTGGGGGGCGGGCCCGTCGCGCTGGTCGGGCTGCTGCTGCTCACCGTGGCGCTGCTGCCGAACGCGGTGCTGTGGGGTGCGGCGTACGCGCTGGGCCCGGGGTTCGAGGTCGGGGCCGGGTCGCTGGTGTCGCCGGGCGGTACGCGGCTCGGTCCGGTGCCGGACTTCCCGCTGTTCGCCCTGCTGCCGCAGGAGGGCCCGGGCGGCTGGCGGCTGGCGGCGCTGCTGCTGCCGCTGCTGGCGGGGCTGGTGCCGGCGGTCCTGATCGGCCGCGCGGCGGCGAGCCGGACCGCCGCCGAGCCGTGGCCGCCCGCCGCGACGGTGGCGGCGGCCCTGGCGGCCGCGGTGCTGCTGGGCGCCGGGGCGACGGTGCTGGGCTGGCTGGCGGGCGGGGCGCTGGCGGCGGAGCGGATGGCCCGGCTGGGGCCGGTGCCGTGGTGGACGGGCCTGGCGGCGGCGGGCTGGCTGGCCCTGGTGGCGGTGCCGGGCGCCCTGCTGGTCCGCCACCGCGCGCTCGGCCCGGTGGGGCTCGGGTGCGCGGCCGGCGGCGCGGGCGTGGACGACGCCGAGGCCGACCTCAACGCCCCGGCGTCCGCGCCGGGCGCCTACGCCCGGCTCGCGGGCCGGGCGCGCCGGAGCGTGCTGGAGCTGCGCGCCGGTGCGTACGCCCTGGTGCTGCGGCTGTCCGGCCGGCGCCGCACCGGTTGACCGGGCCGGCTACTCGGCGTTCCCGCTGAAGTCCACGTACCACTGCGGCGCGTACCGGTCGCAGTTCTCGGCGCCGACGTTGGTCAGCGCGTCCTGCACGCAGGTGACGTAGTCCTTGTAGTAGACGCCGAGCCCGATCACCGAGGTGGCGACCACGACGGTCATCGCGCCGGTGAGGATCCCGGCGAGCGCGGCCGGGGTGAGCGGGTTGGGTGCCGGGATCCCGGCGGGGCCGAGGCCTCCGGCCGTGGTGGGAGCGGCGGCGGGCCGCTTGGCCCGCAGCGCGCCGACGCCCCAGGCGATGCCGAGCAGCCCGACCAGCAGGGCGATCCAGTGGAAGCCGGCGAACAGGCAGACCAGGGCGAAGGGACCGGCCAGCGCGGCGTTGCGGGCCTTGCGGTGGACCGGGTCGGTCGGGTCGAGGCGGGGCGGCTGCGGGCCCTGGGGGCGCCGGCCGGGGCCGCCGTCGCCGGGGCCCTGCCCCCACTGCGGCGGGAGCGGCGGGCGGTCGCCGGGCTGGTCGCCGCCCTGGCCGCCGTGCTGGCCGCGGTCGCCGTCCGGACCCTGGCCGGGCCAGGGGTTGCGGGGGTGCCACGGCTGGTCCGGGGCGTCCGCGGGCGGCGGCGCGAAGGGGTTGCGCTCGTCGGTGTCGTCGCCGCTGCTCATGGGTTCAGCCGTTCCTTCTCGGTCGGGGCGCGTGCGGGGGATCCGCCCGGGAGCGGTCTTCCCCGTCCCCAATGATCCCGCAAGCGTTCGAGAGCCCGGCGGGGGCCTGCCGTACCGGTGCGGGCCGCGGGCGAACTCCGGTACGGCGGGCCCGAGGAGATCCCCGTCTCAACTACGCGCGTAGCGCCGCAGGGAGGGTGCCGGGGCCCTCCGACCAGCCGTTATCGTGGTGACGGTCAGCAGCTCACATCGGTTCCCGGGGCCCGCGTCGCGGCGGGTTCTCCTGGTGTTCCCCCTCGCTCGACCTGCCGTTCGTAGTGGCCCCACCGTCGGTGGACGTACCAGCGGGCGGCGCCCGACCTACGGAGAATCGCGCAGTGGCCGCCGCCCCCGCTCAGCTCTTCCCGCCCCGTACGCCCGGACCGGCCCGCCTCCTGGTGCTGGTCTCCGGCTCCGGTACCAACCTCCAGGCGCTGATCGACGCCGTCGCCGACCCGGCCTACGGCGCCGAGATCGTGGCCGTGGGCGCGGACCGGGACGGGATCGCCGGCCTGGAGCGCGCCGAGCGGGCGGGCCTGCCGACCTTCGTCCACCGGGTGAAGGACTTCGCGGACCGCGCCGACTGGGACCGCGCGCTGACCGCCTCCGTCGCCGCCCACCAGCCCGACCTGGTGGTGACGGCCGGCTTCATGAAGATCCTCGGCCCCGGGTTCATCGCGGCCTTCGCCGGACGGATCGTCAACACCCATCCCGCACTGCTGCCCGCCTTCCCCGGCGCCCACGGCGTCACCGACGCGCTCGCGTACGGGGTGAAGGTCACCGGCTGCACCGTCCACCTGGTCGACGCCGGTGTGGACACCGGGCCGATCATCGCGCAGGGCGTCGTCGAGGTCGTCGACGCCGACCACGCCGATGGCGGCGACGCGCTGCACGAGCGCATCAAGACTGTCGAGCGCAAGCTGCTCGTCGACATCGTGGGCCGGCTGGCCCGCGAAGGTCACCGCATCGAGGACCGAAAGGTATGGATCCCGGCATGACTGCCAGCTCCACCACGCCGCCCCCCGTTTCGGAGAACATCCGTCCGATCCGTCGCGCGCTGATCAGCGTGTACGACAAGACCGGTCTGGAGGAGCTGGCCCAGGGCCTGCACGCCGCCGGGGTCGCCATCGTCTCCACCGGCTCCACCGCGGGCCGGATCGCCGCCGCCGGGGTCCCGGTGACCGAGGTCTCCGAGCTGACCGGTTTCCCGGAGTGCCTGGACGGCCGCGTGAAGACGCTGCACCCCCGGGTGCACGCCGGCGTGCTCGCCGACCTGCGCCTGGAGTCGCACCGCGCCCAGCTGGCCGAGCTCGGCGTCGAGCCCTTCGACCTGGTCGTGGTGAACCTCTACCCGTTCAAGGCCACCGTCGCCTCGGGCGCCACCCCGGACGAGTGCGTCGAGCAGATCGACATCGGCGGCCCGAGCATGGTCCGCGCCGCCGCCAAGAACCACCCCTCGGTGGCCGTCGTGGTCGACCCGGCCCGCTACGCCGACGTGCTGACGGCCGTCCGCGAGGGCGGCTTCGACCTGGCCACCCGCAAGCGCCTGGCCGGTGCCGCGTTCGCCCACACCGCCGCCTACGACGTGGCCGTCGCCTCCTGGTTCGAGGCCGGCTACGCCCCCAGCGACGAGCGGTTCCCCGAGTTCCTGGGCGCCACCTGGGAGCGGCAGAACGTGCTGCGCTACGGCGAGAACCCGCACCAGGGCGCCGCGCTGTACAGCGGCACCGGGCTGAGCAGCGGCTTCGCCGCGGGCGGCGGCCTGGCCGGCGCCGAGCAGCTGCACGGCAAGGAGATGTCGTACAACAACTACGTCGACACCGACGCCGCCCGCCGCGCCGCGTACGACCACGCCGAGCCGGCCGTCGCGATCATCAAGCACGCGAACCCGTGCGGCATCGCCACCGCCGCCGACGTCGTCGAGGCGCACCGCAAGGCGCACGAGTGCGACCCGGTCTCCGCGTACGGCGGCGTGATCGCGGTCAACCGCCCCGTCACCGTCGAGCTGGCCGAGCAGATCGCCCCGATCTTCACCGAGGTCGTCGTGGCCCCGGCCTACGAGGACGGCGCGGTCGAGGTGCTGGCCCGCAAGAAGAACCTGCGGGTGCTGGTCGCCCCCGGCGCCCCGGCCAACCGCCAGGAGGTCCGCCCGATCTCCGGCGGCGTGCTGCTCCAGGACGCGGACCGGGTGCAGGCCGAGGGCGACGACCCGGCGAACTGGACGCTGGCCACCGGTGAGGCGCTCTCCGAGGCCGAGCTGGCCGAGCTGGCCTTCGCCTGGCGGGCCTGCCGGGCCGTCAAGTCCAACGCGATCCTGCTGGCCAAGGACGGCGCCTCGGTCGGCGTCGGCATGGGCCAGGTCAACCGGGTCGACTCCTGCAAGCTCGCGGTCGAGCGGGCCGGCGAGCGGGCCAAGGGCTCGTACGCCGCCTCGGACGCCTTCTTCCCGTTCCCGGACGGCCCGGAGATCCTGATCGCCGCCGGCGTGAAGGCGATCGTCCAGCCCGGCGGTTCGATCCGCGACGAGCAGGTCGTCGAGGCCGCCCAGCAGGCGGGCGTGACGATGTACTTCACCGGCGCGCGGCACTTCTTCCACTGAGTGGCACGAAGCGGCCCGGCCCCCTCCGAGGAGGGAGCCGGGCCGCTTCGTCGTGGCCGTGCCGTCCGGTCAGTAGCGCGGCCGGTTGAACCAGTTGACGCCGTCCCGGGTGCACATGGCGACCACCCAGATGATGGAGATCGCGATCCACAGCGCGCCGACGACCACGCCGAACCCGGCGCCCGCGCCCATCGTGGAGGCCCCGGTGATCCCGCTGATCAGCACCGCGATGCCGAGCAGCGTGGCGATCGAGCCGTACACGATGGTGGTGATCCGGGTGGCGTTGCCGCCCTTGCCGAACTTGGCCCCCAGGGTGAGGGAGAGCACCGCGGCGAGGAGGTAGACGACCCCGACGACCATCAGCACGCTCGCCGCGGCGTTGCCGAAGACCGCCGTGTCACTGCTCGTGGTGTGCTCGTTGGCGACCTTCTTGGCGCCGGCGGCCGCGAGCAGCAGGATGCCGGTGAGGACGACCTGGACGCCGCCGACGACGAACAGCAGCACCCGGGCGGTCAGCACCAGGCCCGGCATGGTCTGCGGCGCGGCCGGCGCGTAGCCGTAGGGCGAGGGGGCCGGCTGCGGGTAGCCGTAGCCCGGCGCGGCCTGCGGGGGCTGCTGCGGGTAGCCGTACCCGGGTGCGGGCGGCTGCTGGCCGTACGGGTTGTTCGGGTCGGGCGGGTAACTCATGGGTGCCTCCGGGCGGTTACGGGGATGCGGGGCCGGGACGCGGCATCAGTAACGCGGCCGGTTGAACCAGTTGACGCCGTCCTGGACGCACATGGCGGTGATCCAGATGATGCTGATCGCCAGCCACAGGCCGGCCATCACGAAACCCATGGCGGTGCCCGCGGTGACGGCGCCCAGCAGGATCAGCAGGCCGACCAGGCCGCCGAGCGAGCCGTACACGATGGTGGTGATCCGGACGTTGTTGCCGCCCTTGCCGAACTTGGCGCCGAGCGTGATCGAGAGCGCGGCGAACAGCCCGAACAGGACCGCGACGACGATCAGGACGCCGGCGGCGGCGTCGCCGATCGCGGTGAACGGGTCGTCGCTGCTGGAGGCCTTGGCGGCGGTGCTGGTGACGTCCTTGGCGGCGGCCCCGATGAGCAGGTAGACGATCGCGAGGATCGCCTGCACACCGCCCACGATGAACAGCAGCACCCGGGCGGTCGTCACCAGGCCCGGCATGGTCTGCGGCACGGCCGGCGCGTAGCCGTAGCCCGGCACGGTCGGCGGGGCCTGCTGCGGGTAGCCGTAGCCCGGCGCGGCCTGCGGGGGCTGCTGCGGGTAGCCGTAGGACGGCGCGGGCGGCTGCTGGCCGTACGGGTTGTTCGGGTCGGGCGGGTAACTCATGGATGCCTCCGGGCGGTTACGGGGACGCGGGGACGGGACGGCGGAGGACCCGGCTGCGGCCGGCGAGTCGGATCGTCGACGGAACGGGACGCTAGCGGAGCGCGGTGACAGCCCGGCGGCGGTGACGGGCGCGCCGGCTCAGTGCTGGGAGGAGCGGGTGATCGGACGCCGGGACGGACACGGCGGGGTGAGGGCGCCGTGGCGGTCGGGCTGGTCGGTGTGCTGTGGTCGGATCACTGGCTCTTTCCCCCGGGTACGCCCCGCCGCGGGATCCGTCGGCCCGTCACCGGGCCGGGTCGCGGCAGGGAATGCCCGCTTATCGTCAACCGGACGGCAGCGCGCTGTCCAGCCGGTTGCGGGCGCAAGGTCAAGACTGTGGCGCAACCGCAACGTGGTGCGGACCTTCCGTACCCGTCCGGTCGCCCGACCGGTGGTGGGACCGGTCGGGGCCCCGGCGTCCTGAGCCGCCTGACCGGCCCCGGTACGGGGGGCGGCCGCGATCCGGGAGAATGGGGTCATGACTGCCCAGATTCTCGATGGCAAGGCCACCGCCGCCGCGATCAAGTCCGAACTCGCCGCCCGCGTGGCGGTCCTCAAGGCGAAGGGCGTCACGCCCGGCCTCGGCACCGTCCTGGTCGGCGACGACCCGGGCAGCCGCTGGTACGTCAACGGGAAGCACAAGGACTGCGCCGAGGTCGGCATCGCCTCGATCCAGCGCGAGCTGCCCGCGACCGCCACCCAGGAGGACGTCGAGAACGTCGTCCGCGAGCTGAACGCCGATCCGACCTGCACCGGCTACATCGTCCAGCTGCCGCTGCCCAAGGGCCTGGACCAGAACCCCGTCCTGGAGCTGATGGACCCGGACAAGGACGCCGACGGCCTGCACCCGACCTCGCTCGGCCGCCTCGCGCTGGGCATCGAGGGCCCGCTGCCGTGCACCCCGCTGGGCATCGTCGAGCTGCTGCGCCGGCACCAGGTCGCGATCGACGGCGCCGAGGTGGTCGTGGTCGGCCGCGGCGTCACCGTCGGCCGCTCGATCGGCCTGCTGCTGACCCGCCGCAGCGAGAACGCCACCGTCACCCTGTGCCACACCGGCACCCGGGACCTCGCCGCGCACCTGCGCAAGGCCGACATCATCGTGGCCGCCGCGGGCGTCCCGCACCTGGTCAAGCCGGAGGACGTCAAGCCGGGCGCCGCGGTGCTGGACGTCGGTGTCAGCCGCAGCGAGGGCAAGATCGTCGGCGACGTGCACCCGGGCGTGGCCGAGGTGGCCGGCTGGATCTCCCCGAACCCCGGCGGCGTGGGCCCGATGACCCGCGCGATGCTGCTCAACAACATCGTCGAGGCGGCCGAGCGCCGCGCCGGCGTCTGACCCCCGAGGGACGGCGAGCATGACTGAACCGCGACCGGCGCGGCCCCGGCGGAGGCCGGTCAAGACCACCGGCACCCTGCCGCCCGAGGGGGCCGCCCCGGCCCTCGGGCGCGACCACGCCCTGCCGGTCCGGCAGTGGCCGATAACCCTGGTCCTGTCGGTGGTCGGCGCCGGCCTCGCGGTCACCTGGTTCGCCGACTTCAAGGACGGCTTCAAGTACGGGCTGCTGATCCTCGGCACCGGGGTGCTGCTCGGCGCGGTGCTGCGGCTGGTGCTGCCGGAGGTCGGGATGCTGGCCGTCCGCAGCCGCTTCACCGACGTGATCGTGCTGGCCTTCCTGGGCGCCTCGATCGTGCTGCTGACCCTGGTCGCGCAGCCGAACCCGTGGCTGGAGTTCCCGCTGCTGGACAACATCGGGCACCTGATCGGCCGGCCCAAGCACTGAGCCGCCGCTCCGCGCCGTTCACCGCGGCCCCGTCCGGGAATCCCGGGCGGGGCCGCGGTATGTCTGTGACGCATCAGCCACGTCCGCGCACGCGGCGTACGCTTCCCTTTGCGATAACCTGACGCCGGTCTCTCGATGTCGAGAGATCATCCTCGGCTCCAGTGCGCCGGTGTGCCTGGGGCACCTGGCGATTTGCTGGAGAAGGTAGAAATGACCCGCACCCCCGTCAACGTCACCATCACCGGAGCGGCCGGCCAGATCGGCTACGCGCTGCTCTTCCGCATCGCCTCGGGCCACCTGCTCGGTGCCGACGTGCCGGTGAACCTGCGCCTCCTGGAGATCCCGCAGGGCCTCAAGGCCGCCGAGGGCACCGCCATGGAGCTCGTCGACTGCGCCTTCCCGCTGCTGCGCGACATCACGATCACCGACCAGCCGAACGAGGCCTTCGACGGCGCCAACGTCGCGCTGCTGGTCGGCGCCCGTCCGCGTACCGCCGGCATGGAGCGCGGCGACCTGCTGTCGGCCAACGGCGGCATCTTCGGCCCGCAGGGCAAGGCCATCAACGGCCACGCCGCGGACGACATCAAGGTCCTGGTCGTCGGCAACCCGGCCAACACCAACGCCCTGATCGCCCAGCGCAACGCCCCGGACGTCCCGGCCGAGCGCTTCACCGCGATGACCCGCCTGGACCACAACCGCGCGGTCGGCCAGCTGTCCGGCAAGACCGGCGCCCTGGTCTCCGACATCAAGCGCGTCACCATCTGGGGCAACCACTCCGCGACCCAGTACCCGGACATCTTCCAGGCCGAGATCGCCGGCAAGCCGGCCTTCGAGGCCGTCGGCAGCGACCAGGCCTGGCTGGAGAACGACTTCATCCCGACCGTCGCCAAGCGCGGCGCGGCCATCATCGACGCCCGCGGTGCCTCCTCGGCCGCCTCGGCCGCCAACGCCGCCATCGACCACGTGCACACCTGGGTCAACGGCACCGCCGAGGGCGACTGGACCTCCATGGGTGTCGTCTCCGACGGCTCCTACGGCGTCCCGGCCGGCCTGATCTCCTCCTTCCCGGTCACCACCAAGGACGGCAAGTTCGAGATCGTCCAGGGCCTGGAGATCTCCGACTTCTCCCGCGCCCGCATCGACGCCTCGGTCAAGGAGCTGACCGAGGAGCGCGACGCGGTCCAGGAGCTGGGCCTCATCTGAGCCCCGCCGCACGGCCTTCCCGACGGCCCGCCCCCTCCCGCTCCCGGGAGGCGGCGGGCCGCCGCCGCATCCCGGGGCCGTCCGTCCGCGCCGCCTACACTGGCCCGCTGTGAACGAAACCCTCGGGGACGCCGCGCTCGTCCTCGTCTTCATCCTGCTGGGCGGGCTGTTCAACGTCGCCGAGATCTCGCTGATCTCGCTGCGCGAGGGCCAGATCCGGGCGCTGGAGGCGCGCGGCACCCGTCGCTCGGACCGGGCCGCGCACCTGGCGGCGGACCCCAACCGCTTCCTGGCCGCCGTCCAGGTCGGCGTGACCTGCATGGGCTTCCTGTCCGCCGCGTTCGGCGCGGACACCCTGGCGGGCAAGGTGGCCCCGCTGTTCGTCCGGGCCGGGCTGTCCCAGGGGGTGGCGGACGCGCTCGCGCTGGTCGGCCTCACCCTGGTGATCAGCTACGTCTCGCTGGTGCTCGGCGAGCTCACCCCCAAGCGGATCGGCCTGCAGCGCGCCGAGTCCATCGCGGTGGCCGCCGCGCCGGTGGTGGACGTGATGTCGGTGGCGCTGCGCCCGGTGATCTGGCTGCTCGGCCACTCCACCAACCTGATGGTCCGGCTGTTCGGCGGCGACCCGGCGGCCGGGCGCGGCTCGATGAGCTCCGAGGAACTGCGCGGACTGGTCGCCTCCAACACCGAACTGGGCAGCGACGAGCGGGCGTTGATCGCGGACGTGTTCGCCGCCGGGGAGCGCCAGCTGCGCGAGGTGATGGTCCCGCGCACCGAGGTGACCTTCCTGGACGCCGAGCGCCCGCTGGCCGCCGTACGCCACCAGGCCGAGACCTCCCCGCACTCGCGCTACCCGGTGGTCGAGGGCAGCGCCGACGCGGTGGTCGGCTTCGTCCACGTCCGGGACCTGTACGGCGCCCGCGGCGAGCAGGCCGTCAAGGTCCGCGACCTGGCCCGCCCGGTCAAGCTGCTGCCCGGCACCAAGCGGGTGCTGGAGGCGATGGGCGAGATGCGCCGGGAGGGCCACCACCTGGCCATCGTGGTGGACGAGTACGGCGGTACGGCCGGCATCGTCACCCTGGAGGACCTGGTCGAGGAGGTGGTCGGCGAGATCCGGGACGAGTACGACCGGCCGGAGGCCGCCCCCACCCGCCGGCTGGCCGGCGGCGGCACGGAACTGGACGGCCTGCTGAACCTCGGCGACTTCGAGGAGGAGACCGGCGTCACCCTGCCCGAGGGCCCGTACGAGACGGTGGCCGGCTGCCTGGTCGCCTCGCTCGGCCGGCTGCCCCGGGACGGCGACCAGGCCCGCGTCCCGGTCGAGGGCGGCGGGGAGGTGCTGCTGACGGTGGCCAAGGTGGAGGGCCGGCGGATCGCCCGGGTGAGGGTGAGTGCGGTCACACCGGAGGAGCCTCCTGGGACGGAGGTTTCCTGAGCGACCGGGGGAACTGGAAGAATGGCCCGCATGGTCAACGCAGCGGTCACTGGTCCGGTCAAGGACCGTCCCCGGGTGCTCTCCGGCATCCAGCCCACCTCCGGCTCGTTCCACCTCGGCAACTACCTGGGCGCCGTGCGCCAGTGGGTCGACCTGCAGAAGGAGAACGACGCCTTCTACATGGTCGTCGACCTGCACGCGATCACCGTGCCGCAGGACCCGGTGACCCTGCGCCAGAACACCCGGGTCTCCGCGGCCCAGCTGCTCGGTGCCGGCCTGGAGCCGGAGCACTGCACCCTGTTCGTCCAGTCGCACGTGCCCGAGCACGCGCAGCTCGCCTGGGTGATGAACTGCCTCACCGGCTTCGGCGAGGCCTCCCGGATGACCCAGTTCAAGGACAAGTCCTCCCGGTACGGCGCCGACAGCACCACCGTCGGCCTGTTCACCTACCCGATCCTGCAGATCGCGGACATCCTGCTCTACCAGGCGGACGCCGTCCCGGTCGGCGAGGACCAGCGCCAGCACGTGGAGATCACCCGTGACATCGCGGAGCGCTTCAACTCGCGCTACGCGCCGGTGTTCACGATCCCGAAGCCGTACATCCTCAAGGAGACGGCGAAGATCATGGACCTCCAGGACCCGGGCATCAAGATGAGCAAGTCGGCCTCCTCGGCCAAGGGCCTGGTCAGCCTGCTGGACGACGCCAAGGCCAGCGCCAAGAAGTTCAAGAGCGCCGTCACCGACACCGGCACCGTGGTCTCGTACGACGAGGAGCAGAAGCCGGGCGTCTCCAACCTGCTGCGGATCCACTCCGCGCTCAGCGGCCAGTCGGTCGAGCAGTTGGTCGCGCACTTCGAGGGCAAGATGTACGGCGCCCTGAAGACCGAGCTGGCCGAGCTGTACACCGAGTGGGTCACCCCCTTCCAGGAGCGCACCAGCACCTTCCTGGACGACCCGGCCGAGCTGGACCGGGTGCTGGCGATCGGCGCCGAGAAGGCCCGCGCGGTGGCCTCCGAGACGCTGGCGACCGTGTACGACCGGATCGGCTTCCTGCCGGCCGCCAAGCGGTGACTCCGCTCACACACCTGCCCGATGGTGACGACCTCCCGGAAGTCGTCACCATCGGCGTGTCCGTGAGCGTTCCGGACCCGCACGGCGCGCGGATCCAGGACGCCCGGGCCGCCCACGGGGACCCGCAGGCCCGCTCGATACCGACGCACGTCACCCTGCTGCCGCCCACCGAGGTGCCGGCCGAGGCGCTGCCGAAGATCGAGGAGCACCTGGCGTCGGTGGCCGCCGCGCACCGTCCGTTCCGGATGCTGCTGCGCGGTGGCGGCACGTTCCGCCCGGTCTCCCCGGTGGTGTTCGTCCGGGTCGAGGAGGGCGCGCAGGAGTGCCGGCTGCTGGAGGCGGACGTCCGCTCCGGTCCGCTGGCCCGTGAGCTGGCCTTTCCGTACCACCCGCACGTGACGGTCGCCCACGGCCTGCCGGACGACGTGCTGGACCAGGCGTACGAGCAGGCGCGCGGGTTCCGGGCGTCCTTCCTGGTGCCGGGCTTCTCGCTCTCCCGGTTCGACGTGGACGAGGTCTGGCGGCCCTGGCGGGACTACCGGTTCTGCTGAATCGGCGCAGCTCCTGAACTACCGTGCGGTGCGGCCGAGTTCGAGCATCCGGTCGACCACCCGCCGGGCCGCGCCGCCGTCGTCCAGGGCGCAGTGCTCGGCCCGGAAGCGCCGGTAGCGCTCGGCGTGGCCGGGCGGCAGCTCCGCCCCGCTGTCGGCGAGTTCGCGCAGCGCGCCGAGCAGTTCGGCCGAGTCCGGCACCAGCGGGCCGGGGGCGTCCCGCTCGAAGTCGAAGTAGAAGCCGCGCAGGGTGTCGCGGTAGTGCTCCAGGTCGTAGGTGAAGAAGTAGACCGGGCGGCCGGTGATCGCGAAGTCGAACATGATCGACGAGTAGTCCGTCACCAGGACGTCCGCGATCAGCAGCAGTTCCTGCGGGTCGGGGAAGTCCCCGCAGTCGAACAGGAAGCCGTCGCCGGAGCCCGGCAGCGGGTCGCGCACGTGCGAGTGCGGGCGGACCAGCAGCACGTGGTCCTCGCCGAGCAGCCGGCGGGCGTGGTCGAGGTCCAGCCGCAGGTCGAGCCGGAAGCCCTCGCCGTCGCCGCGCAGCTGGTCCTCGCGCCAGGTCGGCGCGTACAGCACGACCCGCTTGCCCTCGGGGATGCCGAGCCGTCGGCGGACGGCCGCGGCGGTCCGCGGTTCGGGCCGGGCCAGCACGTCGCCGCGCGGGTAGCCGGACTCCAGGATCTCGCCGTCGTAGCGGAAGGCGCGCCGCAGGATCGGGGTGGCGAAGGGGCTGGGGGAGAGCAGCAGGCTCCACTGCGGGGTCTCCCGGTCGAGCGCCTCCAGGTAGCCGTGGTCGGCGAGCCAGGGGTTGTCGACGTCGTGGGCGATCCGCTTGAGCAGCGAGCCGTGCCAGGTCTGCACCACGACCTGGCCCTGGCGGCGCTCCAGGAAGTCCGGGTAGTGGGTGTTGCCGACCAGGTACCGGCAGGTGGCCAGCGCGCGGTACCACTGCGGGCTCCAGATCCGGAGCGGGACGACCCCGGGCGGCAGCTCGGCCTGGCCGTCGTCGACCACCCACAGGTGCTCCAACGGCTCGCCGCGGCGGACGAGTTCGGCGTGCACCGCGCGCGGGGAGTCGGCGTAGCCGCGGCCGCCGAAGACGTCGTACAGCACCGCCTCGCGCAGCGGCTCGCGGCGGGCGGCCGGGTAGTGCTCGGTGCGCAGCCGGGCCTGGGTCCAGGCGCTGCGCTCGGTGGCGTCGAGCACCGGGGTGGAGTCCACCAGCAGGGTGTCGTGCCAGCGGCGTTGCAGCAGGACGTCCTTGCCGCCGGTGGTCGTGGCGACGGGCAGCGCGGGCAGGACGGGCGCGGCGGCGAGCAGCGGCCGGGCCGGTCCGGAGCCGTCGGCGGGTTCCAGGGCGGCCTCCCAGACGCCCTTGCGCAGCGGCAGCACGGCGCCGTCCGAGGCGGTGCGGGTGGCGGGCACCCGCACCCGGAAGCGGCCGTCCGGCTCGGGCTCGACCGGGGTGCGGACCTCTGCGGCGGTGCCGCCGTGCCGCAGGACCAGCTCCAGCCGGTCGGCGGCCGGGTCCGGGCAGTGGCCGGACAGTTCGAAGCCGCCGAAGTGGACGGCGACCCGGTCGACCACCCCGGCCGCGGGCTGGACGCAGACCTGGAGCCGGCCGTCGGCGAGGTGCTTGAGGTAGAGCACCCGGTCCGGGGCGTCCGGCAGCGGGTACTGGTGGGCCACCGGGCCGCCGCGCTCGTCCAGGCAGAGCTGTTCGGTGCCGCCGTCGGGGCGCAGCAGTTCGGCGTCCCAGTGCTCCAGTTCGCCGCGGCCGCGCCCGTCGGCGGTGAACGGCCGGTACGGCAGGTCGACGGCGAAGGTGTTGCCGGTGCGGGTGAGCGGCTGGTGGACCACCGCGTCGCTCTGCCGGTGCCGCAGCCGCAGTAAGGTGCCGCCGGGGCAGTGGTCGGCGGTGCCGGCCAGCCGGAGGCCGTCGGCGGTGGGCCCGGCGTGGTCGAGCCGGACGCCGGGGCGTTCCAGCCGCAACTGCAGCCGGCCGTCCTCGAAGCTGGGCTGGAGGCGTACGTCGCGGTCCACCCAGCGGGCGGGCGGGTATTCGCCGGAGCCGCACCAGTGGGGGGCGAGGGCGCCGTACTGGCGGCGCAGCCGGGTGGGGCGGGGGCGGGTGAAGAGGGTGGTCTCGATCTGCCAGTCGCCGAGCTGCCAGCGGTCGTCCTGGCGCAGCCGGGAGGGTTCCACCAGGGCGGTGAAGCCGGACCAGTCGTGGTTGTGGTCGGGCTGGGCGCTGTCGTCGGTGACCTCGGGCAGCCGGCGGGGCCGGGAGCGCAGGTGCAGCGGCGGTACCGTCCCGTTCTCGTGCCGCAGGGTCAGCCAGGTCCAGGCCGAGCCGGGGCGGCCGGTGTCCAGGTTCAGCGGGCGGGCGAAGCCGGTGAGCTCCAGTCCGCGGCCGTGCCAGCGGGCCCGCAGCAGCCCGAACTCCACGTCGTCGTCGACGGCGGGCCGGCCCGCGCGCACCCGCGGGGCGGCGTGCGGCTGGACTAACCGGGTGAGCGCAGGCATGGTGCGGGACCCTTCGGGGGGACGGGATCCCGGCTTCGGTGGCGGCCGGGACGGCCGCCGTGCCGGTGCCGACCGGACCGGTGCCGAATTGTTATCCCATACCTGGAAGGCATCTCGGGTCAACTCCGCGGTTCGCAGAATTTCCTTTGAAATTCGCCGACTAAACACCAGTTCGAAGGCAAACTGGACGTAAAGCGCGGGCAGTTCCCAGGAAATTCCCAGAGAGCACGGAGGCGCCCGGCGCGGATCGCGCCGGGCGCCTCGACGGCGTGCCGGTGACTACTCCTTGCGGAGCATCGCGTCGACCACCCGGGCGGAGGCCTTCCCGTCGTCCAGGTCGCAGTACGCCTCGCGGAACGCGGCCGCCTTGTCCGCGTACTCGGCGGCGACCTCGTCCACCCGGCCGAGCGCGTCGACCAGTTCCGCGGAGGTGGCCAGCAGCGGGCCCGGGGCCTCGGCCTCGAAGTTCAGGCTGAAGCCGCGGAGGTTGTCGCGGTAGTGCTCCAGGTCGTGGGTGAAGAAGAGCATCGGCTTGCCGGTGTCGGCGAAGTCGAAGAGGCTCGACGAGTAGTCGGTGACCAGCACGTCGGCGATCAGCAGCAGCTCCGCCATGTCGGGGTAGGTGCCGACGTCCCAGACGTAGCCGTTGCCGGCGCCGGGGATCTGGCCGCACATCAGGCTGTGCCGGCGCACCAGCAGCACCTGGTCGTCGCCGAGCGCGGCCTTGGCCGCCTCCAGGTCGATCCGCAGGTCGATCTGGTAGCCGCCGTTCGGCCGGCGCCGGTCCTCGCGCCAGGTCGGCGCGTACAGCACGACCTTCTTGCCCTCGGGCAGGCCGAGCCGCTCGCGGACCTGTTCGGCGGTCTTCTCCCGGTCGGCCGCGAAGAGCAGGTCGTTCCGGGGCGAACCGCTCTCCAGGATCTCGCCCTGGTAGTCGAAGGCGCGCCGCAGCACCGGGGCCGACCAGCTGTTGCCGGCCACCAGCAGGCTCCAGTTCGGGACTTCGCGGGCCAGGCTCTTGAGGTACCGGGAGTCGGTGAACCAGACCTTCTCGAAGTCGAAGCCGACCTGCTTCAGCGGGCTGCCCTGCCAGGTCTGCACGACCACCTGGCCGGGGCGGCGGACGAAGAAGTCGGGCAGGTGGGTGCTGGTGACGATGTACTTGGCGGTCGCCAGCGCCTCGAACCACTCCGGGCTCCACTGGCGGAGCGCCCGCGCGGTGCGCGGCAGGTCGGCCTGCAGGTCCTCGTTGCCCCACAGGTGCTCCAGCGGCAGGCCGCGGCGGACCAGCTCCTCGTGGATCGCCTTCGGGGAGTCGGCGTAGACGCCGTTGTTCCCGGCGTTGTACAGCACGGTGTCGCGCACCGGCAGCCGGCGGGCGGCCGGGTAGTCGATGCTGCGGATCTGGCGCTGGCGGAAGCCGGACCGCTCCTCGGGCAGCAGGGCCGCGTGCGACTCCAGCGACAGGCAGTCGTGCATGCGGCGCTCCAGCGCGATCCGCTTGCCGCGGGACTCCACCTCCACCGGCAGCGAGGTGAAGCAGTCCGGGGCGATCTGCGCGTAGCCGTTCGGCAGGTCGCCGGCCGACACGCCGACCGGACGGAAGAAGACCCGCCAGGTGCCCTGGGCGAGCGGGACCTGCCCGGCGAAGGAGGCGGTCGGCACGGCGGGCAGCGCGGTGCGGAACCGGCCGTCCGAGATCTCCACCGGGTAGACGTGCTCCTCCTCGCGCCAGTGGTGCCGGACCACCAGCTCCCAGCGGTGCGCGCCGGGCAGCGGGAACGAGCCGCTCAGCAGGAAGCCGTCGGCGCCGCGCGGGGACACCTCGTCCACCACCGGCTGCAGCAGCTGGTCGGAGAACTGCAGGTGCCCGCTCGGGGAGGGCTTGGTGTAGATCGCCCGGCGCTGCTCGACCGGCGCCTGCGGGTCCAGCGGCAGGTGCAGCTGCTCGGGGGCGTTGCGGTCGTCCCAGACCAGCGGCAGGACGCCGCCGTCGGCCAGCAGCAGCGCGCTGTCCCAGCGGTCGCGCACGCGCTCGGCGGCCACCGGGTCCAGCTCGGCCCAGGCCTCGCGGACGGCGGTCAGTTCGGCCACCTCGACGCCGGAGGCGAACGGCTGCAGGGTGCCGACCGGCGAACCCAGCTCCACCGGGAAGGTCAGCTCGCGGTCCGACTCGACGTGGGTGAGCCGCAGCCGGGCCCCGGCGAAGCTCGCCCCGGAGCGGGCCGCACCGGAGACCTCGATCCGGCCGTCGTGCGCGGCCAGACCGGTCACCCGGGCCTTGACGGTCTCCACCTGGAGGTAGACGAAGTTGTCCCGGACCCACGGCACGATCCGCACGTCGGGCTCGACCCAGTGCGGCGGGATCGACTCGGCGGTGTCGCTCCAGCCCGCCGAGATCCGGCCCTTGTAGATGCCGCCCTTGCCCGCACCGGCCACCAGCACGCGCCAGTGGCCGTCCTTCCACTGGCCGCGGTGCTTCAGCTTCTTCGGGTCCAGGGCGACGGTGAAGCCGGACCAGTCGCAGCTGTACAGGTCGTGGTTGCAGCTCGCGGTGGCCTCGGGGCTGTACTGGGTCTTCATCGGCACCGCGATCACCCGGCGGCCCTTGGCCTCGCGCAGCACCAGGGTGCGGACCATGTCGTGCTTGTTGGCCGCGCCCAGCTGCTCCGGGTAGGCGTGCCCGGTCAGCTCCAGCTTGCCGCCGACCCAGGCGCTCTCGTACAGCCGGCTGCGCATGACCAGCGAGTTGTCCAGCTTGAGCACGCCGGCCGGCACGCTCTTGCGCCCGCCGCGCAGGAACGGGTAGTCCGCGTACGGCCGCAGCAGGCCGCGGGCCTGCACGCCGCCGCCGCTGTCGCCCTCGTACTTGATCTGCTCGACCAGCTCGTCCATCCGGTTCTGCAGGGTCAGGTGGTACTTCAGCCGCAGCGGCGCGCGCAGCTTGCGGACCTGCTCCTGGCCGATCGACCGGAGCAGCCGGCTGACGTGCTGGACGTAGGCGTCCCGGTACTCCTTGTCGCCGTCCACGACGGACCAGAAGAACATCGGGATCTCCTCGACGAGGGTGTTCTCGTCGTAGGAGCGCAGGTACTCGGCGAAGCGCGGCTCGGTCTGCTTCTTCAGCCAGCCGCGGACCAGCTCGACCGAGGCGACCCGGTCGACCAGGCCCTTGGGGTTGGTGCGCATCTGGGTGATCGACATCTCGCCGACCTCGCGCTCGCGCCAGTGGTAGATCGGCTCGGAGAGCACGTCCACGCTCTTGGCGAGGTAGTGGTGCGGCACGCTGACCGGCGCGTCCTCGTACAGGATGCCCTCGGGGTAGAGCAGGTCGGCGGCGTCGAAGAAGGACCGGCGGTACACCTTGTTCCACGCGGTGCGGTCGGTGACCAGCGCCGGGAGCTCGGTGATGTGGGTCTTGAGCCGGGTCTCCTTGAACGGCTTCACGTGCCCGCCGGACTGGTAGTAGCCCACCGCGCGGAACCGCAGCACGTTGCCGGTGCAGAAGTCCGAGCCGGTCTCCTCCAGCGTGTTGATCATCAGCTCGTACGCGCTCGGCGGCATCGAGTCGTCACTGTCCACGAAGCACAGGAACTCGGAGTCCGGGTCGATGTGCCGGATGCCGGTGTTGCGGGCCGCGCCCAGGCCCTTGTTCACCTGCCGGACCAGCCGGAACCGGGAGTCCTGGGCCGCGTAGGCCTCGGCGAGCGCCGCGCTGCCGTCCTTGGAACCGTCGTCGACCATGACGCACTCGAAGTCCGTGAAGGTCTGGGCGGCGATCGAGTCGAGGCATTCGACGAGATAACGCTCGACGTTGTAGATCGGAACGACGATGGAGAGGCGGGGAGCCATCGGCTACGCAGGCCTTTCTCGGGAGGAGCGTGGCAGCCCCGTGGGGGCCTTGCCGCACAAGGGATCGGTGCGTACGTGCGCCCCGATCCTACCTCCGGGGCCCGGTCCTCCCCGGGCCCACTACGCTGGGCCCCGTGCCCCGCTTCAGTGTCATCGTCCCCGTGTACCAGGTCCAGGACTACCTCGCCGAGTGCCTCGCATCGGTCCTCGGACAGGACGGACCGGACCTCGAACTGATCGCGGTGGACGACCGCTCGCCGGACGGCTGCGGCGCCATGCTGGACGAGGCGGCCGCCGCCGACCCCCGGGTCCGGGTGCTCCACCTGCCGCGGAACGTCGGCCTCGGCCGGGCCCGCAACGCCGGCCTGGAGGTCGCCACCGGCGACTACGTGGTCTTCCTCGACAGTGACGACACTCTCACTCCCGGCCTGCTCCGGGCCGTCGACGAGCGCCTCGCCGCCACCGGCGACCCGGACGTCCTGGTCTACGACTACGCCCGCACCTACGCCGACGGCCGGATCACCCGGGCCGCCGCCGGACACGTCTTCGGCGCCGCCTCCCCGGACGTCTTCGACCTCGACACCCGCCCCGACCTGCTCGACCTGCTCCAGGTCGTCTGGAACAAGGCCTACCGCCGCGGGTTCATCACCGAGCAGCGGCTGGAGTTCCCGGCGGGCTACTACGAGGACACCCCCTGGACGTACCCGGCGCTGCTCGCCGCCGCCAGCATGACCCTGCTGGACCGGGTCGGCGTGCACTACCGCCAGCGCCAGGAGGGCGGCAACATCCTGGCCACCGCCAGCCGCAAGCACTTCGACGTGTTCGCCCAGTACGACCTGGTCTTCGCCTTCCTCGACCGCCGCCCCGACCTGGACCGCTGGCGCCCCGTCGTCTACGGCAAGATGCTCCACCACCTCAACACCGTGGTCGCCAAGCCCGGCCGGGTCCCGCCCGGCGACCGCCGCGAGTACTTCCGCCGCGCCGCCGAGCACTGCGCCCGGCTGCGCCCGGCCGGCTACCGCCCGCCGGCCGGCGTGGACGGCGTGCGCACCGAACTGCTCGGGCAGGGCCGCTACACCGCGTACCAGGCCGTCCGCGCCCTGGCGAAGGCCCGCCGGCTCGTCAACCGCTGAGCCGGCGGGCCCCCGGCCGGGTCCGTCAGCCGGGTCCGTCGGCCGGAACCGCCCCGGGGGATCCGGCCCGCGCCTGACGGCCATTCGGGGGACGGACCGGTATAACCGGTCAGGTGGACTTCCTGACCCGCCTTCCGGTCCTCGGCCCGCTCGTGGCCCGGGTGCTGCGCAGCCGCCCGTACCGGGTGTACGAGTACTTCTCCGCCGCCCGTGGCAACCGGCTGGCCGGAGCCGTCACCTTCTTCGGCTTCCTCGCCCTGTTCCCGCTGCTCACCGTCGGCCTGGCGATCGCCGTCGCGACGCTGAACGGCAGCCAGGTGGACGACCTCCAGCACCGCATCTCCGACCAGCTGCCGGGCCTGTCGGACGCGCTCAACCTGCCGTCCCTGGTGGCCAACGCGGGCACCCTCGGGCTGGTCAGCGGCGCCCTGCTGCTGGTCTCCGGCCTCGGCTGGGTGGACACCATGCGCACCTCGATCCGGGACCTCTGGCAACTGCCCGAGGAGGAGGGCAACCCGGTGCTGCGCAAGGCCCGGGACGTCGTGGTGCTGGGCGGCCTCGGCCTGGTGTCACTGTTCTCGCTGGCCGCCTCCGCCGCCGGCACCACGCTCGCCGGGCGGATCGCCCACGCGAGCGGCCTCGACAGCGGCTACCTGCTGACCGGGGTCGGGGTGCTGATCGCCATAGCGTGCGACATGCTGCTCTTCGCCTACCTGCTGGCGCCCTTCCCCGGGATCACCGGCCAGCACCGCCGGGACCTCCTCACCGGCGCGCTGATCGGCGCGGTCGGCTTCGAACTGCTGAAGCTGCTGCTCGCCTCCTACCTCGGCTCGATCGCCGGGCGGAGCCTGTACGGCGCCTTCGCCACCCCGGTGGCGCTGCTGCTGTGGATCAACTTCGTCAGCCGGCTGCTGATGTACTGCGTGGCCTGGACGGCGACCGCCGACCCGGCGGAGGCCCGGGAACGCGCCAGGGCGCACGGCCGGGCCCTGATCGCCGCCGCCGACGAATCCGAGGCCCGGCCCCCGAAGTGAGGCCGGGCCGCCGCGGATCACTTCCAGAGACGGTCCGCCGGCCGGCGCCGCACGACCACCACGGCACCCGCCGCGACCACCACCCCGGCCACCACGGCCGCCACGGCCGACCAGCCGCGCAGACCGAGCCCGTCGTCCCCGGCCGCCGCCGCGGGCCGGGCCGCCTCGGCCGAGGAGTGCGGCGGCGGAGCGGGGGCACCCGCGGCGCCGCCCGCCTGGCCGGTCGGCTCCTCGCCGCCGGCCTGCTTCTCGTCGACCAGCCGGCCGACCGGCTGCACCTTGCCCGCCGCGGCGAAGCCCCAGTCCAGCAGTTCGGCCGTCTCGTCGTACACCCTCTGGTAGCTGGCCGGGTGCATCACCGTCACCAGCAGGGTCCGCCCGCCCCGCTCGGCGGCGCCGACGAAGGTCGAGCCGGCGTTGGTGGTGGTGCCGTTCTTCACCCCGATCAGGCCGGGGTACTTGCCCAGCAGCCGGTCGGTGTTGGCGATCCCGAAACTGCCGCGCTGGCCGGTGTTCTTGTCGACGGCCCCCGGGAACATCGCGTCCCGGGTCGCGCAGTACATCCGGAAGTCCGCGTTGCGCAGGCCGGAACGGGCGAACAGCGAAAGGTCGTAGGCCGAGGACACCTGGCCGTCCATGTCGTAGCCGTCCGGGGAGATCACCTTGGTGTCCCGGGCCTGCAGGGCGTCGGCGCGGGCCTGCATCTCGTTGACGGTCGGCTGGATGCCGCCGTTCATGTGCGACAGGACGTGCACGGCGTCGTTGCCCGAGCTCAGGAACACCCCGCGCCACAGGTCCTCGACCCGGTAGTCCAGGTTCTCCTTGATGCCGACCAGGCTGCTGCCGGCGCCGATGTTCTGGATCTCCTCGTCGGCGACCCGGTGCACCGCGTTGCGGTCGAACTTGGGCAGCACGGTGTCCGCGAAGAGGATCTTCAGAGTGCTCGCCGGGGGCAGCCGGAGATGCGGGTTGTAGGCCGCCAGTACGTCCCCCGACGTGGCGTCGGAGACTATCCAGGACAGGCCGGTGAGGTCCGTCGGCAGCGCCGGGGCCCCCTGCAGCGGATTGACCTGGACCCCGGGGAGGCCGAGCCGCTCACCGCCGACCGCGCTCGGCGGTGGCGGCGCCTGCGGGGCCGCGACCGCCGCCGGGGCGGCGAGCAGAACCGGGAGGGCCGCGGTGACCGCGGCGCACGACAGCGCGAAGGTATGACGGGGTGTGGGCACCGACTGACCGTACCCATCGCGCGGCTCCGGCGTACGCCACACCGGACGGGTCCCCCGCATGAGGGGTCCGCCCTACGCCGATCGGCGGCCCGCGCATACTGGGGAGGCACCCCGCCTCCACACTCCCCGCCGAGGACCGCCCCATGAAGCTCAGCCGCCGCACCTCCTGGTTCCTGACCGCCTTCGGCGTCTGGTCGATGATCATCTGGACCACCTTCGTCAAGAACCTGTGGAAGGACTCCGGCGGCCAGGCCTTCGTCAACGGCGACCACTCCCAGCCCACCGCCTTCTTCTGGATCCACCTGCTCCTCGCCGTCACCTCCTTCCTCCTCGGCATCGCCGTCGGCGCCATCGGCGTCCGCGGCCTCCGCGCCACCCGCCGAGCCCCGGTCGTGGACTGACGAATCTCCGTTGCCGCGGTCAGTCCCCACCGGCACGATCCTCACCGCTCGCACGCGCGTTCTGGACGCGCCGATCACAAGGAGTGGGGAATCTCCATGAAACTTTCGCGCGCCCGCTGAGCTGGGTCCGGGGACGGCGAAGGCCCCGCCCGAGTGATCGGGCGGGGCCTTCGGCCTGTCAGGCGGGGATCAGAAGCGGCGGGTAACCAGCGCCCGCTTCACTTCCTGGATCGCCTTGGTGACCTCGATGCCACGCGGGCAGGCCTCGGAGCAGTTGAAGGTGGTGCGGCAGCGCCACACGCCCTCGCGGTCGTTGAGGATCTCCAGGCGCTGCTCGGCACCCTCGTCGCGCGAGTCGAAGATGAAGCGGTGCGCGTTGACGATGGCGGCCGGGCCGAAGTACTGGCCGTCGTTCCAGAACACCGGGCAGGACGACGTGCACGCGGCGCACAGGATGCACTTGGTGGTGTCGTCGAAGCGCTCGCGGTCCTCGGCGGACTGCAGGCGCTCGCGGGTCGGGTCGTTCCCCTTGGTGATGAGGAACGGCATGACGTCCTTGTACGCCTGGAAGAACGGGTCCATGTCCACGACCAGGTCCTTGAGGACCGTCAGGCCCTTGATGGCCTCGATCGTGATCGGCTTCTCCGGGTCGACGTCCTTGATCAGGGTCTTGCAGGCCAGCCGGTTGCGGCCGTTGATCCGCATGGCGTCGGAGCCGCAGATGCCGTGCGCGCAGGAACGGCGGTAGGTGAGGGTGCCGTCCTGCTCCCACTTGATCTTGTTGAGCGCGTCCAGGACGCGCTCCTTCGGGTCCATCGTCAGCTGGTAGTCGACCCACACCGGGTCCGGGTGCTCCTCCGGGTTGAACCGGCGGATCCGGAAGGTGACGGTGATCAGCTGGGCGGCACCGCTCTCGGCCGCGTCCAGAGCGGCCGAGTGCTCCACGGTCGGAGTGCTCATCAGTACTTACGCTCCATCGGCTGGTAGCGGGTCGTGACGACCGGCTTGTAGTCGAGGCGGATGGAGGTCGTGCCGTCGGCGGCGACCTCCTGGTACGCCATGGTGTGCTGCATGAACTTCACGTCGTCACGGGTCGGGAAGTCCTCGCGGTAGTGGCCGCCGCGGGACTCCTCGCGGGCCAGCGCGGAGACGGCCAGCACCTCGGCCAGGTCGAGCAGGTTGCCCAGCTCGATGGCCTCCAGCAGGTCCGTGTTGTACCGGAAGCCCTTGTCCTGGATGGAGACGTTCTTGTAGCGCTCCCGCAGCGCGGCGATGTCCTCGACCGCCTGCTTCAGGGTGGCGCCGGTGCGGTACACCATCGCGTTGGCGTCCATGGTCTCCTGCAGCTCCTTGCGGATCTGCCCCACGGACTCGGTGCCGGTCGACTCGCGCAGCTTCTCGACCATGCCCTGGACCAGCTCTTCCGGGTTCTCCGGCAGCGGGACGAACTCGTTGGCGTTGGCGTAGTCGGCGGCGGCGATGCCCGCGCGACGGCCGAACACGTTGATGTCCAGCAGCGAGTTGGTGCCCAGGCGGTTGGCGCCGTGCACGGAGACGCAGGCGACCTCGCCGGCCGCGTACAGGCCTGGGACGACCTCGGTGTTGTTGCGCAGGACCTCACCCTCGACGTTGGTCGGGATGCCGCCCATGGCGTAGTGCGCGGTGGGCTGGATCGGGATCGGGTCCGTGTAGGGCTCGATGCCGAGGTAGGTGCGCGCGAACTCGGTGATGTCCGGGAGCTTGGCGTCCAGCTGCTCCGGCGGCAGGTGGGTGAGGTCCAGGTAGACGTGGTCGCCCTCCGGACCGCAGCCGCGGCCCTCGCGGATCTCGGTGTAGATCGCGCGGGAGCAGACGTCACGGGACGCGAGGTCCTTCATGACGGGGGCGTAGCGCTCCATGAAGCGTTCGCCGTCCTTGTTGCGCAGGATGCCGCCCTCGCCGCGGGCGCCCTCGGTGAGCAGGATGCCCATGCGCCAGATGCCGGTCGGGTGGAACTGGAAGAACTCCATGTCCTCCAGCGGCAGGCCGCGGCGGTAGGCCACCGCCTGGCCGTCACCGGTGAGGGTGTGGGCGTTCGACGAGACCTTGAAGAACTTGCCGGTGCCGCCGGAGGCGAACACGACCGACTTGGCCTGGAAGACGTGGATCTCGCCGGTGGCCAGCTCGTAGGCGACGACGCCGGCCGTCTTGCCCTCGTTGATCAGCAGGTCGAGGACGTAGAACTCGTTGAAGAACTCGACGCCGTGCTTGACGCAGTTCTGGAACAGCGTCTGGAGGATCATGTGGCCGGTGCGGTCGGCCGCGTAGCACGAGCGGCGGACCGGGGCCTCGCCGTGGTTGCGGGAGTGGCCGCCGAAGCGGCGCTGGTCGATCCGGCCCTGCTCGGTGCGGGAGAAGGGCAGGCCCATCTTCTCCAGGTCGAGGACGGCGTCGATGGCCTCCTTGCACATGATCTCGGCGGCGTCCTGGTCGACCAGGTAGTCACCACCCTTGACCGTGTCGAAGGTGTGCCACTCCCAGTTGTCTTCCTCGACGTTGGCCAGGGCGGCGCACATGCCGCCCTGGGCCGCGCCGGTGTGGGACCGGGTCGGGTAGAGCTTGGTCAGGACGGCGGTGCGGCTGCGCTGCGTCGACTCGATGGCCGCGCGCATGCCGGCGCCGCCGGCGCCGACGATGACGGTGTCGTACTGGTGAATCTGCATGGGGGGTTAACTCGCCTCTGGCCTCTGCCGATGGTCGATGGTGCTCGCGGCTCAGATGTTGGGGTCGAAGGTGAAGATCACCAGGGTGCCCAGCAGCACGGTGAACACCGTGGCGGTCCCCATCAGCCCCTTGAGCCAGAGCCGGGTCGAGTCCTTCTCGGCGTAGTCGTTGATGACCTGACGCATGCCGTTGGCGCCGTGCAGCATGGCGAGCCAGAGCATCAGGAGGTCCCAGCCCTGCCAGAACGGCGAGGCCCAGCGGCCGGCCACGAAGGCGAACCCGATCTTGGAGACACCGCCGTCGAGCACCAGCATGATCAGCAGGTGACCGAGGATCAGCACGACCAGGACGACACCGGACAGGCGCATGAAGAGCCAGGCCAGCATCTCGAAGTTGGTGCGGGTGCGGCGCGGGGTCTTCTTGGTCCGCTGGCGCGGCGGCTCGATGACGAAGGCGTCGGCGGGGTTGCCGGTGCCGAGGCCCTTGCCGGTGTGCGCCTGCTTGGACGGGACGACGAGCGCGTCGGAGTATTCCGTGGACATCAGTCAGCTCACTTCCCGAACCAGGCGATCAGCGTGTGCTGCAGGATGCCGTAGAAGGAGCCGGCCATCAGGACGACCCAGACTCCGACGACGGACCAGAGCATCTGCTTCTGGTACTTCGGGCCCTTGGACCAGAAGTCCACCGCGACGACCCGCAGGCCGTTGAGCGCGTGGAACAGGATGGCGGCCACCAGGCCGTACTCCATCAGGTTCACGAGTGGAGTCTTGTACGTCTGAATGACGGTGTCGTAGGACTCCGGCGACACTCGCACCAGGGCGGTGTCCAGGACGTGGGCGAACAGGAAGAAGAAGATGAGGACGCCGGTGACTCGATGAGCCACCCAGCTCCACATGCCTTCCCGGCCGCGGTACAGCGTTCCAGCCGGCACGGAAAAACCCTCCGGAAGCGGATTGGGGGCTCGGCCGGCTTCGGTGTCGGTCAGCCCGGCCGGGTACGGTCCACCGGCCGCCAGCATCCTATCGACGCCTTGTCGGGAACCGCCTCCGGGGTCCCCAGGTGTGATCAATCAGGCACTTCTGGCCTAGCGGAGCGGGAACCGGGCTGCTACTCATCACCCTGAGTGATGACTTGACTCCGCTGTGCTGCCCCGCGCGTCCGTCTCCGACGGGGCCGAACCGGTGATCGGGTTCATCCTGACGGATGAACCGGGTCCGATCGCCCCGGCGCGCCGGACCGGCCGGCGTGCCGGGGCGTGTCGTGGCCTCAGCGGGCCCCGGCCTCCGAGTGGGTGGCGACCAGGTGCTCCAGCCGGGTGAGGGCGATCCGCCGGAGTTCGTCCGCCGCGATCAGCCGCTCCTCGTCCGGGTCGTTGGCCAGCCGGGTGCGGATGGAGGAGAGCACGGTGTCGAGCATCTCCTCCGGGGCGACGCCGTCCAGGCAGACCACGAAGACGTGGCCGAACCGGGCCTCGTAGGCGGCGTGGGCCGCCCGCAGCGCGGTGTGCGCGGCCTGGCTGCCGGGGGCGCGCATGCCGAGCAGGGGCTGGGGCATCCAGCTCTCGTCGGCGAGGGCCTCGGCGAGGTCCGCCGGGCGCAGGTCGTAGGAGGCCTCGCTGGCGGCGGCCAACAGGGACTCTATGTCGGGATAGGGGCGGTGGGCGGTGAGTCGCAGGGCCCAGCGGTGGCTGCCGCAGCAGGCCAGCAGGGCCTCCTCGGCGGCGCCGGCGTCCGCTTCGTTGAAGCGGTGCAGCCCGAGGAGGGTCGGCTCGGTGCTGGCGTCGGGCCGCTGTGACGGGATGTCGCTGGCCAGCGGGTCCTCCTCGGGAGGGCGGAAGGCCGGTGGGGTGGGGTGGAGCACTGGGACCGCGGGGCTGCGGAGGGGCGTGCGGCGCCGTTCTGGCAGCTCCTCAAAGGTAGTTGAGCTGTCATCAGTTGGGGAGGGCGCGCGCGGAATTCATCCGGACGAGCTATCAAGTTGTGACGTTGACACCTTCGTGTCATCGCCCTCCCCGCCCGGCTCTGCCGGCGAGGGGCCCGCACGCGGGCCCCTCGCCGGGGCGGCTCAGCCGCAGCGGGTCCCCTCGGCCGGCATGGTGCCGTCCGTCAGGTAGGCGTCCATGGCCTGGTCGATGCAGGTGTTGCCCTTGCCGAAGGCGCCGTGGCCCTCGCCCACCCGGGTGAGCAGGGTGGCCTTGGCGAAGCCCTTGGCCAGCTTCTCGGCGGAGGAGTACGGGGTGGCCGGGTCCCCGGTGGTGCCGACCACCAGGATCGGCGCGGCGCCCTCGGCGCGGATCGGGTGCGGCTTCTCCTGGGTCTGGAACGGCCAGTGGGCGCAGCCCGGCTCGGTGTAGTCGGCCACCGTGACGCCCTTGGAGAGCAGCGGCGCCTCGGCGAGCAGCCGGTCGACCGCCTGCTGGGCGTGCTCGGGGGTGGGCGCCGGGCGGGCGGCGTCGGCGCAGCTGATCGCCCTGTTGGCCTCGTCCATCGGGCTGTAGTGGCCCTTCTGGTCGCGGCCGTTGTAGTCGTCGGCGAAGGCCATCAGGTAGTCGCCCTTGCCGCGCACCATGGCCCAGCCGAGGCTGTTCCGCAGGTACTGCCAGGAGGTCTTCTCGTCGCCGTAGAGCAGCGAGATGACGCCGGTCCAGGCCATGTCGCGGCCGAGCTCGCGGCCGTCCTTGGTGGTCAGCGGGTGGTCGTGGAGGCCGTCCAGGAAGTCGGCGGCCTTCTTGGCGGCCTTGTTCCTGTCCTTGCCGAGCGGGCACTCGTCGGCGTGGTTCTCGACGCAGTCGACGGCGAAGCGCTCGAAGGACTTCTCGAAGCCGACCTGCTGGTCGACGCCGTGGTCGAGGGTGTCCTGGGCCGGGTCGACGGCGCCGTCCAGGATCAGCCGGCCGGTGTTCTGCGGGAACTCCTCGGCGTACAGGGCGCCCAGGTAGGTGCCGTAGGAGATGCCCAGGTAGTTGAGCTTCCGGTCGCCGACGACGGCGCGCAGCACGTCCAGGTCGCGGGCGGTGTTGCGGGTGCCGACGAAGGGCAGCAGCCTGCCGGACTTGGCCTGGCAGGCGGCGGCGTGGTCGGTGGACTGCTTGACCTGGGCGGCCTTGCGCTCGGCGGGGTCGTCCGGCGCGTCCAGCTGGTTGACGGCGTCGAGCTGCTTGTCGTCGTAGCAGACCACGGGGGCGCTGCTGCCGGTGCCGCGCGGGTCGAAGCCGATCACGTCGAAGCGGCTGTGCAGGGTGCCGGCGAAGTCCTTGGCGCCGTACTCGACCATCTCGACGCCGGAGGCGCCGGGGCCGCCGGGGTTGACCATCAGCGAGCCGATCCGCTTGTCCTGGTCGCCGGCCCGGTACCTGATCAGCGCGAGGTCGATCGCGTCGGCGGCCGGGTCGGCGTAGTCGAGCGGGACGTGCAGCTTGCCGCACTGCATGCCGGAGGTGTCGATCTTCGCCTGCTCGGCCTTGGGGTCGGCCGGGCAGTCCGCCCAGGTGATCTGCTGGCCGTAGAAGGCCTTGAGCGCCGGGTCGGCCTCGCCCTTGGGTTTCGGAGTCGGGGTCGGGGTGGCCGTGGGGCTCGCGGGGGCGGGCGCGGTGGTGCCGGAGGCCTGGTCCTGGGCCGTGGGGGCGGTGGCGCCGCAGGCGGAGGTGAGCAGGAGGGCGCCTGCCGCCACGGCGGTGAGCAGAACCCGTGGGCGGGCGGCCCGGAAGATCGTCATCGCACGTATGTACCACTTGTGTACGACGCGTGTTCGATCGGGGGTGCGGGCCGCTCCGCTGGCACGGGCTCCGGATTCAGCCGCGGTGGACCTTGTGGTTGGCGGCCTGGGCCCGGGGGCGGACCACCAGCAGGTCGATGTTCACGTGCGAGGGCCGGGTGACCGCCCACGCCACGGTGTCCGCGATGTCCTCCGAGGTCAGCGGCTCGGCCACGCCCGCGTAGACGGCGGCGGCCTTCTCCTCGTCACCGCGGAAGCGGGTGACCGCGAAGCCCTCGGACTTCACCATGCCGGGCGCGATCTCGATCACCCGGATCGGCTCCCCGCACAGCTCCAGCCGCAGCGTCGCCGCGATGGTGTGCGCGGCGTGCTTGGCCGCGACGTAGCCGCCGCCGCCCTCGTACGCGGCCAGCGCGGCGGTCGAGGAGAGCACCAGCACGGTGCCGTCGCCGGTCGCGCGCAGGGCGGGCAGCAGCGCCTGGGTCATGTGCAGCACGCCGAGCACGTTCACCTCGTACATGGCCCGCCAGTCGGCCGGGTCGCCGTGCTCGACGCTCTCGGCGCCGATCGCGCCGCCGGCGTTGTTCACCAGGACGTCCACCCGGCCGACCTCGGCCGCGAAGGCGTCCACGGCGGCCCGGTCGGTGACGTCCAGCGTGTACGCGCTCCCGCCGATCTCCTTGGCCAGCGCCTCGATCCGCTCGGTCCGGCGGGCGGTCAGCACCACCTCGAAGCCCTCGGCGGCCAGCCGGCGGGCGGTCGCCGCGCCGATTCCGCTGCTGGCACCGGTGACCACGGCCACCTTCTGCTCGGTCATTGCCACTCCCTGGGGCTCATCCGGTCGTTCACCCGATCATCTCAACCGCGTCCGCGCGCCCGCCGCCCGGTCGGGCCCTAGATTGCGAGGGGACCGACCCCCTGCACCCCGCCGACCCGTGGAGTGACCCATGGCTGCCGCAGAATCCGGCTTCCCGATCGAGCCGCTGTACGGCCCCGAGGCGCTGGCCGGCTGGGACCCGGCAGCCCGGCTGGGCCGGCCGGGGGAGTACCCGTACACCCGGGGCGTCCACCCGACGATGTACACCGGCCGGCCGTGGACGATGCGCCAGTACGCGGGCTTCGGCACCGCCGCCGAGTCCAACGCCCGCTACCGCCGGCTGATCGAGGGCGGCGGCACCGGCCTCTCGGTGGCCTTCGACCTGCCCACCCAGATGGGCTACGACTCGGACGCGCCGCGCGCCGCCGGGGAGGTCGGCAAGGTGGGCGTGGCGGTGGACAGCGTCGAGGACATGGCGGTGCTCTTCGACGGCATCCCGCTCGGCGCGGTGTCCACCTCGATGACCATCAATGCGCCCGCCGCCGTCCTCCTCCTGCTGTACCAACTGGTCGGCGAGGCCCAGGGGGTGGCGTCCTCGGCGCTCACCGGCACGGTGCAGAACGACGTGCTGAAGGAGTACATCGCCCGGGGCACCTACATCTTCCCGCCGGAGCCCTCGCTGCGGCTGGCCGCCGACCTGTTCCGGTACTGCCGGGCCGAGATCCCGCGCTGGAACACCATCTCCGTCTCCGGCTACCACATGGCCGAGGCCGGCGCCGATCCGGCGCAGGAGGTCGCCTTCACCCTGGCCAACGGGATCGCCTACGTCCGGACCGCGCTCGCCGCCGGGATGGCCGTGGACGACTTCGCGCCCCGGCTCTCCTTCTTCTTCGTGGCCCGCACCACGCTGCTGGAGGAGGTCGCCAAGTTCCGTGCCGCGCGCCGGATCTGGGCCAGGATCATGCGCGAGGAGTTCGGCGCGAAGGACCCCCGCTCGCAGATGCTGCGCTTCCACACCCAGACCGCCGGGGTGCAGCTCACCGCCCAGCAGCCCGAGGTGAACCTGGTCCGGGTCTCGGTGCAGGCGCTGGCGGCGGTGTTCGGCGGCACCCAGTCGCTGCACACCAACGGCTTCGACGAGGCGATCGCGCTGCCCACCGAGAAGGCCGCCCGGCTGGCCCTGCGCACCCAGCAGGTGCTCGCCCACGAGACCGACGTGACCGCCACCGTCGACCCCTTCGCCGGCTCCTACGCGGTCGAGTCGCTGACCGACGCCGTCGAGGAGGCCGTGCTGGCGCTGCTGGCCCGGGTCGAGGAGCAGGGCGGCGCGGTGGCCGCGATCGAACGGGGCTTCCAGAAGGGCGAGATCGAGCGCAGCGCCTACCGGATCCAGCAGCGGACCGACTCCGGCGAGCGCACGGTGGTCGGCGTCAACCGGTTCCGGCTGGACGAGGAGGAGCCGTACCAGCCGCTGCGGGTTGACCCGGCGATCGAGCGACGGCAGGCCGGGCGGCTGGCCCGGCTGCGGGCCGAGCGCTCCGGCCGGGCCGTCACCCGGACGCTGGACGCGCTGCGCCGTACGGCGGAGGGCCCGTCGAACGTGCTGTACCCGATGAAGGAGGCGCTGGCCGCCCGGGCCACCGTCGGCGAGGTCTGTGACGCGCTGCGCGGGGTCTGGGGCACGTACGTTCCGGTGGAGCGTTTCTGAATCCGTCGAACCGGTGTGCGAATTTGATGAACTGAGCTGTCGTCAGGGTGACCCGACTGTCAAGGCGGTGGGGGCCGTGACCACCGGCCCGGGTGATCGTTGCACAGGGCAAGCAATCCGGGGAAGGCGGCAGAAACGAGATGTCATACCCACCTGTCCGGCCGGTATGCGCCCATCCGGGGACTAGTTTTCCGGAAGTCGGGCCTAATCCCCCCAACGGGCCTATTCTTGGGGAGATGAACCGTCCTGAGCCCGCTCAGCCGGGCGTCACTCTCGCCGTCGCACGCCCCGCCGCCGAACTCCGCGACCGGGTCCGGACGCTGGAGCCCGAGCTGATCGCCTTCCGTCGTGATCTGCACCGGCACCCGGAGCTGGGGCGCCAGGAGTTCCGCACCACCGGCCTGCTGCGCGACCGGCTGGTGGCGGCGGGCCTGGAGCCGCGGGTGCTGCCCGGCGGCACCGGTCTGCTGGTCGACATCGTCCCGGCCGGCACCGCCCCGGGCACCGAGTTCCTGGCCTTCCGCGCCGACATCGACGCGCTGCCCATCGACGACGCCAAGACCGATGTGCCGTACCGCTCGACCGTTCCCGGCCGGGCCCACGCCTGCGGCCACGACGTGCACACCTCGGTGGTGCTCGGCACCGGCCTGGTGCTGGCCGAGGCCGTCCGCTCCGGCGAGCTGCGCCGCCCGGTCCGGCTGGTGTTCCAGCCGGCCGAGGAGGTCATGCCGGGCGGGGCGCTGGACGTCATCAACGCGGGCGGGATGGACGGCGTCGGCCGGATCTTCGCGGTGCACTGCGACCCGAAGGTGGAGGTCGGCCGGATCGCCCTGCGGGTCGGGGCGATCACCTCGGCCTGCGACCGGCTGGTGCTGCACCTGGACGGCCCCGGCGGGCACACCGCCCGCCCGCACCTGACCACCGACCTGGTGACCGCGATCGCCCGGATGGCCGCGGACCTCCCGGCCGCGCTGGCCCGCCGGATGGACCCGCGCTGGGGCGTCAGCCTGGTCTGGGGCCGGATCGCGTCGGGCTCCGCGCCCAACGTCATCCCGCAGCACGCCGAACTGGAGGGCACCGTCCGCTGCCTGGAGCTGGACGGCTGGCGGGAGGCGCCGGACCTGCTGCACGAGCTGATCGCCAAGCTCGCCGAGACCTACCGGGCCAAGTGGACGCTGGACTACCACCGGGGGGTGCCGCCGGTGGTCAACGAGGCGGTCTCGGTCGCGCGGCTGGAGGAGGCGATGACCGCCCGGTTCGGACAGGGCGGCGCCGAGGTGGTGGAGGGGACCGAGCAGAGCCTGGGCGGCGAGGACTTCTCCTGGTACCTGGAGCACGCCCCGGGCGCGCTGGCTCGTCTGGGCGTCCGCACCCCCGGCGACGTCACCGTCCGTGACCTGCACCAGGGCCGGTTCGACGTGGACGAGCGGGCGATCGGCGTGGGTGTGGAACTGTTCGCGGCGCTGGCTCTGGAGGACGACCGGATCTGACCGTTTCCTGGGGGTATGTGGCCCACCTGTGACCGGGTTGTCGAGATCCAGGGTTCCGAACGGTCCGTAAACTGGGCCGTACCAATCTTGGATCACCGTCCGCGAGCGGGAAAAAGAGCCTTCGGAAGGCCCTCAGACCACGGTTTGATAACAACCCGAATGCTCTGGCACCCCGTAACACAACCGTGTTCTACGCGCGTTACGGTGGCGTCCGACCACGCTAATCGGGTGCGTGTGAGAAGGAGATACTCCCTTGCGCCGTTCAATGAAGCTCGCCGCGGTTGTGCTCTCGGGTTCCCTGGGCATGGCCTCGCTCGCCGCTTGCGGCGCAAAGAGCACTGACAGTAACGCTTCTTCGGGTTCGTCCGACGCTCTCAAGGTCGGTATGGCCTATGACATCGGCGGCCGTGGCGACCAGTCCTTCAACGACTCCGCCGCGCGTGGTCTCGACAAGGCCAAGGCCGACCTGGGCGTCTCCGTCACCGAGGCCGAGGCCAAGCCGGGCGAGGCCGAGGCCGACAAGGAGACCCGCCTGAAGAACCTGGTCGACGCCGGCTACAAGACCGTCATCGCGGTCGGCTTCGTCTACCAGCCGGCGGTCAACAAGGTTGCCAAGGACAACCCGAACGTCAAGTTCGCGATCATCGACTCGAACGACAAGGACCAGCCGTCCAACGTCACCTCGCTGCTCTTCGCCGAGCAGGAGGGTTCGTACCTCGCCGGCGTCGCCGCCGCGAACAAGTCGAAGAGCCACCACATCGGCTTCATCGGTGGTGTCCAGACCGAGCTGATCAAGAAGTTCGAGGCCGGTTACAAGGCGGGCGCCAAGTTCGCCGACCCGAACATCCAGATCGAGACGACCTACCTCACCACGCCCCCGGACTTCACCGGCTTCGGCGCGCCCGACAAGGGCAAGGAAGCCGCGCAGGGCCAGCTGGACAAGGGCGCGGACGTCATCTACTCCGCCGCCGGCGCCTCCGGCGCGGGTGCCATCGAGGCCGTCTCCAACGCGGGCAAGCTCGCCATCGGCGTCGACTCCGACCAGGCCAGCCAGCCGGCCCTGGCGAAGTTCAAGACCAGCATCATGACCTCGATGGTCAAGAACGTCGACACCGCGGTGTACTCGTACATCGACTCGATCAAGAAGGGCACGCCGTTCACCGGCATCAAGCTCTTCGACCTGAAGGCCAACGGTGTCTCGCTCGCCACCACCGGCGGCAAGATCGACGACATCCAGGACAAGCTGAAGGCCGCCGCCGACTCCATCACCAGCGGCGCCACCAGCATCCCGACCACGCCGGCCAACTAAGGCCCGCGCGTCTCGGACGCGACCCGCGCCTGCCGCCTGCCCGGCAGCGCGATGATCGACACAGTTCACGGGAGGGGCCCGGAAGGGTGCGCTCAACGCGTACCCCCGGGCCCCGTTCCGTCCCCCCGTTTCCCCCCCTTGGCCCTCCGAGCGCAACGACGCGCCTCCAGACCACCAGGAGACCGCCATCACCGCATCAGACCCCGTCCCCCTGCGCAAGGACGGCACCCCCAGCGCGGGGACGGCGACACCGGCCGTCGAGCTGCGCGGCATCACCAAGCGCTTCCCCGGAGTCGTGGCCAACCACGACATCAACCTCACCGTCCGCACCGGCACCGTGCACGCCCTGATGGGCGAGAACGGCGCCGGCAAGTCGACGCTGATGAAGATCCTCTACGGCATGCAGAAGCCGGACGAGGGCACCATCGCGATCAACGGCGAGCTGTGCGAGTTCGGCACCCCGGGCGACGCCATCGCCCGCGGCATCGGCATGGTGCACCAGCACTTCATGCTCGCCGACTACCTCACCGTGCTGGAGAACGTCGTCCTCGGCGGCGAGAAGCTCCACGGCATCGGCGCCAACGCGAAGGCGAAGATCAAGGAGATCTCCGACCAGTACGGCCTGGGCGTGCGCCCGGACGCCCTGGTCGAGGACCTCGGCGTCGCCGACCGCCAGCGCGTCGAGATCCTCAAGGTGCTGTACCGCGGCGCCAAGATCCTGATCCTCGACGAGCCGACGGCCGTGCTCGTCCCGCAGGAGGTCGACGCGCTGTTCGACAACCTGCGCGAGCTCAAGGCCGAGGGCGTCACCGTCATCTTCATCTCGCACAAGCTGCACGAGGTGCTCGCGGTGGCCGACGCGATCAGCGTCATCCGGCGCGGCACCACGGTCGGCGACGCCGACCCGAAGGCCGTCACCGCCCGCCAGCTGGCCGAGCTGATGGTCGGCGCCGAGCTGCCCTCCCCGGAGAGCCGCGAGTCGACCGTCACCACCACCGAGATGCTCGACGTCAAGGATCTGCGGATCGCCAAGACCGACGCCGAGGGCATCGAGCGCGTCGTCCTGGACGACATCTCGCTGCGCATCCACAAGGGTGAGATCCTCGGCATCGCCGGCGTCGAGGGCAACGGCCAGGCCGAACTGGTCGAGGCCATCATGGGCATGCTGCCGCTGGACGGCGGCAGCGTCCTCCTGGACGGCAAGGACCTCTCCGGCACCCTGACCCGGGCCCGCCGCGAGGCCGGCATCGGCTACATCCCCGAGGACCGCCACAAGCACGGCCTGCTGCTGGAGGCCCCGCTCTGGGAGAACCGGATCCTCGGCCACGTCACCGAGGCGCCCAACTCCAGCGGCGTGCTGCTCAAGCCGGCCGCCGCCCGCGAGGACACCTGGCGGATCGTCGAGGAGTACGACGTCCGTACCCCCGGCATCGAGGTCACCGCGGCGTCGCTCTCCGGCGGCAACCAGCAGAAGCTGATCATCGGCCGCGAGATGAGCCACCAGCCCAAGCTGCTGATCGCCTCCCACCCGACCCGCGGTGTGGACGTCGGTGCGCAGGCGCAGATCTGGGACCACATCCGGTCCGCCCAGCGCCAGGGCCTGGCCGTCCTGCTGATCTCGGCCGACCTGGACGAGCTGATCGGCCTCTCCGACACCATCCGGGTCATCTACCGCGGCCGCCTGGTCGCCGACGCCGACCCGGCCACCGTCACCGCCGAGGACCTCGGGACCGCGATGACCGGTGCCGCCGCCGGCCACCTGGAGTCCGACCCGGAGGCCGTCGCCGAGGCGCAGGCCGTCGCCGCCGAGGGCACCGAGGCCGCGGCCGAGCACCCGCACACCGACACCGCCGACGACCCGCAGGCGGGGGAGTAACCCATGACCAGTCCCAACCCCGCCGCCAAGCGCAGTCTGGCGCAGCGGATCAGCGGTGAGCGGATCGTGCTCGCACTGGCGGCGCCCGTGCTCGCGGTCCTGCTCTCGGTCGCGATCTGCTCCGTCCTGCTGGCGACCTCGGGCAAGAACCCGTTCGACGCGTGGAACGTGATGATCACGTTCGCCACCAAGTCGGACGGCCAGGTGCTGATCCTCAACCGGAGCACCACCTACTACCTGGCCGCGGCGGCCGCGGCGTTCGGGTTCCGGATGAACCTGTTCAACATCGGCGTCGAGGGCCAGTACAAGGTCGCGGCGCTGTTCGCGGCCTACATCGGCGCCCAGGTCGACCTGCCGTCCTTCATCCAGATCCCGCTGCTGCTGGTCACCGCGATGGTGGTCGGTGGCCTGTACGCGAGCATCGCCGGTCTGCTGAAGGTCTACCGCGGCGTCAGCGAGGTCATCTCGACCATCATGCTGAACTCGATCGCGGTCGCGATCATCGGTCTGCTGCTCGTCCCCGGCATCTTCGCGCCGCAGGTCAGCAGCACCAGCAACTCGATCCAGACCAACCCGGTCTCGCAGTCCAGCCACTTCTTCGGCATCGAGACGGCCGGCGGCACCCTCTGGGGCTTCCTGTTCATCGCGGTCCTGGTCGGCGTGATCTTCCAGTTCGTGCTGACCCGCACCCGGTTCGGCTTCGACCTGCGCGCCACCGGCCGCTCGGAGTCCGCCGCGACCGCCTCCGGCGTGAACGTCAAGCGCATGGTGGTCATCTCGATGGCCTCCTCCGGCGCGATCGCCGGTCTGATCGGGCTGCCCGAGCTGCTGCAGAACTCGTACTACTTCGGCCAGAGCTTCCAGCCCGGCCTGGGCTTCCTGGGCATCTCGATCGCCCTGCTGGGCCGCAACAGCCCGATCGGCATGGCGTTCGCGGCCCTGCTGTTCGCCTTCCTGGACACCACCGGTGCCCAGCTGCCGCTCCAGGGCGGCTTCCCGTCCGAGATCGTCGCGGTCATGCAGGGCACCATCGTCATCTGCGTCGTCGTCGCGTACGAACTGGTGCGCCGCTACGGCCTGAAGCGCCAGCAGCAGAAGGTCGGCGCCCAGCTCGCCGCCCAGGCCGCGGCCACTGAGAAGAAGGAGGTGTCCGCATGAGCACGGCGACTGCTGCTCGCCCCAAGGCGCCGGGCGCGCCCGCGAAGAAGCGCAAGCTGTCCTGGCCGGTGGTCCTGCTCCTGATCGCGGGCGCCCTGGTCCTGTTCTCGGCCGTGGGCATGGCCACCGGCAACCACTCGCTGACCTCCTCCGGGCAGGTCACCGCCGCGCTCAGCGCCGCCGTCCCGATCGGCATGGCCGGTCTGGGTGGTCTCTGGTCCGAGCGGGCCGGCGTGGTCAACATCGGCCTCGAAGGCATGATGGTCGCCGGCACCTTCTGCGGCGCCTGGGCGGGTTACCTGGTCAACCCGTGGGTCGGCCTGCTGGCCGGCATGCTCGGCGGTGCGCTCGGCGGTCTGCTGCACGCGATCGTCACCGTCACCTTCGGCGTCGACCACATCGTCTCCGGCGTCGGCATCAACCTGCTGATCCCCGGCATCTGCGCGTACGTCAACCGGATCTACTACCGGGACTACCTCTCGGTGGGCGCCGGGCAGAACCAGTCCCCGCCGGCCGACCCGCTGCCGTACATCACCGTTCCGGGACTCTCCTCGGGCCTGAAGAGCATCGAGAACCACCACTGGTTCCTGGTCTCCGACGTCGCGGGCGTGCTCGGCGGCCTGGTCACCAACCTCTCGGTGGTCGTGGTGCTGGCCGCCGCGCTGATCGTGGCCAGCTACTTCCTGCTCTGGCGCACGGTGTTCGGCCTGCGGCTGCGCTCCTGCGGTGAGAACCCGACCGCCGCCGAGTCGCTGGGCGTCAACGTCTACAAGTACAAGTACCTGGCGGTCATCGCCTCGGGCGCCTTCGCGGGCCTCGGCGGTGCGTACCTCTCGCTGGTCGCCTCGCACTTCTACAAGGACGGCCAGACCCTGGGCCGCGGCTTCATCGGCCTCGCGGCGATGATCTTCGGCAACTGGATGCCCGGCGGTCTCGCCATGGGCGCGGGCCTGTTCGGCTTCACCGACAGCCTCCAGCTGCGTGACCCGGAGTCGGTGCACGTGCTGATCCTGACCGTCGCGATCGCGATGGCGCTGCTCGCCCTGTGGCAGCTGTACCGCCGCAAGTTCACCGCAGCGGTGGTCTCCCTCGTGGTGGCCGGCGGCCTGGGTGCCTGGTACGCGCTGACCGACGAGGTGCAGCGTCCGCTGATCGTCGCCACGCCGTACGTGATCACCCTGGTGGTGCTCGCGCTGGCCTCCCAGCGACTGCGGATGCCCAAGGCCGACGGCCAGATCTACCGCAAGGGCCAGGGCAAGTGACGGCCTCCGTGCCGCCCCCGGCGGCGTCCGAGATCGACTGGGAGCGGCTGCGCGAGGCGGCTCGCGAGGCGATGGGCCGCGCGTACGCCCCGTACAGCAAGTTCCCGGTCGGCGCGGCGGCGCTGGTGGACGACGGCCGGCTGGTCAGCGGCTGCAACGTGGAGAACGCCTCGTACGGGCTCGGGCTGTGCGCCGAGTGCGGGCTGGTGTCCGCGCTGCACGCCTCCGGCGGCGGCCGGCTGGTCGCCTTCACCTGCGTCGACGGCGCGGGCGAACTGCTGATGCCGTGCGGGCGCTGCCGCCAGCTGCTGTACGAGCACGGCGGGCCCGGGCTGCTGGTCGAGCTGGCCTCCGGCGTGAAGCCGATGAGCGAGGTCCTGCCCGACGCGTTCGGGCCGGAGCGGCTCTAGCCTCGGCAATTGTTACGCGCGTAGAGTGTCGCGAGTGGGCCGGAATCCGGTCATCTCGCGGCACTCTACGCTTTTTGACGCATCTGAAACCCCTCTTGGAGCACGCATGGACGCCATCTCCGTCATCAGGACCAAGCGCGACCGCGGAGAGCTGAGCGACGCTCAGATCGACTGGGTCATCGACGCCTACACCCGTGGCGAGGTCGCCGACGAGCAGATGTCCGCGCTGGCCATGGCGATCCTGCTGAACGGTATGAAGCCGCACGAGATCAGCCGCTGGACCGACGCGATGATCCGCTCCGGCGTCCGGATGGACTTCTCCTCGCTCCCGCTGCCCACCAGCGACAAGCACTCCACCGGCGGCGTCGGCGACAAGATCACCCTCCCGCTCGCCCCGCTGGTCGCCGCCTGCGGCGCCGCCGTCCCGCAGCTGTCCGGCCGGGGCCTGGGCCACACCGGCGGCACCCTGGACAAGCTGGAGTCCATCCCCGGCTGGCGCGCCCTGCTCTCCAACGACGAGATGATGGACGTCCTGCGCGACGCCGGCGCCGTCATCTGCGCGGCCGGCGACGGCCTCGCCCCCGCCGACAAGAAGCTCTACGCGCTGCGCGACGTCACCGGCACCGTCGAGGCCATCCCGCTGATCGCCTCCTCGATCATGTCGAAGAAGATCGCCGAGGGCACCGGCGCGCTGGTGCTCGACGTCAAGGTCGGTTCCGGCGCCTTCATGAAGAACCTGGACGACGCCCGCGAACTCGCCCGCACCATGGTCGGCCTGGGCACCACCGCCGGGGTCAACACCGTCGCCCTGCTCACCGACATGTCCACCCCGCTCGGCCTCACCGCGGGCAACGCGCTGGAGGTCCGCGAGTCCGTCGAGGTGCTGGCCGGCGGCGGCCCCGCCGACGTCGTCGAGCTCACCCTCGCCCTGGCCCGCGAGATGCTCGCCGCGGCCGGCGTGCACGGCAAGGACCCGGCCGACGCCCTGCGCGACGGCTCCGCGATGGACCACTGGCGCCGCATGATCGCCGCCCAGGGCGGCGACGTCGACGCCCCGCTCCCGGTCGCCCGCGAGCAGCACGTCATCCCCGCGCCCGCCTCCGGCGTGCTCACCGAGCTGGACGCCTACGCGATCGGCGTCTGCGCCTGGCGCCTGGGCGCCGGCCGGGCCCGCAAGGAGGACCCGGTCCAGGCCGGCGCCGGCGTCGAGATGCACGCCAAGCCCGGCGACACCGTCGTGGCCGGCCAGCCCCTGCTGACCCTCCACACCGACACCCCGGAGCGCTACGACTACGCCATCGAGGCCCTGAAGGGTGGCGTCACGGTCGCCCCGGAGGGCACGGCGTTCACCCCGAACCCGATCGTCCTCGACCGCATCGCCTGACATCGGTCATGACCGAGCCGCCCGCCGGTGCACCGGCGGGCGGCTCCGCGTTTTCGCCGGACTTCAGGCGTAGGTGAGCAGCCCGCCGGTGTCGAGGGTCCAGGGGCCGACCGTGATCGTGTCGCCGAAGTCGAACTTCTCACGGGACTCGTAGCCCGATTCGGAGTGCACGATGCCGGTGCCGGTGCGGGGATCGACGATCAGGTAGAACGGGATGCCCATGGCCGAGTAGTCGCGGACCTTGTTGTGGTAGTCGTTCTCGGGGTTGGAGGCGGAGACGATCTCCACCACGAGCAGGACCTCGTGCGGGAGAACCGCTCGCTGCTCCCCCTCCAAGGTCGCCTCGGGGAAGACCATCAGATCCGGGTTGCGCAGCTGACCGAGTCCGGCATCCTGCAGGTCCGCACCGTGGTAGGCGATGTGACCCGGGTGAGTGGACGGCAGCTGGGCGTTGAGCTGTCGGGCGATGCGCAGCACGGCGAGCTCGTGGCGCTTCACCGGCGACATCATCATGATGATCTGACCGTCGGCGATCTCGACCTTCCCTACCCCCGGCACCTTCGGCAGCTGATCCGCGATCTCAAGCAGCCTGGTGTACGTAGCAGGATCGACGCTCATACCCCCGAGTGTATCGGCGGAGTCTGTCAAGCGTCCGCGACCGCTCGCCTCGTGCTATGCGCCTGGTGGGTGGCGTACAGGGTGACGGCGGCGGCGAGGGTCATGGCGGTGAGGCCGACGGTGGCGGCGCCGGGCCAGCCGGTGGCGTGGTAGGCGTCGGCGCCGAGGGTGCCGCCGAGGCTGTTGCCGAGGTAGTAGGCGATCAGGTAGAGGGCGGAGGCCTGGGCGCGGCCCTCGGTGGCGGTGCGGCTGACGGCGGACGAGGCGGTGGCGTGGCCGGCGAAGAAGCCGGCGGTGATCAGCACCAGGCCGAGCAGTGCGCAGACGAGGGAGTCGGCGAGCGAGAGCAGCAGGCCGGCGGCGGTGACACCGATGGCGACGTAGAGGGCGCCGCGGCGGCCGAGGCGGCCGGAGAGACGGCCGGCCGCGGCGGAGGTGCCGGTGCCGACCAGGTAGACCACGAAGATCGAGGCGGCGACCGACTCCGGCAGGTGGAAGGGCGCGCCGATCAGCCGGTAGCCGACGGTGTTGTAGACCGCGCCGAACACCGCCATGAACAGCATCGCGAGCGCGTACAGCCGTACCAGCAGTGGGTTGCGCAGGTGCCGGCCGACGGTGCGGGCGAGGGCGCGGGCGTCCACCGGGGCCGGGGTGAAATGCCGGGCGGCGGGGATCAGCAGCCGGAAGGCGAGCGCGGCGAGCAGCGCGAGGGCGGCGGAGGCGGCCAGGCCCCAGCGCCAGCCGAGGGCGGCGGCGGTCCAGCCGGAGACGAGCCGGCCGCCCATGCCGCCGATGCTGTTGCCGGCCACGTACAGGCCCATCGCGGAGGCCAGCGCGCTGGGGTGGACCTCCTCGGCGAGGTAGGCCATCGCGGTGGCGGGGAGTCCGGCGAGGGCGGCGCCCTGGAGGACGCGCAGCACGACGAGGGTGGTGAGGCCGGGGGCGAAGGGCAGCGCGACGGCGAGGGCGGAGGCGGCGAGGACGGAGGCCGTCATCACCGCGGTGCGGCCGTACCGGTCGGAGAGCGCGCTGGCGGGGAGCAGTCCGACGGCGAGGCCGAGGGTGGCGGCGGAGGCCGTCCAGCTGGCCTGGCCGGGGGTGAGGTCGAGGTCGGCCGAGAGGACCGGCAGCAGGCCCTGGGTGGAGTAGAGCAGGACGAAGGTGGCGACCCCGGCGGCGAACAGGGCGAGGATGGCGCGGCGGAAGTCGGGCCGGCCGGGGCGGTGGCGGTCGTCCTGGTCGGGGGTACGGGCGGGGGAGGCATCCGGGGCGGGCGCGGATGCCCTGGTATCGGCGGGCTGCATGGCTTCGACGGTAGGCCGGTGCGCTTGATGCGTCCAATGCATGAAGAGTGGATGATCGATGCACTGGTGTATGAGTCGAGGTGAGGCGGGATGACCGTGGCGGAACTGCCGGACGGAACGGAGCAGCGGTACCGGGCGGCCGAGTTGGGGCCGGAGGAGCCGGCCGTCCGGCTGGCGCCCAGGCTGGCGCAGTTCGCCGCGGTGGCCCGGCTGGAGCACGTGACCCAGGCGGCGGCGCTGCTCGGGGTGCCGCAGCCGACGCTGTCGCGCGCGGTGGCCCGGCTGGAGGAGGAGCTGGGGGTGGACCTGCTGGCCCGTCAGGGCCGGACGGTGCGGCTGACCAGGGCGGGCCGGCTGCTGCTGGCCTCGGTGGAGCGGGCGTTGGCGGAGCTGGAGCGCGGTGCGGAGGCGGCCCGGGCGGAGGCGGACCCGGCGGTGGGGCGGGTGGCCTTCGGCTTCCTGCACACGATGGGTCCGGACGCCGTCCCGGCGCTGCTGCGCGGCTTCCGGGCGGCGCACCCGCAGGTGCGGTTCCAGCTGGTGCAGGACTACGGCATGGCGATGCTGGAGCGGTTGCGGGCGGGCGAGTTGGACCTGTGCCTGGTCGCGCCGCTGCCGGACGACCCGGCCTTCACCGTCCGTCCGCTGGACGAGCAGCGGCTGCACCTGGCCGTCCCGGCGGACCACCGGCTGGCCGGCCGGCGGCGGATCCGGCTGGCGGAGGTGGCCGAGGAGCCGTTCGTCGGGCTGGAGGACGGGTACGGGCTGCGCGTGATCACGGACGGCTTCTGCGCGCAGGCCGGGTTCGTGCCCCGGCTGGCCTTCGAGGGGGAGGAGGCCGAGACCCTGCGCGGGCTGGTGGCGGCCGGGCTGGGGGTGGCGCTGCTGCCGCCGGCGCTGGTGCCGCGGCCCGGGGTGGTGGAGCTGGAGGTGACGGCGCCGCGGACCCGCCGGGCGATCGGTCTGGCCTGGGCGGCGGGGCGTCCGCTGACGCCGCCGGTGGCGGCGTTCCGGGACTTCGTGCTGTCCCGGCGGGGGCGGCTGCTGCACCACGACTGAACGGCCCGGACCGTACTCGGACCACCGCGGCCGGGCCGTCGCGGCCGGGGGGCCGGCGAATCCGGGGCTTTGGTGGATCCTATGGACCGGGCGGAGGAATTCCCGGTGCACTTTGGACCATTCGGTGGTGCTCCCGGTGGTGGGTCTACGCGCGTAGGGGCTATATTTCCGCAATGGAGAAGCAGATCCCCGTCACCACTGCGGGCACCGGCCCGCGCATTCCCACCCCCGACCAGATCCGGCGCGCGCCGAAGGTCCTGCTGCACGACCACCTCGACGGCGGGCTGCGCCCCGAGACCATCGTCGAGCTCGCCGCCGCGACCGGCTACGAGGGGCTCCCGACCACCGACGCCAAGGAACTCGGCGAGTGGTTCCGCGAGGCCGCCGACTCCGGCTCGCTGGTCCGCTACCTGGAGACCTTCGCGCACACCTGCGCCGTCATGCAGACCCGCGAGTCCCTGATCAAGGTCGCCGCCGACTGCGCCGAGGACCTGGCCGCCGACGGCGTCGTGTACGCCGAGGTCCGCTACGCCCCCGAGCAGCACCTGGAGGGCGGCCTGTCCCTGGACGAGGTCGTCGAGGCCGTCCAGGAGGGCTTCCGCCTCGGTGAGTCCAACGCCCGCGCGGCCGGCCACCGGATCCGCGTCGGCACCCTGATCACCGCGATGCGGCACGCCGCCCGCTCGCAGGAGATCGCCGAGCTGGCGAACCGTCACCGCGACCAGGGCGTCGTCGGCTTCGACATCGCGGGCGCCGAGGCCGGCTACCCCCCCACCCGCCACCAGGCCGCCTTCGACTACCTCAAGGGCGAGAACAACCACTTCACCATCCACGCGGGCGAGGCCTTCGGCCTGCCGTCGATCTGGGAGGCCCTGCAGTGCTGCGGCGCCGACCGGCTCGGCCACGGCGTGCGGATCGTGGACGACATCACGGTGAACGAGGACGGCAGCGTCGAGCTGGGCCGGCTGGCCGCGTACGTGCGCGACAAGCGCATCCCGCTGGAGATGTGCCCGACCTCCAACCTCCAGACGGCGGCGGCCACTTCGTACGCCGAGCACCCGATCGGGCTGCTCAGCCGGCTGAAGTTCCGGGTCACCGTGAACACCGACAACCGGCTGATGAGCGGCACCAGCATGAGCCAGGAGTTCGGGCACCTGGTGGACGCCTTCGGTTACACGCTGGGCGACATGGAGTGGTTCACGGTGAACGCGATGAAGTCCGCGTTCCTGCCCTTCGACGAGCGGCTGGCGATGATCAGCGACGTGATCAAGCCGGGCTACGCCGAGCTCAAGGCGGAGTGGCTGTTCAGCGCGGGTGCCGGCGGCCGCTGAGCCCGGGCCGCCCTGCGGTCGGATGAACGCGGCTTCCGGGCAAGGAAATTGGCGTTCATCCGACTACTCACTCGGGTGAGTGAACGCCCTTTGGTTCTCGCGCGACCCTGTCACTACGGTGTGCCAGTCATTGCTGACAGGTCGTGGCGACGGTCGCCCGTCCGCCGCCCCGCGCGATGTCGGCCACCGACGAGGACTCAAGGGGACGAACCATGAAGCAGGCTCTCAAGGCCGCCGGCACCGCGGCGCTCGGCATCGCCATCGCGGCGGTCGGCGCAGGCACCGCCTCCGCGGCGACCGGCCAGGCGGCCGGCGGCCTCGGGCTGCCCACCGGCGCGGTGACGAACCCCGCGGTGACCGGTGCGGTCACCGACACCGCGGCCAAGCTGCCCGGCGGCGACAAGGTCGCCGGCACCCTCGGCACCCTGGCCCCGACCGCCGGTCAGGCCGCCCCCGCGCCCGCCGCCGACGCCGCCCCGATCGCCGGTGTCACCCAGCAGCGCGCCGGTGCGCTCCCGGGTGTCCCCGGCCTGGACAAGACCCCGGTCGGTGGGCTGGCCGGCGCCCTGCCGGGCCTGCCGCTGGGCTGATCCGCCCGCACCGCACGACGACGGGCCGCCCGCCCCCGGAGGAAACCCCGGGAGCGGGCGGCCCGTCGCCATGCCCGCCCGTACGGCCTCACGGCTCCTGGGGGAGCAGCACCCACAGCGCGAGGTAGACCAGGAACTGCGGGCCGGGCAGCAGGCAGGACAGCAGGAAGATCAGGCGGACGGTCCACGGGGTGAGGCCGAAGCGCTCGGCGATCCCGGCGCAGACACCGGCGATGACACGGTTGTGACGGGGGCGGGCGAGGCGCGCGCTCATGGGGACTCCTTGGGCCGGCGGCCCGGCCGGGCGGTCCGGCGGGCGTACTTCCATGCTCCGCCGTCGCGGGCCCGAAAGCCTCCGCCCCCCAGGCGATCCTCGACCCTGCCCACTCACCGGGAAGACGGAGGCCCGAATCGGGGTCGCCCTCAGGGTCACCCTGAGAGCGAAGATCCCGCGAGCCCGCGGCGAATGTCCATCCGGAGTTTCCCGAGGAGGGAAAACCCGGTCGCGCAGTGGTGCGGCGCCGGCGATATGATTCCGCGGTCGCTGATGGTGGGGGGCATTCCGGCGGCGCCTTCACGGCCTCAATAGGCCCCTCACGCCTGCGATTTCGCACCTTTATCGGGCTACGCCCGAATTCTCCCGTGAGGTTCCGTTGCGCAATCAGCCCCGCAGACTCCTCGCCGCGGCCGCCGCTGCCGCCCTGGCCTCCGGCGTCGCCCTGGCCTCGGCCCCGGCCGCCCTCGCGGCCCCGACGGCCGGCCCGACGGCTCCCACCCCCGGCCCGCACGGCTGGGCCTCGCCGGTCATGATCACCACGAGCGGCTTCCCGACCACGGTCAGGGCGGGCACCTCGGTCGAGTTCACCTCGACCCTCAAGAACACCGCCGACCACCAGATGGACGTGACGACCGACTTCGGCGTCGCGGCGGCCGGCAGCGGCCTCAAGCAGAGCCAGCTCAAGCTGGAGTACCAGCGCCCCGGCGGCGCGCAGTGGCAGGACGCCAGGACGGACAACACCGGAACCGGCGGAGTCTGGGCGCTGGACGAGTTCGCCACCCAGCTGCACCTGGCGGCCGGCGCCGAAGCCACCTACCGGCTGCGGCTGACCTTCGCCGCCGACGCCGCCCCCGGCTCGGCCGGCGCGGCCCTCAGCGCGGTGGCCTCGGACCCGACCCTGCCCCCGGAGCAGCGCACCACCCGGGCCTCCGGCGGCACCCCGAACTTCACCATCGAGAGCAGCACCCCGACCACCCCGGCCCCGGTCGGGCTCCCGGACGTGAAGATCGAGGGCCTGCCCGCCTCCTTCACCGCCGGTGGTGAGGCGAAGCCGTTCAAGGCCGTCTACGGCAACCACACCGGCACCGACCTCCGGGTCGTCCCGGCGATCGTGTTCCAGGGCGAGGGCATGATCCGCGCGGACATGGTCAGGCTCGAGTTCCAGACCCGGACGGGCGAGTGGATCGCCGGGACCCCGGAATGGCACGACCTCCCCGGCACCCAGCTGGACGTCGAACTGCGCAGCGGCAACAAGGACGCCGACGTCATCGCGCTGCCGAACGGCGAGACCCGTACGGTCAACCTGCGGCTCGCCTGGACCAAGGACGCCCCCGCGGCGGCCGAGTCGGTGTTCGCCGACGGGTACAGCCTGGCCGGCCCGGGCGGGACCGAGCGCGGCACCTCCAGCCCGAAGGCCGACTTCAGGATCGAGGCCGCCGCGGGCGCCACCGGCACCCCGGCTCCGGCTCCGTCCACCACCGCCCCGGTCACCCCGGTCACCCCGGTCACCACCGACCGGTCCACCGTCGCCGCCGTCCCGGCCGCGCAGGTGACCACCGCTGCGCCGAGCCCGGCCGCCGACACCGCGCAGACCACCCGCACCGTGCAGGCCGCCGCGGCCCCGCCCGCCGCCGCCGAGACCGGGCTGGCCTCCACCGGCGGCGGTTCCTCGTCCGCCCCGATGGCGATCACCGGCGCGACCGCCATCGCCCTCGGCGTCGGCATCCTGGTCGTGGCGCGCCGCCGCAAGGGCGCGCAGGGCGCCGGGAACTGACCCCGGACAGCAGGAGGCCCGTCCGTCCCCGTTCGAAGGCGGGGGCGGACGGGCCGTCCGGTGTTCCGGGGCTCAGCCGGCCGGCTGCTGCGGCGGCTGCGGCGGGGCGGGCTGGGCGTACGGGTTGTCCGCCACCGGCTGGGCCGGCGCGCCCGGCTGGTACGGCACGGCACCCTGCGGCGGCACCGGCTGGCCGGGCTGGCCCGGCTGCGGCGCGTTCGGGTTGAACGCGGCCGCGTTGGGGTTGTACGGCGCGTTCGGGTTGTACGGCGCGTTCGGGTTGAACGCCCCGGCCGGCGGGGTCGGCTGGTTCTTCGCGTTGCTGCGCTCGACGACGGCCTTCACCGTGGCGACGATCATCGCGACCGGCAGGATCAGCGCCTGGAAGAAGATCCGGTAGGTGCCGCCCTCGAAGACGAACGCGAGGTAGTAGGCGTACCCGGCGAACGCGAGGCCGACCACGACGTTGAGGATGCGCAGGCCGACCTTCAACCCGGCGAGCGGCAGCACGCCGAGGACCACCATGATGACGCCGCTGAGCGCCAGCAGGACGACGTACCAGGAGAAAACGGGTTCGGCGCTGAAGTCGAGATTGTTCAAGGGGGGTTTCCTGTGGGAGGAGAAAAACGACGGGAACCGTCCGGGGACGAGAGCGCACAGTACTGGAGGCGACCGACATCCGTCGTCGCCTTTTCATCACGGTGTCGTTGCGCTGTGTCGGAGCAGCGCCGGAACGGTAATTGACAAGGTGGGAAATGACTGGCCATGAGGTGCTACGGGTCTTCTGCGGACCGGACGGGCGGCACGGCAATGAGCTCGGCGTGGTGCGCGACGGCGCCGCCCTGCCGGAGCGGGCGGACCGGCAGGCCTTCGCCCGCGAACTCGGCTTCAGCGAGACGGTGTTCGTCGACGACCCGGAGCGCGGGGAGATCGACATCTACACCCCGGGTGTGCGCCTGCCCTTCGCCGGCCACCCGTGCGTGGGCGCCGCCTGGCTGCTCGGCGCGGACCGGCTGGTCACCGCGGCCGGTGTGGTGACGGTGCGGCGCGAGGGCGGGCTGACCCTGATCGGGGCCCGGCCCGAGTGGGCCCCGGGGCGCACCCTGCGGCAGTACGGCTCGGCGGCCGAGGTGGAGGCGCTGGAGGTGCCGCCGCCGGGGGAGTGGATCTACGCCTGGGCCTGGCAGGACGAGGCGGCCGGCAGGGTCCGGGCGCGGGCCTTCCCCGGCCGGGGCGACGGGATCGACGAGGACGAGGCGACCGGCGCGGCGGCCCTGCTGCTGGCCGCACGGCTCGGGCGGGCGCTGACGATCACCCAGGGCCGGGGTTCGCAGCTGCTGGCCGGCCCGCGTCCGGACGGGCTGGTGGAGGTCGGCGGCCGGGTGGAGGCGGCGCCGGGTCAGCGGACGGGCGGGGTCGGTTCCGCGTAGGCGCGCGGACGGGCCGCGGGCGCGACCGTCACCGTCGGGGTGACGGTCGCGGCCACCGCCGGGACGGTCAGGACGGCGATCCGCGGGGTCCGGGGCTTGGCGCGGTGGTCCCGCAGCAGTCGGCGCAGGCCGGGGACGAGGGCGAGGTGGGTGATCATCACGCCGAGCACGGCGAACAGTATGTGGTCCACGTTGAGCACGTGCCCGGGCGTCCAGGAGGAGAGGAACTCCAGACCGGTCGCCAGCAGGGCGGAGGCACCGGTGGTGCGCAGGAAGGACGGCAGCCAGGGGGCCCGGAGCCGGCCGCCGGCCAGCGGGAGCAGGAGGCCCAGCGGGGCGAGCAGCAGGAACTCGCCGACCACCTGCCAGGCGGTGGAGGAGCGGAGCGAGGCCAGCGGCGTCAGGTTGGCGTCGTACACCCAGGCCACCGGCAGCGGTCTGAGCACCAGCCAGAGCGCCAGCGTCAGGTGGAGGGCCAGGCCCGCCACTCCTGCCAGCCGGAAGGGACGGTGGACGCCCGCCGCCGGCCTGGTCTCGGTCCGTGCGCCGGAACGCTCGTCGCGTGTCCTGGTGCCATCTCGCTGCACGGGGGGGAGGACGTGGGCCGGTGGCGCGGCGGTTCCACACCCGGGCGTGAACATTCCGGGCCGCGCCCCGTTCCCCCCGTCCCAGCGGCCCGGCTGGCCGCGCCTACCGGCAGGGCGAGGCCGTCGGCACCGCGCTGAAGGCGTTGTCCGGCGGCGGTGAGCCCGGTGCCACCGGGGTGGGCGAGGGGCTCGGGCTCGCACTCGTCTTGGCCGCGCCGCGGGCCGGGGTGGCGGTCGGGGCCGGTCCGGGCGGGGTGGCCAGCGCGGTCGGTATGTGCGGGGCGCTCGGGCAGGCCGTCCGGCTGGCGGGAGCGCCGGCGTCGACCGGCACGGCGGTCGGCCGGATGCCGCAGCCGGTGGCCAGCGCGAGCAGCAGCAGTGCGCCGGCGGTGCGGCGCAGGGTGGTGCGGGTGGGGGAGGTCACATGGCGTCCTTGTGCTCGTCGTCGCCGGCCTGGCCGCGCGCGGCCCCGCCCGCGGACGGCGGCGGCTGGGTCAGCGGCAGGGTCAGGGTGAACACCGCGCCGACCTCCCCGTTCGCCGCCGTGATCGTCCCCCCGTGGATCTGGGCGTTGGCCATCGCGATGGACAGCCCCAGACCGCTGCCCTCCGAGCGGGCCCGCCCGCGGTCGGCCTTGTAGAAGCGGTCGAAGACGTGCGGCAGCACGTCCTCGGGGATGCCGGGGCCGCTGTCGGAGACCTCGACCACGACCGAGTCGTCGGTCTGCCGGACCTTGACCCGCACCGGCGAGCCGCCGTGCTTGAGGGCGTTGCCGATCAGGTTGGCGAAGACCACGTCGAGCCGGCGCGGGTCGACCACGGCCAGGATGCCGCGCGGGGCGTCCAGTTCGACCGCGTCGTACCAGGCCCGGCCGTCGATGCAGGACATGATCAGGTCGGCGACGTCCACCTCGTCGGCGACCAGCCTGGCGGTGCCGGCGTCGAAGCGGGTGACCTCCATCAGGTTCTCCACCAGGTCGGACAGCCGCCGGGTCTCGCTCACCACGAGCCGGACGGCCGGCTCGATCATCGGGTCCAGCGACTCGGCCTCGTCCTCCAGGATGTCGGTCACCGCGGTCATCGCGGTCAGCGGGGTGCGCAGCTCGTGCGACATGTCGGCGACGAACCGCCGGCTCTGCGCCTCGCGCGCGCTCAGCTCCTCGACCTGTTCGTGCAGCGATTCCGCGGCCCGGTTGAAGGTCCGTGCGAGGTCGGCGAGTTCGTCCGAGCCGTCGACCTCCAGCCGGGTGTCCAGGTGGCCCTCGCCGAGCCGCTTGGCGGCCTCGCCGAGCCGCTTGACCGGCCGCAGCACGGTCGCCGAGGCGGCCTGGGCGAGCAGGGCCGAGCCGATCAGCGCGAGCAGGGTCGCGATGGCCAGCGACCAGCCGAGCGTGTTGAGGTCGGCCCGCTCGTTCTCCAGCGACTTGAACATGTACGCCGTCGGCCCGTTCGGCACCACCTTGGTGCCGCCGATCACGAACGGGCGGCCCGCCAGGTTCTGCCGCTGCCAGTACAGGTGGTACGGGTACGGGTTGTTCTCGGTGACCTCGCGCGGCTTGGCGACGGTGGACTGCAGCGGCGCCGGGACGTCGGCCAGGGTGAACTTCGCCGGGTCGGAGGAGGCCGGGCACTCGGGGTGCGCCGGGTCGACCACGACCACGTCGTAACTCAGCCCGGAGCTCGCCACGTTGGAGGCCAGCGTGGCGAGCTCCGGACAGCTGGCGTTCAGCGGCAGGTCGGAGACGTTGCGGCTGAGCGAGACCCGGAAGTCGTTCAGCGCGGTGTCCTGGGCGCGCTTGAGCACCGCGTCGCGGTTCAGCCAGTACGCGATGCCGGAGGCCGAGACGGCGGCGAGCAGCGCGACGGCCGCGAACACCGCGATCAGCCGCACCCGCAGGGAGCGCAGCCGCCGCCACGGGCCGGACGGGAACCGCCGGGCAGTCTGCTGATGGTCAGTCACAAGAGCCTGTCGTGTGCGGGAGTTCGGGGACGAAGCCGGGAGCGGGCCGGGGTCAGGAGGGCGGGTCCAGCCGGTAACCCACGCCGCGGACGGTGCGGATCAGGGTCGGCGCGGACGGCACGTCCTCGACCTTGGCCCGCAGCCGCTGCACACAGGCGTCGACCAGGCGGGAGTCGCCGAGGTAGTCGTGCTCCCAGACCAGCCGCAGCAGCTGCTGGCGGGAGAGCGCCTGGCCGGGGCGGCGGCTGAGTTCCAGCAGCAGCCGCAGCTCGGTCGGGGTGAGCTGGAGGTCCTGGCCGTCCTTGGTGACGGTCATCGCGGCCCGGTCGATCACCACGCTTCCGTAGGCGGAGGAGTCCGAGCTCTCCCGCTCGCCGCGCCGCAGCACGGCGCGGATCCGGGCGTCCAGCACGCGTGGCTGGACCGGCTTCACCACGTAGTCGTCGGCGCCGGACTCCAGCCCCACCACCACGTCGATGTCGTCCGAGCGCGCGGTGAGCAGGATGATCGGCAGCTGGTCGGTGCGGCGGATCCGACGGCAGACCTCGAAGCCGTCGATTCCGGGCAGCATGACGTCCAGCACGATCAGGTCGGGCCGCTGCTCCTTGAAGAGCCTCAGTCCGTCTTCGCCGGAGGCGGCGGTGGCCACACGGTGGCCCTGGCGGGTGAGGGCGAGTTCGAGGCCGGTCCGGATGGCGTCGTCGTCCTCGATCAGTAGGAGGAAAGGCACGGCCCCATTTTGGCCCACCGGAAGCGCTGAATCACCCCCCGGACCGGTCACTGACCGTATGGGAACCGGAACGACGGCCACCGGCGTCCGGTACGGAGGGAGATGGAACGGGACGAAGGGCCCACCCCTGTGACACCCCTGTGACAGTCGGCGGACAGCGCCATCACAACCGGCGGGCAGGATTTTCCATGTCGCCGCAGGACAGCGGGCCGCAAGGGCCGGCTGGAGGGCGGCAACAGGAACCGCTCGTACCGAACCAAGGGGGCGCACGATGAACGCCATGCTTCAGACCCGGACCAACCCGGCTGTCCGCACCGCGCGTTCCGCAGCGACCACCCACCGGACCCGGTACGAGATCAGGACCGACGAGAACTCCGGTGCCGTGACCGTACGGGGGTGCGCGCACAGCACCGGTGGAAACCCTGTCGCCCGCCGGGTGAGCGGCGGCGGCAGGACGGGGGAGCTGTACGGGATCGGCCGACCGGGGAGTGCGGCCGACTCCGCCACCACCCTCACGCTGCGGGGGATCCTCCCCGTCCGCGTCGAGGGTACGGACGCCCGGGGGGGCGACCGGGGGAACAACGGCCTGCGGACGGTCGGTTCGGGGGAACCGACCGGCCGCGAGGCCGCCGGTGCGACGCTGCTGCGGCTGAACCCCGCACCGGCCCGCACCACCGAGGCGGGACAGGGAGACGCGCAGGGGGAGCACCCGGCCGTCGCGGAGGACCACATCACGGAGTTCACCGCGTACGTGCGCGAGCGCCGCGCCTCCCTGTACGCCACGGCGTACCACCTCACCGGTGACCGCTACGAGGCCGAGGACCTGCTGCAGAGCGCGCTCTTCAGCACCTACCGCGCCTGGGGCCGGATCACCGACAAGGCCGCGGTCGGGGGCTACCTCCGCCGCACCATGACCAACCTGCACATCTCCGCCTGGCGGCGCCGCAAGGTCAACGAGTACCCGACCGAGGAGCTGCCGGAGACGGCCGGCGACACCGACGCGATGGGCGGCACCGAGCTGCGCGCCGTGCTCTGGCAGGCGCTGGCGAAGCTGCCGGAGAACCAGCGGACCATGCTGGTGCTGCGGTACTACGAGGGCAAGACCGACCCGGAGATCGCCGACGTGCTGGGGATCAGCGTCGGTACGGTCAAGAGCAGCATCTGGCGCGCGCTGCGCCGGCTGCGCGACGACGAGCACCTGAACAAGTCGGGCGACACCGCCCGGGCGTTCGGCGAGCTGGTCGCGTAGGGATCGGGGACAGGACTCCCGTCGGGGGACGGGTAGCGGACGGTTACGGTTCGGGGGCGCCGGCTCGGGGGAGCGGTGTCCGTGGGGAGCCGACGCCGTTCGGAAGGCGACGGGCCCGGTGCGGGGGAGACGCACCGGGCCCGTCGTCGTTCGTCCGTTCCGGGGCGGCTCGGAGCGCCGACGGCTCAGACCGCCGACAGCTCCCGCGGCCCGGCCGCCGCGCGGACCCGCCGCTCGGCCTCCGCCCCGGCGCACGGGTGGGAGCCCAGCTCGACCTGCCGCCCGACGATGGCCCGCTCGGCCCGCATCAGCCGCAGGCCCCGGCGCAGCAGCACCGGCAGCGACTTGCGGCCCTCGCGGACGTCCCGGCGCAGCCGGCGCCAGGCCGTGGTGAGCGCGCCGTTGCGCAGGCACAGGGCGTCGCCGAGCAGGCCCTCGGCCGCGCAGGCGGTGACGATCTCGGCGGCGAAGATGCCCTCGGCGATGAACGCGGTCGCGCCGGCCAGGTCCAGGGTGCGGGTGGAGATCCGGCCGTTGTCCGGGATCGAGTACACCGGCACCTCGGTGCGCCCGTGCCCGTGGAGCGCGCGGATGGCGGCGACGGCCTGGTCGCGGTGCCAGGCGAGCGGGGAGTCCCAGTCGACGGCGCCGTCGGGCAGCCGGGGGAGGGTGGGGTCGTCCCCGTCCTTGTAGAAGTCGTCCAGCTGGAGCACCGGCAGGCCGCTGCGTTCGGCCAGCGAGGACTTCCCCGATCCGGAGGGCCCGGAGAGCAGGATCACCCGGGCGTGGGCTGTCGGCGCGGGATTCATGGGGGAGTCACTCACGGGACACCAGTCTGACGCATCCGGGCCGGTTGCCGAAACCGGCCGGCTCACACCTGCTGGGATTCGGGGTCGGCGAGGGCGACGTGGATCACCGGCAGGTAGCGGCTGTCGGCCTGGAGGTACACCGGGCGGCCGCCGCCGGGCGGCTGGTAGCCGGTGGCGGCCCAGTCCTGGGAGTGCCAGGTGTCGGGCTCGGGCTCGTGGAAGGTGCCCCCGGTGGGCAGTTCGACCGGGCCGGCCCCACTGGTGCGGAAGGTGACCGCGGCGGCACCCGGGGTGATGACCAACTTCCCGTTGACGTAGGCGCGTTGCCAGCCGGGCCGGTCGGACCGGGCGGAACAGGGCACCCGGACGGCCTTTCCGGCGGCCAGCCGCCGGCGGACCCGGGCCACGTGCCACCTGCGGACGAACCCGTCCGCGAGCAGCGGCATCAGCTCGGCGATCAACTCTCCCACGGTGCCCCCTCGGTGGTGTCGGTACCGGGAATTCTGGTCCGGACGCACACGCACGGCGAGCGCCGAAAGTCGGCGGGCACGGTGACGAAAGTCGACGGACCCGCGCCAGGGGGGGGAGAGGCGCGGGTCCGTCCAATGACCGTCCGGGCCCTGGGGGGGAGAGGGCACTGGGGACGGCCAGTCTGTGGAGTTGTGACGCGGGTTCGACGGAGGGTCAGATCCCCATCGGGTGCCAGACCGTCTTCGTCTCCAGGAAGGAGAGTAGCCGGTCGGTACCGGGCGCATCGGTCCAGTCCCGGGCGAACGGGTCCAGCTCCGGACGGACCACCCGCTTGAGGGTATCCGCGGCGGCGGCCTCCAGGGCGGCCGCCGCGCCGGGGCCGTCGGCGGCGATCGCGCCGGTGAGGTCCAGCGCGTTGACGTCCTGGTGCGAGGCCAGGGTGGGGGCGATGTCCGCGGTCCGGCCCGAGATGATGTTGACCACGCCGCCGGGGACGTCCGAGGTGGCCAGCACCTCGCCCAGGGACAGCGCGGGCAGCGGGGCGTCCGCGGCGGCCGCGACCACGACCGTGTTGCCGGTGGCGATCGCCGGGGCGATCACCGAGACCAGGCCGAGCAGCGAGTGCCCGTACCCGGCCTGCGGGGCGACGATCCCGACCACGCCGGTCGGCTCCGGGGTGGAGAGGTTGAAGTACGGCCCGGCCACCGGGTTGGCGCCGCCCGCGATCTGGGCGACCTTGTCCGTCCAGCCCGCGTACCAGACCCAGCGGTCGATCGCGGCGTCCACCAGCGCGGCGGCCTTCTTCGGGCCGATGCCCTCGGAGAGGGACACCTCGGCGGCGAACTGCTCGCGCCGGCCCTGGAGCATCTCGGCCACCCGGTACAGCACCTGGCCGCGGTTGTACGCGGTGGTGCCGGCCCAGCCCTTGACCGCCGCGCGGGCGGCCAGGACGGCGTCCCGGGCGTCCTTGCGGGTGCCCAGCGGGGCGTTGGCGATCCACTCGCCCTTTGCGTCGGTCACCTCGTACACCCGCCCGCTCTCGGAGCGCGGGAACTTCCCGCCGACGTACAGCTTGTAGGTCTTGAGGACGTCAAGACGCGCGAAGGTCGTGTCAGACATCTCGGGCCTCGACATTCAGGTAGGACTCCAGACCGTGGCGGCCACCTTCGCGGCCGTAACCCGACTCCTTGTAGCCGCCGAACGGCGAGGTCGGGTCGAACTTGTTGAAGGTGTTGGCCCAGACCACGCCGGCCTTGAGCCGGTTGGCCATCCAGAGGATGCGCGAGCCCTTCTCCGTCCAGACGCCGGCGGAGAGGCCGTACGGGGTGTTGTTGGCCTTCTGGACCGCCTCTTCGGGGGTGCGGAAGGTCAGCACCGACAGCACCGGGCCGAAGATCTCCTCCTGGGCGATCCGGTGGGCCTGGCTGACGCCGGTGAACAGGGTCGGCTTGAACCAGAAGCCGGTGCCCGGGAGTTCGCACTCCGGCGACCAGCGGTCCGCGCCCTCGGCCTCGCCGGCGTCGGTCAGCTCGGTGATCCGGGCCAGCTGGGCGGCCGAGTTGATCGCACCGATGTCGGTGTTCTTGTCCAGCGGGTCGCCGACCCTCAGGGTGGCCATCCGGCGCTTCAGGGCGTCCAGCACCTCGTCCTGGACGGACTCCTGGACCAGCAGGCGCGAACCGGCGCAGCAGACGTGGCCCTGGTTGAAGAAGATGCCGTTGACGATGCCCTCGACCGCCTGGTCGATCGGCGCGTCGTCGAAGACGATGTTGGCGGCCTTGCCGCCCAGCTCCAGCGACAGCTTCTTGCGGCTGCCGGCCAGCTGCTTGGCGATCGCCCGGCCGACCGGGGTGGAGCCGGTGAAGGCGACCTTGTTGACGTCCGGGTGCGCGGTGAGCGCGGCGCCGGTGCGGCCGTCGCCGGTGACGATGTTGACGACGCCCTTCGGCAGACCGGCCTGGCGGCAGATCTCGGCGAAGCGCAGCGCGGTCAGCGGGGTGGTCTCGGCCGGCTTCAGGACGACCGTGTTGCCGGTCGCCAGCGCGGGCGCGATCTTCCACGCCAGCATCATCAGCGGGAAGTTCCACGGGATGACCTGGCCGGCCACGCCCAGCGGGCGCGGGTTGGCGCCGAAGCCGGCGTAGTCCAGCTTGTCCGCCCAGCCCGCGTAGTAGAAGAACCACGCGGCGACGGTCGGGATGTCGAAGTCGCGGGTCTCGCGGATCGGCTTGCCGTTGTCCATCGACTCCAGCACGGCCAGCTCGCGGGCGCGCTCCTGGATGATCCGGGCGATCCGGAACAGGTACTTGGCGCGCTCGCTGCCCGGCAGCGCCGACCAGTCGGCGAAGGCCTTGCGGGCGGCGGCGACGGCACGGTCCACGTCCTCGTCGGTGCCCTGGGCGAACTCGGCGAGCACCTGCTCGGTGGCCGGGTTGACCGTCTTCAGGGCCTCGCTGCCGGAGGAGTCGACGAACTGGCCGCCGATGAAGTGGCCGTACGAGGTGGCGATGTCGCCCGCGGCGGCGGGGGACTCCGGGGCCGGGGCGTAGCTGAAGAGGCCTCCGGCGGGCTTGGCCGCGGGCTCCTCGATGTACTTCTTCTTGGCCATGGTGATCAGTCCACCGTCACGTAGTCGGGGCCGGAGTAGCGGCCGGTGGCGAGCTTCTGGCGCTGCATCAGCAGGTCGTTGAGCAGGCTGGAGGCACCGAAGCGGAACCAGTGCGGGGTCAGCCAGTCGTCGCCGAGCGTCTCGTTGACCATCACCAGGTACTTCATGGCGTCCTTGGTGGTCTTGATGCCACCGGCGGGCTTCACGCCGACCTGGACGCCGGTGGCGGCGCGGAAGTCGCGGACCGCCTCCAGCATCAGCAGGGTGACCGGCGGGGTCGCGTTGACGGTGACCTTGCCGGTGGAGGTCTTGATGAAGTCGGCGCCGGCCAGCATCGCCAGCCAGGAGACCCGGCGGACGTTGTCGTAGGTCTGCAGCTCGCCGGTCTCGAAGATCACCTTGAGGTGGGCGTAGCTGCCGTCGGCGCGCTTGCACGCCTCCTTGACGGCGACGATCTCGTTGTAGACGTCGAAGTAGCGGCCGGAGAGGAAGGCGCCGCGGTCGATCACCATGTCGATCTCGTCGGCGCCCGCGGCCACCGCGTCGGCGGTGTCGGCGAGCTTGACCGGGAGGGCGGCGCGGCCGGCCGGGAAGGCGGTGGCGACCGAGGCGACCTGGATGTCGGTGCCGCGCAGGGCGTCCTTCGCGGTGGCGACCATGTCCGGGTAGACACAGATGGCGGCGACGCGCGGGGTGGTCGGGTCGGTCGGGTCGGGGGTCCTGCCCTTGGCGCACAGGGCGCGCACCTTGCCGACCGTGTCCGCGCCCTCCAGCGTGGTCAGGTCGATCATGGAGATCGCCAGGTCGATGGCGTAGGCCTTCGCCGTGGTCTTGATCGAGCGGGTACCGAGGGTGGCGGCTCGCGCCTCAAGGCCGACCTGGTCGACGCCGGGCAGGCCGTGCAGGAAGCGGCGGAGCGAGGCCTCGGACGCCGCAACGTCCGCGAGGCCGCTGCCCGCAACGCCGGGGGCATTGGCTGCAACAGTGGACATAGTCACCAGACCAGCATATCTACGCGCGTAGCCGACCGCTAGGGCGCTCACCTTTCCCACTGTCTTTCGTGGCCGGACCGAGACCTCGGGCGCCCCCGCCCGCCGGGCCGACCGGGCCCGCCATTCGTGGCCGGACCGAGACCCGCTGGTGAGGGGTGCATGGGGCAGAATCGACGCCATGACCGAATCCGACGGCAAGCCCCACCAGGGCCCGGCCGCCCCCGGCGGGGAACCCGAGTACGCGGACCGCGTGTACCGCTCCGTCCCCGGCGTGATCTCCGGAGTGTTCCTGCTGGCCGTCGCCGGCTGGCTGATCGGCGACGCGGCGCTGACCGGCACCGGCAAGACCCCGTACGTCGCGCTCGCCGCGGTGCCGGTGTTCGCCTTCCCGGTGATCGCCTACACGCTGCGCCCGGCGGTGTTCGCCAACAGCACCGCCCTGGTCGTCCGCAACCCGTGGCGCACCATCACCGCCCCCTGGGCCTCGGTCGACGCGCTGCGCGCGGGCTACTCGGTCGAGCTGCTGTCCGGCGAGAGGAAGTACCAGGTGTGGGCCGTCCCGGTGTCGCTGCGCCAGCGCAAGCGCGCCACCCGGGCCCTGAGCCGCAGCAACGCCGAGCACGCCTCCCGGACGGGCCTGGGGCTGGGCCTCGCCAGTCGTACCAACCCGGTCGTCCAGGGCTCCCCGGACCCGACCCGCGCCTGGTCCGACCAGGTGACCGACGTCCTCCAGGAGATGGCCGAGCGCTACGGCACCCGCCCCGACGCGGCCGGCCCGGTGACCGTCCGCTGGTGCTGGTGGGTCATCGCCCCGGCGCTGGCCGGCCTCGCCGCCCTGGTCACGGTGATCTCGGTCTGATCCCGGAGCGCGTGCTCCGCTCCTGCCCCAGGGGTCCCGGTGCACGGGCCCCGACGCACGAGGGCCCGCCGGTTCGGAAACCGGCGGGCCCTCTCACGTACGGCGGCGGGTCAGATCCCCGCGGCCTCGGCGAGGTCCCGCTTGACGGTGGCGAGCAGCTCGGCGGCGCGCTCGCGGGTGGCGGCCAGGTCGGCGGCGCCGGCGACCGGGAGGACGACCTCCAGGTAGCACTTGAGCTTGGGCTCGGTGCCGGAGGGGCGGACCACGATCCGGGCCGAGCGCACGGCCTCGCCGGTCAGGTAGTAGCGCAGGCCGTCGGTGGGCGGCAGCTCGGCGGAGCCGGCCGCGAGGTCGTCGGCGCGGGTGACGGCCAGCCCGGCCAGCACGGTCGGCGGCTGCTCGCGCAGCCGGCGCATGGCGTCGGCGATCAGCGAGAGGTCCTGCACCCGGACGGACAGCTGGTCGGTGGCGTGCAGGCCGTGCTCCAGCGCCAGGTCGTCCAGCAGGTCGCTCAGCGTGCGGCCGGACCGCTTGAGCGTGGCGGCGAGCTCGGCGACCAGCAGGGCGGCGGTGATGCCGTCCTTGTCCCGGACGCCCTGCGGGTCGACGCAGTAGCCGAGCGCCTCCTCGTAGCCGTAGCGCAGGCCTTCGGCGCGGGAGATCCACTTGAAGCCGGTCAGCGTCTCGGCGTAGGCCAGGCCCGCGGCCTCGGCGATCCGGCCGAGCAGGGTGGCGGAGACGATGGTGGTGGCGAAGGTGCCCTCGGCCTTCTTGGCGACCAGGGCGGAGCCCAGCAGGGCGCCCACCTCGTCGCCGCGCAGCATCCGCCAGCCGGAGGTGCCGTTGCCGCTGCCCGCCGCGTTGCCGTTGACCGGGACGGCCACCGCGCAGCGGTCCGCGTCCGGGTCGTTGGCGATCACGATGTCCGGGCCGACCGCGGCGGCGGTGCGGAAGGCGAGGTCCATCGCCCCCGGCTCCTCCGGGTTGGGGAAGGCCACGGTCGGGAAGTCCGGGTCGGGCTCGGCCTGCTCGGCGACCACGGTCGGCGCGGGGAAGCCGGCCCGGCGGAAGGCGGCGACCAGGGTGTCGCGGCCGACGCCGTGCATCGGGGTGTACACCACGTCCAGCTCGCGCGGGCTGTGCTCGTCGACGATGGTGACGGCGCGGTCCAGGTAGGCCTCGACGACGTCCTCGCCGAGCACCTCCCAGCCGTCCTCGGCGCGCGGGACGTCGTCCAGCGAGCCGATCGCGTCGATCTCGGCGGCGATCCCGGCGTCGGCCGGCGGGACGATCTGCGAGCCGTCGCCCAGGTAGACCTTGTAGCCGTTGTCCTGCGGCGGGTTGTGGCTGGCGGTGACGGTGACGCCAGCGGCCGCGCCCAGGTGGCGGACCGCGAAGGCGAGCACCGGGGTCGGCAGCGGCCGCGGCAGCAGCGCGGCGCGCAGGCCGGCCCCGACCACCACGGCGGCGGTGTCCCGGGCGAAGTCGTACGACTTGTGCCGGGCGTCGTAGCCGATCACCACGAGGTCGCCGAGGCCCTGCTTCCGCACGTACGCGACCAGGCCGGCGGCGGCCCGGATCACCACGGCGCGGTTCATCCGCATCGGGCCCGCGCCGAGTTCGCCGCGCAGGCCGGCGGTGCCGAACTGGAGGCGGTCGGAGAACCGCTCGGCGAGCTCGGACCAGGCGAGGGTGCTGTCCTCCTCGGCCTCCGGGCCCTCGGCCCGGGCCAGCAGGGCGGTCAGCTCCTCACGGGTCTGCGGGTCGGGGTCCTCGGCCAGCCAGGTCCGGGCCCGGGCGAGGAGGTCGGTCGTGGGTGCCTGCGTCATGGTGCGTGCTCCATCGGGAGTGCGTCGGGGTGTCGTCCGGAGGGTTTCGCGCGAAGGGAGGAAGAAGGGTGCGCACATGCGGACGGGGCCCGCGGGAGGGCGTGATCAGCGGATCACGCCGCCCGTGGGCCCCGTCGTTCATGATTCTGTGTGCCCGGCGGGCGTCAGATCCGCTCCAGGACCTTCGCCAGCAGCTCGCCCATGCGCTCGGCGGAGGCCTTGCCGGCCTCCAGGACCTCTTCGTGGTTGAGCGGCTCGCCGGTGATGCCGGCGGCCAGGTTGGTGACCAGGGAGATGCCGAGCACCTCGGAGCCGGCCTCGCGGGCGGCGATGGCCTCCAGGGTGGTGGACATGCCGACCAGCTCGCCGCCGATCACCCGGGCCATGTTGACCTCGGCCGGGGTCTCGTAGTGCGGGCCGCGGAACTGGACGTAGACGGCCTCGTCCAGGCTCGGGTCGATCTCACGGCACAGCTCGCGCAGGCGCTTGGAGTACAGGTCGGTGAGGTCGACGAAGTTCGCGCCGACGATCGGGGAGTCGGCGGTCAGGTTGATGTGGTCGCTGATCAGGACCGGCTGGCCCGGGGTCCAGCCCTGGCGCAGACCGCCGCAGCCGTTGGTCAGCACGATGATGCCGCAGCCGGCCGCGGCGGCGGTGCGCACGCCGTGGACGACGGTGGCCACGCCGTGGCCCTCGTAGTAGTGGTTGCGGCCCAGGAAGATCAGGGCGCGCTTGTCGCCGATCTTCACCGAGCGGATCGTGCCGGCGTGGCCGGCCACGGCGGGGGCGGGGAAGCCCGGGAGCTCGGTGACCGGGAACTCGGCCACGGTCTCGCCCAGGGCGTCGGCGGCCGGCACCCAGCCGGAGCCCATCACCAGGGCGACGTCGTGCCGCTCGGCACCGGTCAGCTCGCGCAGGCGCTCGGCGGCGGCCTGGGCGGCGGCGTAGGGGTCGGCGGAGACGACCGACTGAGGAGAAGCGTTCACGGGTCCGAGGATAGACGGCTTTCGGCTACGCGCGTAGAAAATCGGCCGCGGCTTGCCGGATCGTTACCCGGTTGACCCGAAAACACAGCTCGGTGGCGCTTTTCGGGTGACCGGCTTTGTTGATACGTACGGAAATCAGACCGGCGATCAGCACGGCCGGCGGCGCAGGTCCAGCACGTAGTCGTGCGGCGCCCCGGAGCTCTCGGCGGCGTCGGCGATCAGACCGAGGTAGCGGGCCGCCGGCAGGCCGCCCTCGTAGTCGTTGAGCACGTACGTCCAGACCTGGATGTCGCCGTCCAGGGTCTGCGCCCGCAGCTTGATCTTGCGGTAGATGCCGAGCTGGACGCCCTCCCAGCGGTCCAGGCCCTCCTCGTCCATCGGCGCGACGTCGTAGAGGGAGACGAAGACCTGCTCCTTCTCGTCCTCGACGACGGTGGCCAGCGAGCCCTCCCAGCCGAGCTGTTCGCCACCGAAGGTGAGCCGCCAGCCGTCCAGCCACCCCGTGCCGCGGTGCGGGGAGTGCGGGGCTCGGCGGGTCATCTGCCGGGCATCGAGGTTGGTGGCATACGCGGCGTAAAGGGGCATGGGTGCAGCGTAGCCCGGTCGGCGCACGGGGCGGGGCCAGTGGACGAAGCTACGAGCGCGGACCCCGTTGTGGCGCCGTTCCCGGCGTGCGGGACAATGGGGTACGTGACTCGGATCGTGATCATCGGTGGCGGACCCGGCGGCTACGAGGCGGCCCTGGTGGCCTCTCAGCTCGGCGCGGAGGTGACCGTCGTCGACCGCGACGGTCTGGGCGGATCGGCGGTGCTCACGGACTGCGTTCCGTCGAAGACCCTGATCGCGACCGCGGAGGTGATGACCACCTTCGACAGCTCGTACGAGGAACTGGGCATCACCGTCGACCAGGACGGCTCCGCCGGGCGGGAGAGCAAGGTCATCGGCGTGGACCTGGGCAAGGTCAACCGCCGCGTGAAGCGCCTGGCGATCGCGCAGTCCCACGACATCACCCAGTCCGTCACCCGCGCCGGGGTCACCGTGCTGCGCGGCCGCGGCCGGCTCGGCGCCGGCGGGCAGGCCGTGGACGGCTCCCGCGAGGTGCTGGTGGACGGCCCCGACGGCAGCGTGCAGTCGCTGCGCGCCGACGCGGTGCTGATCGCCACCGGCGCCCACCCGCGCGAGGTGCCGGACGCCCTGCCGGACGGCGAGCGGATCCTCACCTGGACCCAGGTGTACGACCTGGAGGAGCTGCCCCGCGAGCTGATCGTGGTCGGCTCCGGCGTCACCGGCGCCGAGTTCGCCGGCGCGTACCAGGCGCTCGGCTCCAAGGTCACCCTGGTCTCCAGCCGCGACCGGGTGCTGCCGGGCGAGGACCCGGACGCCGCCGAGGTGCTGGAGGACGTCTTCCGCCGCCGCGGCATGAACGTGATGAGCCGCACCCGGGCCGAGAGCGCCAAGCGGATCGGCGACCGGGTCGAGGTGACCCTCTCCGACGGCAGGGTGATCGAGGGCACCCACTGCCTGATGGCGGTCGGCTCGATCCCCAACACCGCGGAGATGGGCCTGGAGGAGGCCGGGGTCAAGCTCAACGACTGGGGCCAGATCCAGGTCGACCGGGTCTCCCGCACCAGCGCCCCGGGCGTGTACGCGGCCGGCGACTGCACCGGAGTCTTCATGCTCGCCTCGGTGGCGGCCATGCAGGGCCGGATCGCGATGTACCACGCGCTCGGTGACGCGGTGCAGCCGCTGAACCTCAAGACCGTGGCCTCCAACGTCTTCACCGACCCGGAGATCGCCACCGTCGGCTACACCGCCGCCGACGTGGAGTGCGGCAAGATGGACGCCGTCGTGGTCAAGCTGCCGCTGCGCGGCAACCCGCGGGCGAAGATGCAGGGCATCCGGGACGGCTTCGTGAAGCTGTTCTGCCGCCCGGGCACCGGCATCGTGGTCGGCGGCGTGGTCGTCGCCCCCCGGGCCAGCGAACTGATCCACCCGATCGCGCTCGCGGTGGACGCCAATCTGACGGTCGAACAGGTGGCCAGCGCGTTCACCGTCTACCCGTCCGTCTCCGGCTCGACCGCCGAGGCCGCCCGGCAGCTGCACATCCGCAAGCGGGTCGACGGCGAATCCTGAGCCCGAGGCGCACAGTTGAGGGCGGTCGCCGATCGGTGGCCGCCCTTCGCGCAGGCATGATCATCACCCGGACGGCGGGCGCAGTTCCGGGCTGTTGACGGCGCGTATTGTACGGTCACGCGCCGCTCTTGCGTGAGCAATTCCCGCTACCAGCTGCAAACGCCTGAAAGCAGACGGTCACGCAGGTTACCGTCGGTTCTGTGTTTGCAGCAGAACGTCGCCAGTTGATCCTCGAAATGGTGCGCGCCAACGGAGCCGTCTCGCTCCGGGAGTTGGCCCGCGTCGTCCAGACCTCCGAAGTGACCGTGCGCCGGGACGTGCGGGCGCTGGAGGCAGAAGGGCTCCTCGACCGCCGGCACGGCGGCGCGGTGCTCCCCGGCGGCTTCAGCCGCGAACCCGGATACCCGCAGAAGACCCACCTGTCCGCGGCGGAGAAGAGCGCCATCGCGGACCTCGCCGCCGGACTGGTGGAGGAGGGCGACGCGGTGGTGGTCGGCGCCGGCACCACCACCCAGGAACTGGCCCGTCGGCTGGCCCGGGTGCCCGGGCTGACGGTGGTCACCAACTCGTTGCTGGTCGCCCAGGCGCTGGCGCACGCCAACCGGGTCGAGGTGGTGATGACCGGCGGCACCCTGCGCGGCTCCAACTACGCCCTGGTGGGCAGTGGGGCCGAGCAGTCGCTGCAGGGGCTGCGGGTCACCAAGGCCTTCATCTCCGGCAGCGGGCTGACCGCCGACCGCGGGCTGTCGACCGCGAACATGCTGTCCGCGAGCGTGGACCGGGCCATGGTGCTGGCGGCCGCCGAGGTCATCGTCCTCGCCGACCACACCAAGCTCGGCGCGGCCGGCATGTTCCAGACCGTCGCCACCGAGACCATCACCCGGCTGGTCACCGACGAGCAGGCCACCGCCGACGACGCCACCGCCCGCGAGCTGGACGCGCTCGCCGACTGCGGGGTGCAGATCGACCTGGCGCCGCTCGGCGCCGCACCCGGCGGGGACGCCCCGGTGCACGGCACCGGCAGCGGCCCGGTGCACCAGACCCAGCCCGGCCCGCTGGGGCGCCGTCCCGGACCGCCGCCCGGCGGCGCCCCGCTGCCCGGCCAGCGCCGCCCCGGGGCGCACGGCGGGCCGGTCGGCCCGGGCGGGATGCCGGTCCGGCTGGCCGAGATGGGCCTGCCGCGCGGGCGCTGAGTCCGGCTGTTCCGCAGCGCGCGGAAACACGACCGGTCCGCACCCCCCGAAGGGAGTACGGACCGGTCGAGGATTGACGGACCCGGCGTCAGCCGCCGGTCCGGATCAGTCCTTGATCTCGCACAGCGCGGCGCCGCTGCTGACGCTCGCGCCCACCTCGGCCTTGAGGCCGACCACGGTGCCCGCCTTGTGGGCGTTCAGCGGCTGCTCCATCTTCATCGCCTCCAGGACCACGATCAGCTCGCCCTCGGCGACGACCTGGCCCTCCTCGACGGCGACCTTGACGATGGTGCCCTGCATCGGCGAGGCCAGGGCGTCACCGCTGATGGCCGAGCCGGCCTTCTTGGCGCCCACCCGGCGCTTGGCCTTGGCACCGCCCGCCGCACCGGCCGCCGGGGCCGCCGCGGCGCCCAGCGAGGACGGCAGCGAGACCTCGATCCGCTTGCCGCCGACCTCGACGACCACGGTCTCCCGGGTCTCCGCCTCCTCGGCCTCGCCGGCACCGCCGGTGAACGCCGGGATGGTGTTGTCGAACTCGGTCTCGATCCAGCGGGTGAAGATCGTGAACGGCTCGTCGCTGCCGTGCACCTCGGGCGCGAACGCCGGGTCGGTGACGACCGCCTGGTGGAACGGGATGGCGGTGGCCATGCCCTCGACCCTGAACTCGCTCAGCGCGCGCCGGGCCCGCTCCAGGGCCTGCTTGCGGTCGCGGCCGGAGACGATCAGCTTGGCCAGCAGCGAGTCCCAGGCCGGGCCGATGACCGAGCCGGTCTCCACGCCGGAGTCCAGGCGCACGCCCGGGCCGGACGGCGGGGCGAACAGCGTCACGGTGCCGGGCGCGGGCAGGAAGTTGCGGCCCGGGTCCTCGCCGTTGATGCGGAACTCGAAGGCGTGGCCGCGCACCTCCGGGTCGCCGTAGCCGAGCTCCTCGCCGTCGGCGATCCGGAACATCTCGCGGACCAGGTCGATCCCGGTGACCTCCTCGGTGACCGGGTGCTCCACCTGAAGACGGGTGTTGACCTCCAGGAAGGAGATCGTGCCGTCCAGCGCGACCAGGAACTCGCAGGTCCCGGCGCCCTCGTAGCCAGCCTCCTTGAGGATGGCCTTGGAGGCGCGGTACAGCTCGGCGTTCTGCGCCTCGGTCAGGAACGGCGCGGGCGCCTCCTCGACCAGCTTCTGGTGCCGGCGCTGCAGCGAGCAGTCACGGGTGGAGACGACCACCACGTTGCCGTGCTTGTCCGCGAGGCACTGGGTCTCCACGTGCCGCGGGTTGTCCAGGTAGCGCTCGACGAAGCACTCGCCGCGACCGAAGGCGGCGACCGCCTCGCGCACCGCGGAGTCGTACAGCTCCGGGATCTCCTCCAGGGTGCGGGCGACCTTCAGGCCGCGGCCGCCGCCGCCGAACGCCGCCTTGATGGCGACCGGCAGGCCGTGCTCCCGGGCGAACTCGACGACTTCGTCGGAGCCGGAGACCGGGTCCGGGGTGCCGGCCACCAGGGGGGCTCCGGCGCGCTGGGCGACGTGACGGGCGGTGACCTTGTCACCGAGGTCGCGGATGGCCTGCGGCGGCGGGCCGATCCAGGTCAGGCCCGCGTCGAGGACGGCCTGGGCGAACTCCGCGTTCTCCGACAGGAACCCGTAGCCGGGGTGGACGGCGTCGGCGCCGGAGTCCTCGGCGGCCTTGAGGACCTTGGCGATGTCCAGGTAACTGGTGCCGGGGGTGTCACCGCCCAGCGCATAAGCCTCGTCGGCCGCGCGGACGTGCAGCGCATCCCGGTCCGGCTCGGCGTAGACGGCGACGCTGGCGATACCGGCGTCCGAGCAGGCCCGGGCGACGCGGACGGCGATTTCCCCGCGGTTGGCGATGAGCACCTTGCGCACTGTGGCTCCCTTCTTGAACCTCGTTGAGTTTATGGATTCCTGGGCGGTACCGGCGAGTAGCCCCAGGTTGTGAACTATCCCACACGCTCGGTGATGGAATTTCGGGCCCCGGCGACGAGGCGGTCGGCGACTTCGCAGGTCGCGGCCGGTGCGGTCGTACGGGCCCGGTCGACGGTGGGTGACCGGGGGGCGGCGTGGCGGGTCGGTGGCATGGAACACACCCTGCCGTGGTCCGCTCAAGCCACGGTCGTGCCGGTGGTCGTACCGCTCGTCGTACCGCTCGTGGGGGCGGTGGTGGGGGCGGTCGTGGGGCGGCGCAGCGCCTCGGCCGTGACGTCGGCGACCGGCTCGACCATGTCCGGCCCGTACGCCGCCGGGTTGACCACCCGCAGGACGAGGGCGAAGGTGCCGTTCCGGCCGTGCCTGCGGGCGAGTTCGCGGTGGTGCGCCACCAGGTAGCGGACGCCGGCCTGGTTGGCCGTGCCGGTCTGGCCGGCGACCAGGAACACCGGGCGGCCGCCGTCCGGGGTGGCGATCCGGGCCAGCAGCACGTGGGTGCGGTCGGGCTCGACGGCGAACTCCTGGTCGCCCACCGCGATCACGTTGCTGCCCGGGCCGGGGCCGGAGGTGATCAGCACCCCGGGCAGGCCCCAGGCGACGTGGGCGGCCATCCGCTCGTTGCTGACCGGACCGCCCAGGCACAGCTCGGTCTTGGCGCCCAGGCCGCGGTGCGCGGCGTCGTGGGCGACCAGTTCGGGCCGGGCGCCGCACTCCTCGACCAGCCCGGCCAGCCACATCAGGGCGTAGGCGTCCCGGCGGGTCACGGTGCTGGCGTGCGAGCCCGCCCCGACGCTGCGGGGCACCACGATCAGGCACTCGCTGCCGGCCGGCAGCCCGAAGAACTCCCGTACCCGCTCGACCTTCCGCCGCCGCCGCACGGCCTGGGCCAGCCAGCCGAGCCCGGCGCTGATGGCACTGGCCACCAGGCCGAGCACCACGTTGAGCACGTTGTCGGTCATCGCCGTGTTCCCTCCCCGTTCGAACGCCGGTCAGCTTAGGGGGCCGACCAGCCGGTACGGCAGGTCAGTCGGTCCGCAGATCCGTCCGGCCGTCAGGCCCAGAGATCGACCAGCCGGACGCCGAGGTCGGCGAGGAGTCGGCGCAGCAGCGGCAGGGACAGGCCGATGACGTTGCCCGGGTCGCCGTCGATGCCGTCGATGAACGGCGCCGAGCGGCCGTCCAGGGTGAACGCCCCGGCCACGTACAGCGGTTCGCCGGAGGCGACGTAGGCGGCCACCTCCGCGTCGTCCGGGGTGCCGAAGCGGACGGTGGTGGAGGCGGTCGCCGAGGACTGCCGGCCGGTCGCGGTGTCGATCACGCAGTGGCCGGTGCGCAGCACCCCGGCGCGACCGCGCATGGACTGCCAGCGGGCCAGCGCCTCGGTGGCGTCGGCGGGCTTGCCGAGGGCGAGGCCGTCCAGCTCCAGGACGGAGTCGCAGCCGATCACCAGCTCACCGTCGGTCAGTTCGGCGGCGACGGCCTTCGCCTTGGCCTCGGCCAGGACGAGGGCGAGCTCGCCGGGGGTGGCGGCGGTGATCGCGTCCTCGTCGACGCCGCTGACCACCACGCGCGGGTCGAGCCCCGCCTGGCGCAGCAGCCCGAGGCGGGCGGGGGAGGCGGAGGCGAGGACGAGGGCGCGCTGGTCTGTCATGCCCACCAGGGTAGGGCTTGCCCGGGTGAGCCGTTCGGGTGAACGGCTCAGGTGAAGTACCGGGTGACCATGATCAGGACGGCGCCCACCAGCACGATGGCGGCGAGCACCTTCCCGGCCCGCTGCATCCGCTCCTGCATGCGACGGGCCTCGGGCGAGGGCCCGTCCTCGGGGTCTGACCAGAGCACCCCTCCAGAGTGCGGTGCGGACGGGCCCGGCCGCCTGAGTATCCGTACTCAGGTTCCGGGCGGAGCGGGCGGCGGGAGGCGGCGGAGCGCGCGCGGGGCGGGAGGCCGGGCCGGCCGGCCTCCCGCCCCGCGACCGGGAACGCTAGTGCGCCCAGCCCGAGGTCCGCCAGGCGTTGACGCCCGGGTGGACGGCGGGGCGGAGCTGGCGGGAGCGGTCGTTCCAGGGGGAGGCCGGGCCGGCACCGGCCAGGCGCGCCGCCTCGGCGGCGGCCTGCGCGGCGGCGGCCCGGGCCTGGACCACCGCCAGGACGGTGGCGAGCTCCTCGGGGGTCGGCTGCCCGTGCAGCACGTGGATCGGGGACATGGCTGGTTCTCTCCCGAGAGGGGTGGTGCCTACAGGGGGATGTTGCCGTGCTTCTTGGGCGGCAGCACCTCGCGCTTGCCGCGCAGCGCCCGCAGGCCCCGGACGATGTGCCGGCGGGTCTCGCTCGGGGCGATCACCGCGTCGACGTAGCCGCGCTCCGCGGCCAGGTACGGGTTCAGCAGGGTGTCCTCGTACGAGGCGATCAGCTCGGCCCGCTTCTCCTCGACGGTGCCGGCCGCCTCGGCCTCGGCGATCTCCCGGCGGTGCAGGATGTTGACCGCGCCCTGCGCGCCCATCACCGCGATCTGCGCGGTCGGCCAGGCCAGGTTGAGGTCGGCGCCCAGGTGCTTGGAGCCCATCACGTCGTACGCGCCGCCGAAGGCCTTGCGGGTGATCACGGTGATCAGCGGGACGGTCGCCTCGGCGTAGGCGTAGATCAGCTTGGCGCCGCGGCGGATGATGCCGTCCCACTCCTGCTCGGTGCCGGGCAGGAAGCCGGGCACGTCCACGAAGGTCAGCACCGGGATGTTGAAGGAGTCGCAGGTGCGGATGAAGCGCGCGGCCTTCTCGCTGGCGTTGATGTCCAGGCAACCGGCCAGGTCCATCGGCTGGTTGCCGACGATGCCGACCGCGTGGCCCTCGACCCGGCCGAAGCCGGTGATGATGTTGCCCGCGTACAGCGGCTGGGTCTCCAGGAACTCGCCGTCGTCGACGATGTGCTCGATGACCTTGTGCATGTCGTACGGCTGGTTCGCCGAGTCCGGCACGATGGCGTCGAGTTCGAGGTCCTCGTCGGTGACCGTGAGGTCCGCCTGCTCGGGGTAGGACGGCGGGTCGCTCAGGTTGTTGGAGGGCAGGTACGACAGCAGGCTCTTGACGTACTCGATCGCCTCCTTCTCGTCCGTGGCGAGGTAGTGGGCGTTGCCGGACTTGGTGTTGTGGGTGCGGGCGCCGCCCAGCTCCTCCATGCCGACGTCCTCGCCGGTCACCGTCTTGATCACGTCCGGGCCGGTGATGAACATGTGCGAGGTCTGGTCGGCCATCACCACGAAGTCGGTGATCGCGGGGGAGTAGACCGCGCCGCCCGCGCAGGGGCCCATGATCAGCGAGATCTGCGGGATGACGCCCGAGGCGTGCACGTTGCGGCGGAAGATCTCGCCGTACAGGCCGAGCGAGACCACGCCCTCCTGGATCCGGGCGCCGCCGGAGTCGTTGATGCCGATGACCGGGCAGCCGGTCTTCAGCGCGAAGTCCATCACCTTGACGATCTTCTCGCCGAAGACCTCGCCGAGCGAGCCGCCGAAGACGGTGAAGTCCTGGGCGAAGACGGCGACCTGACGGCCGTCGACGGTGCCGTAGCCGGTCACCACGCCGTCGCCGTACGGGCGGTTCCGCTCCTGCCCGAAGTTGGTCGAGCGGTGCCGGGCGAACTCGTCGAACTCGACGAAGGAGTCGTCGTCCAGCAGCTCCACGACCCGCTCGCGCGCGGTCTGCTTGCCCTTGGCGTGTTGCTTCTCCACGGCCTTGGACGAGCCGGAGTGCACCGCCTCGTCCAGCCTGCGCCGCAGGTCGGCGAGCTTGCCGGCGGTGGTGTGGGGGTCGTACGGCGCCTCGGTCATGCGGTGGCTCTCCCTGATCATCGGCCGCGACCTGTTCGAGTGCGCGCGGGCCGGGATCGGGGGCTCGCGCACGAGGGCAGGGCGGCGCTGCGAACTACCGCTGCGTAGCGTAGCCAGCGCGAAGGGCGATGTGGCACGTCCTGGCGTTATGGCCATCGACACAGTGTGTCAACGAGCGTTCTGCGGGACGATGGGGCGGAATGCGCCTCTGCGGTCCGTCCTGCCACGGGCCCGGGCTGGTTCTAGGGTGGCCACCATGACCGCACCCGAGACCCCCCGCCGCAGCGGACTGCGCGGCTTCGGCCGTACCGGACCCTCCCCCTGGACCGACCTGGACCGGCCACCGCTGGACCAGGCGGTGCTGCGCCGCGAACTGGTCGTCCCGGGCGGGCTCTGGACCTCGCTGGACGTCGTCGCCGAGACCGGCTCGACCAACAGCGACCTCGCCGAACGGGCCCGCTCCGGCGCCCCGCAGGGCGCGGTGCTGGTCGCCGAGGCGCAGAGCGCCGCCCGCGGCCGGCTGGACCGGCAGTGGACCGCCCCGGCCCGCTCCGGACTGTTCACGTCCTTCCTGCTGCGCCCCGAGGAGGTGCCGGTCGAGCGGTACGGCTGGCTGCCGATCCTGGTCGGGGTGGCCGTCGCCAGCACCCTCGACCGGGTGGCCGGGGTCGAGGTCGGGCTGAAGTGGCCCAACGACCTCCAGGTGGAGATCGACGGCGCGGAGCGCAAGCTCGGCGGCATCCTCACCGAGCTGAGCGGCGGCGCGGTGGTGGTCGGGATGGGCCTCAACGTCTCGCTGCGCACCGCGGAGCTGCCCGTCCCCACCGCCGCCTCGCTCGCGCTGGCCGGCGCCGGCACCACCGACCGCTCCGTCCTGCTGCGCGCCCTGCTGCGCGAGTTCGCCGAGCTGTACCGCGAGTGGACGGCCGCCGCCGGGGACCCGCACGCCAGTGACCTGCTGCGCGCGTACGTGGACCGCTGCAGCACGCTCGGCCGCCGGGTGAAGGTGAACCTGCCCGGCGACCGCGAACTGGTCGGCGAGGCGGTGGCGATCGACGGGGACGGCCGGCTGGTGGTGCGCACCGCCGACGGCGCACGCCGGGCGGTCGGCGCGGGGGACGTGGTCCACGTCCGCCCCGAGCCGCGCTGAACGGCAGTCTTCACCTCTCCTTGACTCGGGCGGATGCTCCGGATCACGTGATTCCGTGCGAACATTCCACCTGGCAGATGTGAGGCGCGCCACTGTCCGCCCGGGTGGCGGGCGGTGCGCCCGGACAGGTAGGAAACGAGGCAAGTGCGGCAACCGCACGGGGACGGACCGGTGGCAGAGGACGGCAGCGGCGAGACGACGGGCAGCCACGACCCCACGGTCGCGCTCGAACTGGAACGCCTGATCCTGGACGCGCCACGCCGCTACACCCCGTACCAGGCCGCGCGCGCCGCCGACGTCCCGATGGAGCTGGCCACCCGCTTCTGGCGGGCCATGGGCTTCCCCGACATCGGCCAGTCCCGGGCCCTCACCGACGGCGACGTGATCGCGCTGCGGCGCCTCGCCGGCCTGGTCGAGTCCGGGCTGCTCAGCGAGTCGATGGCGATCCAGGTGGCCCGCTCCACCGGTCAGACCACGGCCCGGCTGGCCGGCTGGCAGATGGACACCTTCCTGGAGAACCTCACCCAGGCCGTCGAGCCCGGCCTCACCCGCGCCGACGTCGCCTACCCGCTGGTCGAGCTGCTGCTGCCGGAACTGGAGCAGTTCCTGGTGTACGTCTGGCGGCGCCAGCTGGCCGCCGTCACCGGCCGGGTGGTGCAGGCCGCCGAGGACAACGAGATCACCAGTGGCCGGCTCGCGGTCGGCTTCGCGGACCTGGTCGGCTTCACCCGGCTGTCCCGGCGGCTGGAGGAGGAGGAACTCGGCGAGCTGGTCGAGACCTTCGAGAACACCTGTTCCGACCTGATCGCCGGACAGGGCGGCCGGGTGATCAAGACCCTCGGCGACGAGATCCTCTACGTCTCCGAGGATCCGGCCACCGCCGCCGAGATCGCGCTCAGCCTGATCGACGCGCTCGCCGAGGACGAGACCATCCCGGCGCTGCGGGTCGGCATGGCCTTCGGGACGGTCACCCAGCGGATGGGCGACGTCTTCGGCACCACGGTCAACCTGGCCAGCCGGCTCACCTCGATCGCGCCCAAGGACGCGGTGCTGATCGACGGCGAGTTCGCCGCGGCGCTGGAGCAGAACGGCAGCGTCGCCCCCGCCGACTCGGAGGGGCCTGGCCTGGCGGAGGCACTGTCGGTGGCGGCCGGGATGCCGGCCTCCGGGCTGCCGGTGCCGGGGCCGGACGCGGGTGCGCGGTTCCACCTGCAGCCGATGTGGCGCCGGCCGGTGCGCGGGCTGGGACTGGTGGAGCCGTGGCTGCTCTCGCGGCGGATGAAGGCGGAGTAGCCGCCGGGGGCGCCGGGTCTTCGGCGCCGGGCCGCTCGGATGGGTGCCGAACGGTTGAAGACCGTACGGTCGGCTGCGGGTCCGTCCGGGCAAACGGGGCATAACCGAACGAACTCGCCATAGTCTTGGTGCAAGCGGCCGGACGGGTGCGGCCGACCGGTGGGGGTCCGGCAGGACCGGGCACAGGGAGCGAGGCGATCCGGTGAGCAGTGAGGCGATCATGACGGACCGCGGCTGCGACTGCGAAGGACCGCACCACTGCGACCCGCTGCCCGACCTGCGACTGCAGTCGGTGGTCGAACTCGCCCAGGACATGGCCGGGGCGCTCACCCCGCTGGAGGCCGTCCGGGCCGCCGCCACCCGGGCCACCGAGGCGCTCGGCGCCACCATGGCCGCCGTCTCGGTCTGGGACCGCGAATCCGGCCGGCTGCGGGTACTGGTCAACCACGGCGAACTCGCGCCCGGCGAGGAGGAACTGCCGGAGAACGAGTCGTACCCCGTCGCGGACTTCCCGGAGATCGTCACCTACCTGGAGGAGCGCTGGACCACCGGGCGCCTGCCCCGCGCCTGGCTGCAGACCGCCGAGAACGCCGAACCGCACACCGGGCACAACCACCCGACCGCCGGCGCGTACTGCCAGGAACGCGCCGCCGCGCTGCGCCGGCGCGGCCGGGCCTGCTGCGTGGTCGCGCCGATCGTGCTGCACGGACAGGCCTGGGGCGAGCTCTACCTCGCCCGGTCCACCGGCATGCCCGCCTTCACCGACGCCGACGCCGACTACGCGACCCTGCTCGCCGCCCAGATCTCGGCCGGCCTCGCCCAGACCGAACGCCTCGCCGACCTGCGCAGACTCGCCTTCTCCGACCCGCTCACCGGCCTCGCCAACCGGCGCGCCGTCGACGCCCGGCTGGAGAGCGCGCTGGAGGCCCACAACCGGGACAACACCGTCGTCTCGCTGGTGGTCTGCGACGTCAACGGCCTCAAGCGGGTCAACGACCAGCTCGGCCACGAGATGGGCGACCGGCTCCTCGAACGCTTCGCCCACCAGCTCTCACTGGCCGCCGCCAAACTGCCCGGCAGCCTCGCCGCCCGGCTCGGCGGCGACGAGTTCTGCCTGCTCGCGGAGGGCCAGAAGGCCGACGAGGTGGTCGCCGTCGCCGAGGAACTGTGTGCGCGGGCCCTCGCGCTCGCCGAGGGCGAGGGGGTCGCCTGCGGTGTCGCCTCCACCGGGGACTCCATCGGGCCGGTCACCACCCCCGACCGGCTCTTCCGGCTCGCCGACGCCGCCCAGTACCGGGCCAAGGCCGCCCGCGCCGCCCACCCCGTCGTCGCCGGACGCAGCCACGGCCCCGGCTTCTCACCCGACCCCACCGTGCTGCTCGCCGACGCCGCCGACCCGCACCACCGCGCCGACGGGCGCCGCGGGCCCGCCGGCCGGGCCGGCACCGGCGACCGGCGGCGGTTCCGCGGCGCCGCCCACAGCGCCGACCCGGGACAGCTGCTCACCGCCGTCCTCGCCGCCCTCGACCAGGCCGCGGCCGCCCGCGCCGTCCACCCGGCCGACACCCTCGGCAAGCTGGTGGTCGTCGCCGAGACCTCCGCCCGGCTGGTCGACGCGGTCGGCTGGTGGGTCTCGTACGTCCCGCCCGGCTCCCAGCTGATGCGCACCGCCCAGCACGCCGTCTACCGGATGACCAGCGGCCCCAGCAGCAGCCGCGCCGAGACCCAGCGCGCCCAGATCGAGGCCCCCGACGCCGTCTTCGACCTCCGCCACTACCCGATGACCCGCCGCGCCGTCCGCGGCGGCGCCTTCTCGCTGCGCGCGGGCGCGGCGGGCAACGACCCGGCGGAGGAGGCGATGCTCGTGGTCTCCGGCTACCGGGGCATGGTCGCGGCGGGCGGGCAGAACGCGGCGGGCGGGTGGCTGGTCGAACTCTTCGCGGACGACGCCACCCTGCCACTCGGCCAGGTCACCTACGCGATGCGGGCCTTGGTGGCGGTCGCGCTGGCGGGGGCGGCTTCGCCGCCGGTGATGTGAGGCGGGACGGAGGGCGGGCCGGCTGGTGAGGAGTGCCGGTTCGGCGGGAGCGGGAGCGGGAGCGGGAGCGGGGTCGAGTGCGGGTCGAGGCCGGGGTCGGGGCCGGCGGAGGGTCTCGGGCCGGTGATGTGTGCCGGTTCGGTGACCGGGGCGTCGCGGGTGGGTCGCGGTCGGGCGGGCGGGGTGCCGGGGCGGGGCGGGGTGGTGGGAAGGTGACGGGGGCGGATCGGGGAGTGGGGGTCGGCGGTGGCTGGACGGCTGGTGGGCGCGGCGGTGGCCGGGGTGCTGCTGCTCGGCGGCGGGGTGGTGGCGGCAGGCCCGGCGGCGGCGGCGCCGGTGGTGCGGGTGGCGGGCCACCCGGGGGCGGCGTCCTCGGGGGCGACCGGTCCGGCGAGCGGTCCGGCGGCCGTGCGGACGGCGCCGGCGCGGGTGAAGCAGCCGCGGGCCGGGCTGCGGGCACACCAGATCACCGACCACACGGCCTCGCACCGCACCCGTAAGGCCCGGCGCAGCGTGGCCGGCCGGGCGCTGGACGCGGTGTTCGGCTGGCTCGCGTTCGGCGTGCTGGCGGTGCTGCTGGTCGTGGTGCTGCTGGTGTACGTGGTCAGGCGTCGGAACGGCCGCTAGCCGGGGTCGGGGCGAGGGCCCGCAGGAAGGCGTCGACCAGCTGGTCGGCGTGTTCGTGGGTGAGCGGGCCGAGTCGGTACTGCCAGCGGTAGTAGAGCGGGCCGTAGACCAGTTCGACGGCCAGGTCGAGGTCGGCGTCGGGGGCGAGCTGACCGGTCTCGCGGGCGGCGCGCAGGCGGTCGCGGGTGATCTCCAGCAGGGGGTCCAGCAGGCGGGTGCGGTACTCGGCGTGCAGGGCCGGGTCGTTGAGGATCTCGGCGATGATGGCGCGGTAGGTGCGGTCGGCGCCCGGGTCGGTGAGCTCGTCGCTGGTGGGGCGCAGGACGGCCCGCAGGTCGGCGGCGAGGTCGCCGGTGTCGGGGAGCGCGAGGCCGCCCTCGTGCTGGTTGACGGCGAGGAAGGCGTCGAAGACGACGGCGCCCTTCGAGGGCCACCAGCGGTAGATGGTCTGCTTGCCGACGCCGGCCCGGGCGGCGATCGCCTCGATGGTCAGCTTGCCGTAGCCGACCTCGGCGACGAGCTCGGTGGTGGCTGCGAGGACGGCGGAGCGTGAGCGCTCGCTGCGCCGGGCGGGGTCGGGGGCGGTTCTGGGGGCCATGGGAAAAAGTCTATGCCAAACAGCGAGACGAGACGTATTGTCTTCTCAAGATTGCGAGACGGCACGTCTCGTCTCAGTCGCTCTCCCCGGAGGTGCCCGTGATCCGCCCCGCACACATCCTGATGGTCTCCGTCCCGGCACACGGGCACGTCAACCCCAGCCTGGCCGTGATCGCCGAGCTGGTCGCCCGGGGCCACCGGGTCAGCTACGTCAACGACCCGTCCTTCCGGGAGGTCGTCGAGTCCACCGGTGCGACCCTCGTTCCGTATCCGACCGCGCTGCCGCTCGTCGACGACCCGGCCGGCTGGCCGGACGACCCGGTGGCGGTCCAGGACGTGTTCCTGGACGACACCCTGTCGATGTGGTCCGTCATGCTGGAGGCCTTCGAGGACGACCGCCCCGACCTGGTGCTCTACGACATCGCGGGCTTCGCCGGACGGGCGCTCGGCGAGCGGTTGGGCGTGCCGGTGGTGCAGCTGTCCTCCAGCTTCGTGGGCTGGGACGGCGTCGACGAGGACCTGGCCGAGGTCTTCGAGGCGATCCGCAACGGTCCGGGCGGCCCGGAGCACTACCGGCGGTTCGCCGGCTGGCTGGCGGAGGCGGGTGCGGTGGAGCGTGACGTCGAGGCGTTCAAGAACCGTCCGGAGCGGTGTATCGCTCTGGTGCCGCGCGCGCTGCAGCCGCAGGCGGAGCGGGTCGACGAGCGGCGGTTCAGCTTCGTCGGGCCCTGCTTCGGCGACCGCGCCCACCAGGGGCGGTGGGAGCGCCCGGCGGGCGCCGAGAAGGTGCTGCTGGTCTCGCTGGGCTCGGCCTTCACCGACCGGCCCGCCTTCTACCGGGCCTGCGTCGAGGCCTTCGGCGAACTGCCCGGCTGGCACGTCGTGCTCCAGATCGGCAGGCACACCGATCCGGCCGAGCTGGGCGAACTGCCGGACACCGTCGAGGTGCACCGCTGGGTGCCGCAGCTGTCGGTGCTGGCGCAGGCGGACGCCTTCGTCACCCATGCGGGCATGGGCGGCTCCAGTGAGGGGCTGTTCCACGCCGTGCCGATGATCGCCGTGCCGCAGGCCGTCGACCAGTTCGCCAACGCGGACGCGCTGGTGGGCCTGGGCGTCGCCCGCCGGGTGGACACCGAGGCAGCCACTGCGGAGGCGCTGCGCGCCGCGCTGCTGGAGCTGGTCGGGGACCCGACGGTGGCCGAACGGCTGGCGGTGCTGTCCGCGGCCGGCCGGGCCGAGGGCGGCACCGCGCGGGCGGTGGAGCTGATCGAGGCCGAGCTGGCGAGGTAGGGCTCGGATCGCGGCCACACCCCCCGGGGGTGCGGCCGCGATCGGGGCGACGGAGAATCCGGATGGCGAGCAGCTGTTGTCATATCTTCATTCACCTGGTGTGATTGTGTATATGGATATGCACAGTGCTGTGGTCCCCGACGCTCCGCTGGTCCAGGTCGGCAAGGCCGACGTCAGCGCGGAGGACGTCCTGGCCGTCGCCCGGGGCAACGCCCGGGTCGAGATCGGCCCCGACGCGCTCGCCGAGATGGCGGCCGCCCGCGCGCGGATCGACGCCCTCGCGGCCGAGCCGCGCCCCGTCTACGGCGTGTCGACCGGCTTCGGCGCCCTCGCCGTCCGGCACATCAGCCCCGAGCTGCGCGCCCAGCTGCAGCGCTCGCTGGTGCGCTCGCACGCGGCCGGCATGGGCCCGGCCGTCGAGCGCGAGGTGGTCCGCGCGCTGATATTCCTGCGGATGAAGACGCTGGCCTCCGGCCGCACCGGCGTCCGCCCGCTGGTCGCGCAGACCATGGCCGCCCTGCTCAACGCCGGCATCACCCCGGTCGTCCGCGAGTTCGGCTCGCTCGGCTGCTCCGGCGACCTCGCGCCGCTGTCGCACTGCGCGCTGGTGCTGATGGGCGAGGGCACCGCCACCGGCCCCGACGGCGTGGAGCGGCCGGTCGCCGAGCTGCTCGCCGCCGCCGGCATCGAGCCCGTCGAACTGCTGGAGAAGGAGGGCCTGGCCCTCATCAACGGCACCGACGGCATGCTCGGCATGCTGGTGATGGCCATCGCCGACCTGCAGCGGCTGTTCACCACCGCCGACATCACCGCCGCGATGACCCTGGAGGCGCTGCTCGGCGCCGACAAGGTGCTCGCCCCCGAGCTGCACGCCCCGATCCGCCCGCACCCGGGCCAGGCGCTCAGCGCCGCCAACATGCTCGCCGTGCTCAAGGACTCCGGCCTGACCGGCCACCACCACGACGACGCGCCGCGGGTCCAGGACGCCTACTCGATCCGCTGCGCCCCGCAGGTCGCCGGCGCCGGCCGGGACACCCTGGCGCACGCCCAGCTGGTCGCCTCGCGCGAGCTCGCCGCCTCGGTGGACAACCCGGTCGTGCTGCCGGATGGACGGGTGGAGTCCAACGGCAACTTCCACGGTGCGCCGGTCGCGTACGTGCTGGACTTCCTCGCCATCGCCGCCGCCGACCTCGGCTCGATCTCCGAGCGCCGCACCGACCGGCTGCTCGACCAGGCCCGCTCGCACGGCCTGCCCGCCTTCCTGGCCGACGACCCGGGCGTGGACTCCGGTCTGATGATCGCCCAGTACACCCAGGCGGCGCTGGTCAGCGAGAACAAGCGGCTCGCCGTCCCGGCCTCGGTCGACTCGATCCCGTCCTCCGCGATGCAGGAGGACCACGTGTCGATGGGCTGGTCGGCCGCCCGCAAGCTGCGCCAGGCCGTCGACAACCTCGGCCGCATCCTGGCCGTCGAACTCACCGCCGCGGCCCGCGCGCTGGAGATCCGTCAGCAGGCCGACTCGGCCGTCCGGGTGGCTCCGGCCACCGAGGCCGCGATGGCCGCCGCCCGCGAGGCGGGGGTCGGCGGCGCGGGCCGGGACCGCTTCCTCTCGCCGGACCTGGAAGCCGCCGCCGCGCTGGTCGCCACCGGTGACCTGGTGCGGGCGGTGGAGCGGGTCACCGGGCCGCTGGCCTGACGTGCCTCCGCTGCGGGGCGACCGTCGGCCGGGGTGCGGCGTGCGGATCCGGCCGGGATCCGTACGGCGCGCCTCAGTCCCAGTCGCCCCGCGGCCGGCGCTCCTCCCGGTCGCGGCGGTTGCCCAGCGCCGCAGCGAAGTTGACCCCGACGATGCCCGCCCAGCAGGCCAGCAGACCGGCGAAGCCGCCGCTGCCGGGGCTGCTCGCGATCGCGGTCAGCGGGATGCCCAGGGCCAGCGAGATCACCGCCAGCCGGTTGCCGGACCGGCCGGGCGTCCAGCCGCGGTGGCGGCGGTCGCGGTCCCGCTCGTGGTAGGACGGCCCGTCGTCGTCCAGCCGCGCGGCCACCGAACGCTCCACCCGGGCGTCCAGACGGGCGTCCAGACGCTTCATGAAGGAGTCGACGAGCTCGTCCTCGTACTCCTTGCCGAGTTCCTTGCGGGCCTGCAGGGTGGCGTCGAGGTCGCGCCGCAGGTCGTCCTGGCGAGTGTCCATGCCAGTAGCGTGGGGCCGCCGCGCCGCCCGGTCCATCCGTTCGCGGGGGGAATCCGGGCGGGCTCAGGGAGAAATCAGGGTTACCCCGAGGCCCGTGCGCGGCGCCCGGCACCGCCCGCTCCCCGGCCCGCCCCGTCCGAGGCGGTGTCCGGACAGTGGGACGTCTCATGAGGCGTCCCGCCGTACGAGACGTCTTTGCCAGCGGCGGCGCGCTGCTGCACAGTCGTCGTCCGAACCGCACGCATCCGGAGGTACCGCTGATGACCGCCACCGACGAGGCCGGCACCGTCGGCCCCTCCGCCCGGCTGCTCCAGCTGTTCGAAGGACACCGGCTGACGCCCACCCAGCGGCGGATCGCGCACTCCCTCGTCCGGCACGCCACCGAGGCGCCGTTCCTGTCCAGCGTGGAGGTCGCCGAACTCGCCGGCGTCAGCCAGCCCTCCGTCACCCGCTTCGCCGTCGCACTCGGCTACGACGGCTACCCGGCGCTGCGCCGGCAGCTGCGCGAACTCGGCGCGGGCGAACCGGCCGCGCCCGAGACCCCGGACGAGGCGGTGCGCAACGAGCACCAGCAGGCCGTCCTCGCCGAGATCGAGCACCTGCGCCACCTCGCCGAACTCCTCGCCGACCCCGAACCGATCACCCGGGCCGCCCGGCTGCTCGCCGCCTCCCGCCCGCTGCCGGTGCTCGGGCTGCGGGCCGCCTCGGCGCAGGCCCGCGGCTTCGCCTACTTCGCGGCCAAGGTGCACCCGGACATCCGGCTGCTCGACGAGGGCGGCAGCATGCTCGCCGACCGGCTGGAACAGGCCACCGCGGCGGGCGCGACCGCCCTGCTGTGCTTCGCGCTGCCGCGCTACCCGCGGGAGTTGATGGACGCCCTGGTCGTCGCCCGGGAGTGCGGGCTGACCGTGCTCACCGTGGCCGACAGCGCCTTCTCGCCGGTCGCCAAGCTCTCCGACCTGATGCTGCCGGCCGCCGTGGGCACCGGACTGGTCTTCGACACCGCCTGCGCGCCGATGATGCTCGGCCGGGTGCTGCTGCAGCGCATGTGCGACGAACTCCCCGGCGCGGAGGCCAGGTTGGAGGCGATCGAGCAGTCGACGGCGGCCCGGGGGCTGTTCCTGGAATAGCGTGGACGGCGGGCCGGGGTGGGGTGGCCGGGAATAGTCGTCAGGAACCCGGGCATCCCCTACAGCAGGGGGTGCCGCCCATGCGCGTGATCCACGAGATGAAGTTCGTCGCCCGCCTGTCCTCGGGTGCCGACGAATGGTCCTGCCCCGCCTGCGGACGCCGCGTCACCCTGCGGCGCCTGCCCGAACCCGAACTGACCGTCCTCGACCCGGGCGACGAGTCCGCCGTCCACGTCGGCGTCATCGAACCCGACGCCCACGCCACCGCGACCGCCGAGAAGTACGGTCTCGGCCCGGTCCAGAACATCCCCCGCCCTCCCTCCCCGCCCGCCCCCGACGCCGCCGACCGCCGCTGGCTGGCCGAGATCGGCATCGACTGGGACGGCGGCGCCGCCGCCTGATTCAGGCGCGGGGGGCGTACAGGGGGAGATTTGAGGTGTCCAGCTCGGCGGGCAGCGGCGCGGGCAGCGGAACGGGCTCGCCGTACTTGCCGTGCAGGACGCCTCGGTACCCGCCGTCGCGGGGGTGGGTGTGGAGCGTCCATTCACCCTCGCGCGGGTCGACAGCGAGGAGGATGGGTACGCCCGCGGCGGCGTACCAGCTGGTTTTGGCCGTGATGAGGCTGACGCGCTCGGAGGTGGAGATGACTTCCACCGCCAGAGCCACCTCGCGCGGGTCGGTCAGCCATTCGTGGTCCTCCTCCCACTCCGTCGGGAGGACGACCAGGTCGGGGGTCACGTAGTCCTCGTCGTTGCCCGGCATGTAGATGGACGACACCTCGTACGCGCCGAGCTCGGTCGGCAGCTCCGGGTCCAGCTGCATGCGCACTCGTCGCACGGTCCCCGCATGCTTGCCGCGGGGTGTCGGGGACACCACCAGGGTTCCCCCGATGATCTGGACGCGAAGTCCGGTGCTCCGCTCGATCTCCTCCGCCGCATCCCGGAGTCTGCCGGGCCGTACGCCGATGGCCGTCATCGTGTACTCCGCTCCCTGGCGCTGGGCCGAGTGGCTGGTGTTCGCCGGATTCAGGCTAGCGCGCCAAGTCGGCGAATGGCGTGGCTGATCGGATTGGTTCAGGTCTGGTCGAAAGCCGGTTGTTTAGTTATATTCAACCGAACAAAGCTTGAATGAATCCATCCGCAGGGAGGCCGGGACATGGTGCAGCAGCAGGCGAGCGGGCCGCGCGAGGTGCGTGCGGCGCGCGGGACGGGGCTCACGACGCAGGGGTGGCAGCAGGAGGCCGCCCTGCGGATGCTGATGAACAACCTCGACCCCGAGGTGGCCGAGCACCCGTCGAAGCTGGTGGTGTACGGCGGCACCGGCAAGGCCGCGCGGGACTGGCGCTCCTTCGACGCCATGGTGAAGACGCTGCAGGGGCTCAAGCAGGACGAGACCATGCTGGTCCAGTCCGGGCGGCCGGTCGGCGTGATGCAGACCCACGAGTGGGCGCCGCGCGTGCTGATCGCCAACTCCAACCTGGTCGGCGACTGGGCCAACTGGGAGGAGTTCCGCCGGCTGGAGAGCCTCGGGCTCACCATGTACGGCCAGATGACCGCCGGCTCCTGGATCTACATCGGCACCCAGGGCATCCTCCAGGGCACCTACGAGACCTTCGCCGCCGTCGCCAACAAGCGCTTCAACGGCAGCCTGGAAGGCACCATCACCCTCACCGCCGGCCTGGGCGGGATGGGCGGCGCCCAGCCGCTCGCCGTCACCATGAACGGCGGCGTGGCGATCTGCATCGACTGCGACCCGTCCCGGATCGCCCGCCGGATCGAGCACCGCTACCTGGACGTCGAGGCCAAGGACCTCGGCCACGCGCTGGAGCTGGCCACCGCCGCCCGCGACAAGCGGCAGCCGCTCTCCATCGGCCTGCTGGGCAACGCCGCCGAGCTGGTCCCGCAGCTGCTCACGATGGACGCGCCGATCGACATCGTCACCGACCAGACCAGCGCCCACGACCCGCTGGCCTACCTCCCGGTCGGCGTCGCCTTCGACGACATGGCCGACTACGCGGCCGCCAAGCCCGCCGAGTTCACCCAGCGCGCCCGCGAGTCGATGGCCGCCCATGTCGAGGCGATGGTCGGCTTCCTGGACCGCGGCGCCGAGGTCTTCGACTACGGCAACTCGATCCGCGGCGAGGCCCAGCTGGCCGGCTACGACCGCGCCTTCGCCTTCCCCGGCTTCGTCCCGGCGTACATCCGGCCGCTGTTCTGCGAGGGCAAGGGCCCGTTCCGCTGGGCCGCGCTGTCCGGCGACCCGCAGGACATCCACAAGACCGACAAGGCCGTCCTCGACCTCTTCCCGGAGAACGAGTCGCTGGCCCGCTGGATCCGGCTGGCCCAGGAGAAGGTGCACTTCCAGGGCCTGCCCGCGCGGATCTGCTGGCTCGGCTACGGCGAGCGCGACAAGGCCGGCGAGCGCTTCAACGACATGGTCGCCTCCGGCGAGCTGTCCGCGCCGATCGTGATCGGCCGCGACCACCTGGACTGCGGCTCGGTGGCGTCCCCGTACCGCGAGACCGAGGCGATGCTGGACGGCTCGGACGCGATCGCCGACTGGCCGCTGCTCAACGCCATGGTCAACGTCGCCTCCGGCGCCTCCTGGGTGTCCATCCACCACGGTGGCGGCGTCGGCATCGGCCGCTCGATCCACGCCGGCCAGGTCACCGTGGCCGACGGTACGGCGCTGGCGGGCGAGAAGATCCGCCGGGTACTCACCAACGACCCGGGCATGGGCGTCATCCGGCACGTGGACGCCGGCTACGACCGGGCCACCGAGGTCGCCGCCGAGCGGGGCGTGCGCGTTCCCATGGGTGAGCTGTGACGATTTCTTCGTTCGAAGAGATGTGGGCGGAGCTGCTCCCCGTGGGCCGCTCCGCCGCCTCCGGCGGCTACCGCCGCTTCGCCTGGAACTCCGCCGACGCCGAGTGCCGCGCCTGGTTCGAGCAGCAGGCCCGCGACCGCGGCCTGACGTACGAGCTGGACCGCAACGGCAACCAGTGGGCCTGGCTGGGCGATCCGGCCGCCCCGGGCGCGGTCGTCACCGGCTCGCACCTGGACTCGGTGCCGGACGGTGGCGCCTACGACGGCCCGCTCGGGGTGGTCTCCTCCTTCGCCGCACTGGACGAACTGCGCGCCCGGGGCGCGCAGTTCACCCGGCCGCTGGCGATCGTCAACTTCGGCGACGAGGAGGGCGCCCGGTTCGGCGTGGCCTGCATCGGCTCCCGGCTGAGCGCCGGGGTGCTCTCCCGCGAGGCCGCGTACGAACTGCGCGACGCCGACGGCCTGCGGCTGCCCGACGCGATGGAGCGGGCCGGCTACGACCCGACCGTGATCGGCGCGGACGACGACCGGCTGGCCCGGATCGGCGCCTTCGTCGAACTCCACGTCGAGCAGGGCCGCTGTCTCGCCGAGGGGCAGCCGGTCGGCGTGGCGGGCGCGATCTGGCCGCACGGCCGCTGGCGGTTCGACTTCCACGGCGAGGCCAACCACGCGGGCACCACCCGGATCGAGGACCGCCGCGACCCGATGCTGACCTACGCCAACACCGTGCTCTCCGCGCGCAAGAAGGCGAAGCTGGCGGGCGCGCTGGCCACGTTCGGCAAGGTCGCCGTCGAGCCCAACGGCACCAACGCGATCGCCTCGCTGGTGCGCGGCTGGCTGGACTCCCGGGCCGCCGACGAGCGCACCCTGACCGAACTCGTCGCCGAGATCGAGCGGGCCGCCGCCGAGCGCGGCGGGCGCGACGGCGTCCGGGTCGAGCTGACCCGCGAGTCCTACACCCCGGTGGTGGACTTCGACGGCCCGCTGCGCGACCGGCTCGCCAAGCTGCTCGACGCCCCGGTGCTGCCCACCGGCGCGGGACACGACGCCGGGATCCTGGCGTCCGCGATCCCCACCGCCATGCTGTTCGTGCGCAACCCCACCGGCGTCTCGCACTCCCCGGCCGAGCACGCCGAGGAGGCCGACTGCCTGGCCGGGGTCACCGCCCTCGCCGACGTACTGGAGGACCTGGCGTGTCAGTGACCACTCCGGTGACGTACTGGGCGGAGCACGCCTGGCTGCCGCACCACAACGGGCCGGTGGTCGAGCCGGACGTGCTGATCACCGTCGGCGCCGACGGCCGGATCGCCCGGGTCCAGCCGGACAGCGGGCCCTGCCCGCCCGGGGCCGTCCGCCTCGACGGGCTGCTGCTGCCCGGCCAGGCGAACGCCCACTCGCACGCCTTCCACCGGGCGCTGCGCGGGCACGTCCAGGTCGGCTCCGGGACCTTCTGGACCTGGCGCGACACCATGTACCGGTTCGCCGGGGCGCTCGACCCGGACAGCTACCTGGAGCTCGCCACCGCCGTCTACGCCGAGATGGCGCTCGCCGGGATCAGCGCCGTCGGCGAGTTCCACTACCTGCACCACGCGCCCGGCGGCGCCCGCTACACCGACCCGAACGCGATGGGCGAGGCGCTGATCGAGGCCGCCGCCCGGGCCGGCATCCGGATCACCCTGCTGGACACCTGCTACCTGTCCTCGGGCTTCGGCGCCGAGCCGACCCGCCCGCAACTGCGGTTCAGCGACGGCGACGCCGAGGCCTGGGCCGTCCGAGCGGACGCGCTCAAGCCGCGCGAGCACGCCCGGATCGGCGCCGCCATCCACTCCGTCCGGGCCGTCCCGGCCGAGCAGCTGGACACCGTCGCGCACTGGTCGGCGACGCGCGGCGCGCCGCTGCACGTCCACCTGTCCGAGCAGACCGCCGAGAACGACGCCTGCCTCGCCGCGCACGGCGTCACCCCGACCAGGCTGCTCGCCGACCACGGCGCGCTCGGCCCGCGCACCTCGGCCGTGCACGCCACCCACCTCACCGACGAGGACGTCCGGCTCCTCGCGGACGCCGCCACCACCGTCTGCATGTGCCCCACCACCGAGCGGGACCTCGCCGACGGCATCGGCCCGGCCCGCCGGCTCGCCTCGGCGGGCAGCCCGATCTCCCTGGGCAGCGACAGCCACGCGGTGATCGACCCGTTCGAGGAGGCCCGGGCGCTGGAGCTGGACGAGCGGCTGCGCAGCCGGACCCGCGGCCACTGGACGGCCGACGCGCTGCTGCGGGCCGGCGGCGAGGACGGCCACGCCTCGCTCGGCTGGCCGGAGGCCGGGCGGATCGAGGCCGGGGCGCTCGCCGACTTCACGGCGATCACGCTGGACTCGGTGCGCACCGCCGGGCCGCCGGCCCGGCTCGGTGCCGAGATCGCCGTCTTCGCGGCCTCGGCGGCGGACGTGCGGCACCTGGTCGTCGGCGGGCGGCACGTCGTCCGGGACGGCGTGCACCAGCTGGTGACCGATGTGCCGGGAGCGCTGCGCTCCGCGATCGGCGCGCTGGACTGCTGAATTTTCCTTGTCCGACTCCCTTCGGAAGGCGTTGACTTGAGCACCAGGACCACTGTGATCACGGGCATCGGCAGCCTGGTCACCAACGACCCCGGGCAGGGCACCGGGCCGCTCGGCCTGCTGACCGACGCGGCCGTGGTGGTCGAGGGCGACACCGTCGCCTGGGTCGGCCCGGCGGCCCAGGCCCCGGCGGCGGACGAGCGCTTCGACGCCGAGGGCCGGGCGCTGCTGCCCGGCTTCGTCGACTCGCACGCCCACCTGGTGTTCGCGGGCGACCGCACCGCCGAGTTCAACGCCCGGATGTCCGGGCAGGCGTACACGGCGGGCGGCATCCGTACGACGGTGGCGGCCACCAGGGCGGCGAGTGACGCCGAACTGGACGCCAACCTGGCCGGCTTCGTCCGGGAGGCACTGCGGCAGGGCACCACCACCATCGAGTGCAAGTCCGGCTACGGGCTGACGGTGGAGGACGAGGCCCGGGCGCTGCGGATCGCGGCCCGGCACACCCCGGAGACCACGTACCTGGGCGCCCACATCGTGGCCCCCGAGTACGCGGAGGACCCGGCCGGCTACGTCGACCTGGTCACCGGCGAGATGCTGGACGCCTGTGCGCCGCACGCCCGCTGGGTGGACGTGTTCTGCGAGAAGGGCGCCTTCGACGGCGACCAGGCGCGGGCGATCCTGACGGCGGGCATCGAGCGCGGCCTCACGCCGAGGGTGCACGCCAACCAGCTGACGTACGGGCCCGGCGTGCAGCTGGCGGTGGAGCTGGGGGCCGCCTCGGCGGACCACTGCACCCACCTGACGGACGAGGACGTGGCGGCGCTGGCGGGGTCGGCGACGGTCGCCACCCTGCTGCCCGGGGCGGAGTTCTCCACCCGGGCCGAGTACCCGAGCGGGCGGCTGCTGCTGGACGCGGGGGCGACGGTGGCGCTGTCCACGGACTGCAACCCGGGCTCCAGCTTCACGAGCTCGATGGCGTTCTGCATCGCGGTGGCGGTGCGGGAGATGGGGATGACGCCGGACGAGGCGGTCTGGGCCGCGACGGCCGGTGGCGCCCACGCGCTGCGGCGCACGGACGTGGGAGCGGTCGCGGTCGGCTCGCGGGCGGACCTGCTGCTGCTGGACGCGCCCTCGCACGTGCACCTGGCCTACCGCCCGGGCGTGCCGCTGACGGCGGCGGTCTGGCGGGCGGGCGTCCGGGAGGTCTGAGCCCCGGGACCGTAGACGGCCCCCGCGCCCCCGGGGTGGCGGGCGCGGGGGCTTCGCATTCAGGGGGCGGTGACGAGGTGGTCGAACTCGCCTGCCTTGGCAGCTTCGAGGAACGCGGAGAACTTGAGGCGGGTGGTGCGGACTATGACCTCGCCCTCGTCGGACTCCCGGAGTTCGACGGCCCCTTCAAGTGCGCGCACCTCAACGCAGTTGTTGTTCGCCTCGCTGAAGCTGGACTTCTGCCACTCGGTGCTGGTCATGAGAATCAGGCTAGCCACCGGCGGCCTCTTGCGGGGAGCAGGAGGCCGCCGGAACGATTCGCTCAGGCGTCGGCGATGAGGTGGTCGAACTCGCCGGCCTTGGCGGCTCCGAGGAACGCGGAGAACTTGAGGCGGGTGGTGCGGACTATGACCTCGCCCTCGTCGGACTCGCGGAGTTCGACGGCCCCTTCACGTGCGCGCACCTCGACGCAGTTGCTGGCTGCTTCGCTGAAGCTGGACTTCTGCCACTCGGAGCTATTCATACCTGTCGTTCAGTTCCTTCATGATCGAGCGAATGTAATCTCGCGACTCGCTCTCCGGGAGCGCGACGGCTTCGATGCGTTCAAAGATTGCGCGATAGCCCGCCAACTGGGCGGGCGAGTCGAAGATGTGGGAGCCGTGGGACGAGTCAGCCTGGACCGTATCCAGCTCCGGCACCGGCCCTTCCGCGTAGATCAGGTTCTCACTGGGGCCAGGGAAGTCGGCAGTATCGAACGGTACGACTCGCAGCGAGACTCCCGGAAGCTCGAAGTCCTCGATGAGGGAACCAAGCTGTTCCCTCAGTACTGCAGGACCGCCGTACTGAATTCGTAGCGCTGCCTCGTGGACCAGTGCCACGTACGGCGTCTCGCCGGATCGAATGGTCTGCTGCCTGCGCAGGCGGAACCCCACCCTGCGATCGACCTCGCGACCGGGAAGAGGAGTGAAGCCTCTCGCGAACACGGCGGCGGCATAGGGAGCCGTCTGAAGCAGCCCCGGGATGAAGCCGATGTTGAAGCTCTTGAGCCTCTTCGCGTGTCCCTCCATTTCCGCCACATCAATGGGGGCGGCGGAGAGGGCGTTGCGATACTCATCCCACCAGGCCCGATCCCGCTCCCGGGCCATCCCGGCGAGCGCGTCGACCAAGGGCGCGTTGGCGCACATGCAAGCCTCCGCGATCTCGTGCAGGCGCTCCACGCTGACGGCGGACTTCCCGTTCTCCATCTGCGTCACCAGAGCCGGAGTCACACCGAGCAAGCGGGCGAGGTGGCTGCCTGCGAAGCCGGCCTGCTCTCGCATCCTCCGCAGTTCAGCGCCGAGTCGACGCTGGCGAAGGGTCGGGTTCTGGCGGTTGGCCATGGCGTCCTCTCTGCCGGTACAGGCGCCAGTCTGCCGTGCCGCGCGCAGGGGTGGCCATTCGGGGGATGACTCCATCGGGGGAACCTTCGCGCATCGAGCTTAACGTTAAGCTCCGATGCGCTATCGTCGTTCTCAGCTCGATCCGACGGATCGTCAGTAATGCCCGCATTCACGGCAGTAGGCGCCTGCTGCCCGCGCACCGAAGAGCAACCGCCGCCCCGGTCTGGCTCACGGCGACGACCGTCATCATCACCTCTCCCCACACCACAGCCTCACGGAGGTTCCCGTGTGCACCCGTAACACCCCCTCGCTCGCCCTCTCCCGCCTGGCCCTGCGGGACGCCATGACCCGCAGCGGCCGGTGGGACGCCGACGCCGTCTTCAACGCCGAACTCGCCCTCTGCGAGCTCATCTCCAACGCCTGGCGGCACGGCGACACCCCCGCGCCCGTCGTCTGGTTCTCCATCCTCGACCGCACCCTCCGGGTCACCGTCTCCGACGAGAGCGACGCCCTCCCGCAGCTGCGGACGACCTCCGGCCTCGCCGAGACCGGCCGGGGCCTCCAGCTGGTCGAGGGCCTCACCGACCGCTGGGGCGTCGACCCGCAGAAGCGCGGCAAGAGCACCTGGTACGAGCTGGACTCCGACGCGTGACCCGCGACCCGGTCGCGCCGGACGACCCCCGGATGCGCGACTACACCAAGCCCCAGATCGCCGCCCTCCTCGGCGAGTTGCACCGCCGCGGACTCCCGTACGGGCTCCTCTGGGGCTCGGTCGGCACCCCGGAAACGACCCTCGACGGCCGCATCCTGGTCGACTTCGGCAATGCGCCGGTCAGCACCCTGCTCAACCTCCTCCACCTGCTCCGCGACCTGGAGCGGGACGAGGCGTGGCACCGGTGAGGTTCTTCGTCGGCGCGATCCTCCTCGCCCTCCTCGCCCTCGCGATCGCCACCGTGGCCCTCGGCGTCCTCACGACCCTCAGGATGCCCCGCCCCGACGACCCCGACGACCACCACCCCTGACCCACCCCACGAAGGTCCTCGCCCATCCCGGGCGAGGGCCTTCGCGGGCGCCGGCATGTGCCGTGCGAGCTGGGCGGAGGGCCGACGTCCTCGGCCTCTCGGAATACTCACATCACTTGAACGCAGGCCGTCTTGACGATCCATCAAAGCGGCGAGACGGTTGTGCAAGCACGTAGAAGAAGCGGCTTGCCACGGGAGGATGTCATGGCACTACGGTTCGTAGGCATTGACCCCGACACGGGCGGCGGAGGCTCGCCTACCGTGTGGGTCGATGACGAGAAGCAGGAGATCGTCATTCAGGGATGGGACGTCGAGGCGGCTAGGCTCGCCGAGATCCGCGAGACGGAATGGGTGCCGGAGCATGCGACCGGCGTGCCGGCGGGGGAGTCTCCGGTCCGTCTTCCGTTTCGCATGGTGCCGATCCTGAGGAAGGCATGTGATGACGCAGAACGACCAGCCGGTTCCTGACTTCGCGGCCCTGCTTGGGCAGGCGAAGCGGAGCGCCGTCCATCTGGAGATGCGCGACCTGTACGCCGTCGGCGACGAGTCCGGCATCATCGCCGACTTCAAGCGCACTGGGCAGGCGGATCTGAATCCGAACGACCCCTACTGGGCTGACTGGTTGGGGATCGTGCGGGACACCGTGGCCCGGGGCGTGTTGATTCGCCGGGCTCGGATCGTCTCTGAGCCGGTCACCGACTACATCCGGTGGGAGCACGCGGTCACGCCGCTCAACCTGGGGGCCGGCGAGCAGGTTCGCTGGCTTCCGCGGCGGTTGGCCTCAGATATCGCCCTGCCGGGCAACGACCTGTGGCTGATCGACGACCGGTTGGTCATGTTCCACTGGTTCACCGGAGACGGGGACTGGGCCGGGCACGCGTTCGATGACGACCCGGCCACGGTGAAGATGGTCTCAACGGCGTTCGAAGCCGTCTGGGACCGGGCTACCCCACACGACCAGTACTCCGTCTGACCGCCAGCCGCACCGGATAGCCGAAACATGCCCGCCATCCCGTCATCCAAGGCACAAGCTGCACGCAAAGCGGTGGCTGCCCGCCTTCGGGAGCTGATGTTGGACGCGGGCCTGAAAGGGCAGGAGGTAGCTGCCCGGTGCGGCTGGCACGCCTCCAAAACCTCGCGGATTCTCAACGGGACCACGCCACCGTCTGGCGACGACATCCGGGCATGGTGCACGGCCTGCGGCGCCGAGGACCAGGCGCCTGACCTGATTGCGGCATCCCGTGCCGTCGAGTCGATGTACATGGAGTGGCGCAGGCTCCACCGAACAGGCCTGCGCAGGGTCCAGGAGGACTTCTACACGCTCCACCAGGAGGCTCAGGCCTGCCGCGTGTACGTCTCCAACGTGGTGCCCGGCTTCCTTCAGACCCCGGCCTACGCCACCGGCCTGCTGGCTTCGATCACCCGCTTCCAGGGCACCCCGAACGACGTCCCCGAGGCCGTTGTCGCCAGAGTCGCGCGTTCCCGTTTCCTGTACGAGGGCAATCACCGCTTCGCAGTCGTCATGGAGGAGACGGTCCTGCGGAACCGGATCGGGGATGCCGAGGTCATGGCCGGCCAGCTTCGTCATCTGCTCACCGCATTGCCACTTGCCTCGCTGTCTTTCGGCGTCGTCCCCTTCGGCGCGGAGCGGACCATGTGGCCGCTCGAAGCCTTCTACCTGTACGACGACCGGCGCGCCGTCGTGGAGACGCTCACTGCCGAAATTCAGGTCACCCAGCCCAGAGAGATCAGTGACTACGCGCGGGCGTTCGGCGAGCTGTCTAAGGCGGCCGTGTACGGCGACGCGGCGCGCACTCTAATCAATGAGGCGCTGGCCACCTTCGGGTGAATGCGTGCAATCCCATAGAAGTTGATGGCACCGGTCCCGGTCGGATCCCTACCGTTGAAGTGCTGTCAGAGCAGCCGACTGATTGGCGATCAGACAAGTTCCATGTGCTGGGGCGGATGCCCTCAAGTAGCGCTGGTACTGCGGGCCCGGCAACCACCGACGGTCCAGTCGGCCCCCACCGATGCCCCGTTGCCAGGGAGAGGCACCTGGTTCACCTCGCCGATGCGAGTCACTGGCTCCCACAAGTTCCTCCCCGTCCGGGGAGGTTGCTCCACTCATCCAGTTCATCCAGTGAAGGGAGATCGCAATGTCCGTGATTACCAGCGACGCCGAGAACACCGAGGTGACCGAGGCCGCGGTGCTCGACGAGGGCGCCGCGGACACCATCCGGGGCAACGTCCGGGCGTTCCTGGGCGAGGACAACACCTCGATGATGGGCGGCTGGACCAACTGACGGTCGGCCTGAGCGCCTGAATCAGTCGCGTGCCCGGCCCCACCTCAATTGGGGCCGGGCACGCGGTTCCAAGCATCCCAGCCAAGGAGCGAGTGTCCGTGCGATTCCTCAACATCCACCATGCCCGCGAGACGATCGGCCGACTCGTGAGCGCGGTCAACGAGCAGTCCCCGTCTACCCCCGCAGACCTCCGCGCCGCGTACCGGAGCGTTGTGTCCGCCCTGCGTCCCCTGCCGGTAGCGGGTGAGGGCATTGCGCTGTCCTTCAAGGACAGCGCGTGGGGCAACTACCTGATCGAGAACAGCACCTTCGAGAACATCTTCGAGGGCCTGGAGGACACCCCGGCCGCCCTGTGTGCGCGGTGGGAACGTGACTTCTCCGTCGCGCTCCTGCACATCAGGGACCTCGCCCCCGACCTGGGCGCGCTCGTGGACCTGGTGGTCACCGACGTCGTGATGTTCAGCTCGGCCAACAAGGGCGGCGGCACCGGTTCGACGCTCCCGGGCCTGGTCAGCATGAGTCCCGGCGACGAGTGGCGGCCCCATGACTACGCCGAGTCCCTGGTCCACGAGACCGTGCACCTGAACGTCTTCCTGGCGGACATGGTGTACCGCCTCTACACGCGACCGGCCAAGGAACTGGAGGCCGATGAGCACCGGGTCGTCTCCGCGGTGAAGTTCGGGCAGTTGCGGCCGCTCGACAAGGCCTTTCACTCTGCCGTGGTGGCTCCGCCCCTCATGCTCATGCAGCACCTGAGGGGCGAGACCGAGTTGGTGGACAAGTTCCGCCACTCGATCCGCGAGTGCGCGGAGGGCCTGCTCGACAAGTTGGACCTGTTCACACCGTACGGGCAGGGGATGGTGCGCGAACTCGCGGCCTTCGCCGAGACGATCGACTTCGACCTCGTCGCCCGGTCGATCTCGGGCCGGGAGTTCGCGCACTACGAGCTGCCTGCTGCCGCCTAGGGTTCGAACAGGATGCCGGCTTCCCTGGCGAGGCTCAGTGCCAATTCCATGGCGCCTGGGCCTCGCACGGTGGCGCCCCTGAGATGCGAGGTGCCGCCGACATCGATCAGTGTGCAGTTGTCGAAACTGACACCGGACTGAACGGTGATGTTGGCGAACTGCGCACCGGTGAGATTGCACTTCTCGAACCGGACATCGCGGAGTTCGGCGAATTGAAAATCAGCCTGAGAGAGATTGCACTCCCTGAAAACCACCGTCTTGAACTTCGCATAGCGGAACAGCGCGCTGTCCGTCCGCGTTCCTTCGAAGAGGACATCGCGGAAGCTGCCGTTGCTCCAGGACGACCCGGTGAGTCGGCAACCGGTCACCGTGCCGCGGAGGACGGACACGTCCTGCGTCCGGACCGTGGCGAAGTCACAGGTGTCGAAGGTGACATGGGCGAGCACCGAGCGGACCAGGTGCATCCCGGTGAACCGCACGTTCTCGAAGGCGCATTGCTCGACTTCGACCGCTTCGCCCACGCGGCCGACAAGGCTCAGGCCGCTGTACTTCCTGCCTTTGATCGTGGCGTCGTCCTCGAAGTCATCGTCGGGCAACTCCGCAGGCCGCAAAGCCATCTGGAAACGAGGCGCCAAGGGATTCTTCGGGCGAGGCATGGCCTGAGTCATGGAAGGCACCTCACGGAAGTCGATGGGGTGGAGGAAAAGAACGCTAGCACTCAACTGGCATGGCAACAAAGGAAGTAAAGCTGCAGGACCACTGAAGTCCTGTGGCTATTCGTGCTGCCGAAATCCCCTTGCGGTCGAGCGTGCCCTCAGCCCAGCGATCAAGCTCGCGGATCTGGCATCGTGAGCGGGATCTGGAACCGGCCGAGCAGCACATCCGCACGGCCATGAAGATCAGCGACCATCGCAAGGAGCTGCTGTGACTGTCACTTCCCCCGCGTTCGTGGTCGGCCGGGCGGCCGATGCCGCAGCGGCCGGTGTCGCCGACTCAGGCGCCGCCGCAGTGATCGACCACGACGGGCGGGTCCAGCTCGTGCGTCGCAAGCCCGAGGTCTGCCAGTGGGCCGGCAAGTGATCGGCGAGACACATGTGAAGGCGGGGCCTCCGGGGCTGGCCGCCGCGCTGGTGGCCGGGGGCGCGCTCACTGCGGATTGGCTCCCGGCCTTCGAGGCCGTACCGCGCGAGCTGTTCGTACCGGACCGCATCTGGCCGGGCGTTGCGGACGGCACCTCCCAGAAGCCCGTGGTGGACCGCTCTCGGAATCCCGAGGCGTGGCGGCGGGCGGTCTACTCGGACATTCCGTTGACCACGCAGTGGGACGACGGCGACCACCAGGGCGACGGGCTCGGTACGACACCGACCTCGTCCAGCTCCATGCCCTCGATGGTGTTCTCCATGCTGCAGGACCTTGACGTCCGCCCGGGGAACCGGGTGTTGGAGATCGGCACCGGTACGGGGTGGAACGCGGGCCTGCTCGCCCACCGGCTGGGCGACGCGAACGTGGTGACCGTGGAGTTCGATCCGGAGGTCGCCCGGGGCGCCCGCGCGAACCTGGAGGGGGCCGGGCTCGCACCGACCGTGGTCGAAGGCGACGGGCGGCATGGCTGGCCGGAGGGCGCTCCCTATAACCGGGTAATAGCCACCTGCTCCGTCGCGGAGATCCCTCCCACATGGCTGGCCCAGACGGCCCCCGGCGGGGTCATCGTGGCGCCGTTCGGCACCGAGTACGGCGGCGAGCAGATCGTCCGGCTGACCGTGGACGCCGACGGCACCAGCGCGAGCGGCCGGTTCACCCGCGGCTCGGCGTTCATGCGGCTGCGCCAACAGCGCACGGACCGGCCGCCGTTCGCGGACTACCTGCGCGGTCAGGAGTGGCCCGCCGACGGCGTGCGGACCACCACCACCCTCGCCCCGCCGGACACGGGCGGCTGGTTCGAGCAGTTCGTCATCGGGGTGGCCGTCCCCGGGGCGTTCTGGCGGGCGGAGCGCTACGACGACGGCGCGTACACGCTGTGGCTCCACAGCCGGGACACCCTCTCCTGGGCCTCGGCCGACTACGAGCGGGGCCGCACCGAGTACGAGGTGTACCAGTCCGGCCCCCGGAACCTCTGGGACGAGGTGGAAGCCGCCTGGCGCTGGTGGGACGACCAGGGCCACCCCGGCTTCGACCGCTTCGGCCTCACGGTCACCCCGGACACCCACACGGTGTGGCTCGACTCCTCGGAGAACCCAGTGCCGTTCCGGGGTTGAACTCTCGTTTCGCCCCGTCGGGCCCAGCGGCCAGACGGGGCGAAGGCGTGCCTAACCCATGCCCAAGGAGCGCCGCAGGAAGTGCAGTTCGTGGTGCAGCAGGTTCTCCACCACGGCCTCGTCGGTCGGCCGGTGGCCCGCACCGCGCAGCGGGAGGACCTCGTGGGGGCGGCCGGCGGCGAGGAGGGCGTGGGAGAGCCGCAGGGCGTGGGCGGGGTAGACGTTGTCGTCCGCCAGGCCCTGGATCAGCAGGAGCGGGCGGCGCAGCTTCGGAGCCTCCGTGATCAGGTCGCAGGAGTCGTAGTGCTCGGGGTGCTCGTCGGGGTGGCCGAGGAAGCGTTCCTGCCAGTGGGTGTCGTAGAGCCGCCAGTCGGTGGGGGCAGCACCGGCCGAGGCGGCGTGGAAGACGTCCGGGCGGCGCAGCACAGCGAGGGCGGCGAGGAAGCCGCCGTAGGACCAGCCGCGGATGGCGACCCGGTCGAGGTCGAGCAGTCCGGGCCGCAGTCGGGCCACCTCGTGCAAGCCCTCGATCTGGTCCTCCAGCGCGGGCCCGGCCTTGTCGCCCCAGACGGACTTCTCCCAGCGCGGGCCGCGCCCGGGGGTGCCCCGCCCGTCCACCACCAGCACCGCGAAGCCCTGGTCGGCGAACCACTGGGAGACCTGCTCGTGCCAGGCGCCGCCGGTGGTGGCCTTCTGCATGGCCGGCCCGGCGTACGGGTCGAGCAGCACGGGCAGCGGGCCGTCGGCGGGGCGGTGGCCGGTGGGCAGGAACAGGTTGGCGCGCAGTTCACGGGGGCCGAGGCGGAGCAGCTCGGGGCGGGCGGTGACGACGGGTGGTTCGGCGTAGGAGGTGAGCGGCCATGACGGCGCGCCCTCGCGCAGCACCGTGGTCCGCCCGTCGGGGGAGCGGGTGGTGAGCACCAGCGTTCCGCCCCGCGCGACCCCGTCGTGAAGGCCGGGGCCGCTGCTCAACTGCTGGATGCCGCGACCCGGTTCGTAGGTCCACAGGTGGGTCTCGGTGGGCTCGTCGGAGGCGGTGAACAGCACCTGTTCGCCGTCCGTCCCGAGGACGGCCCGCAGCTGAAGCCCGTCCGGGGTGACGGGCTTGCCGTCGATGGTCAGCTGCCGGGTGTCGCCGTCGTCGGCGGTGTCGACCAGGGCGCCGCCCGCCGTCCGGGCGGGCAGGCCCGGAAGCAGTTCGATCCAGTGCGGGTCCGTCCGTTCGGCGAGCACCCGGGTGGTGCCGTCCGAAGCGATCGCCAGGGTGCGGACGGTGCGCTGGTCGCGGCTCTGCACGGCGGCGTACGGGCCGTGGGCGTCCCAGCCGGCGGCGGTGAGGTACTCGAAGGCGGCGGCGTCCCAGCGGACCTCGGTCCGGCTGCCGTCGAGACCGAGCAGCCGGAGCGAGACGTCGGCGTTGGCGGTGCCGGCCAGCGGGTAGCGGATGGTGCGCGGGGGCTGCTGCGGGTCGGTGGGGTCGGCGAGGAACAGCCGGGTGACCGCGCGGTCGTCGACCCGGGCGACGAGCAGCGCGGTGCCGTCGGGGGACCACCAGTGGCCGCGGGTGCGGTACATCTCCTCGGCGGCGACGTACTCGGCGAGGCCGTACGAGACGTCACAGGACTCGGGTTCGGCGAGGGCGCGGTCGTTGCCGCCGTCGGCGTCGACGACCCGTAGGGCGCCGTCGCTGACGTAGGCGATCCGGCGGCCGGTCGGGTCGGGCCGGGCCTCCTGGGGCGCGCCGGTGGTGGTGACCGGGCGCACCGATCCCGCGGCGGTGTCGGCGAGCCAGAGCGTGCCGTCCAGGGTGAAGGCGGCCAGCCGCCCGGTGTCGTCGGTGGCGTAGCAGGCGATGCCGGTGGTGGAGCCCAGCGCGGCCGGGTCGGCGACCAGCCGCTCCGCGCCGGTCGCGGTGTCCAGGGCCCAGAGGCGGGTGACCGGGTCGGTGCCGGTGCGGCCGCGCAGGAACAGCACGGTGGCGCCGTCGGCGGAGGGCTGCGGCTGGGCGGGGGCGCCCAGGGTGAACCGTCGGGTACGGGCCAGCTGACGGGGCAGGGAGTCGGTCGTCATGCCGGGACCATAGGCAGACCCGGCCCGGGTCCGTCGAGGGAAATTCGTCGCCGAGGGGCATTCGCCCCCGAGGGAAGCACACCGCCGAGGGAAGCACACCGCCGTCGAGAGACGCCGAGGAGGACGGAGGAGGACGGCCGAGGAAACGGCCGAGGAAAACGGCCGGGGCCGCCGTGGATCTCAGGAATCCACGGCGGCCCCGGAGCGGGCGGGACGGACGTCAGTGGACGTCGCCCATGAGCTTGACGACCTTCTTGCGGTACATCGCCAGCGCGATGCCGGCCACGATCGCCATGGCGCCCTGCACCGCGAAGTACGCGGTCCCGCCGACGATCTTGTCGCCCAGCACCAGCTGGAAGATCGCGGCGACGCAGTCACCGGCGGTGACGGCGAGGAACCAGACGCCCATCATCTGGCTGGCGTACTTGGTGGGAGCCAGCTTGGTGGTGACGGACAGGCCGACGGGGGAGAGGGTGAGCTCACCGACGGTCTGGACCAGGTAGACCATGGCCAGCCACAGCGGGGTGACCTTGGTGTCGCCGGTCGCGGAGGCCATCGCCAGCATCATGACGATGAAGGAGGCGCCGATCATCAGCAGACCGAAGGCGAACTTCATGGTGGTGCTGGGGTTCTTCGACCGGCGGGCCAGGGCGACCCAGATCCAGGCGAAGACCGGGGCCAGCGCCATGATGTACAGCGGGTTGAGCGACTGGAACCAGCTGGACGGGAAGTTGAACCCGAACAGCGTGGACGCGGTGTGCTCGTCGGCGAAGATGTTCAGCGTCGAGCCGGACTGGTCGTAGATCATCCAGAACACGGCGGCGGCGACGAAGAACCAGATGTAGCCGCTCATCTTGGACTGCTCGTTGGCGTCGAGGTCCTTGTCGCGCTTGACCTTGCTGAAGACCAGGACCGGGATCGCCAGGCCCGCGATGGACAGCGGCCAGATCGCCCAGTTGATGGTGAAGTGGCCGGTGGCGGCGACGACGCCGTAGAAGACGGCGGCGACGGCCAGCCAGATGCCCGCCTTGGTGAAGATCTTCCGCTTCTCGTCCGGGGTGATCGGCGAGGTGACGACGTTGCTCTTCGGGCTCAGGTGGCGGGTGCCCAGCAGGAACTGGCCCAGGCCGAGGGCCATGCCGACGCCGGCGAGGGCGAAGCCCAGGTGCCAGCTGACGTTCTGGCCGACGGTGCCGATGACCAGCGGGGCCGCGAAGGCACCGAGGTTGATGCCCATGTAGAAGACGGTGAAGCCACCGTCGCGGCGCGGGTCGTTCGGGCCGTCGTAGAGGTGGCCGACCATCGTCGAGATGTTGGCCTTGAGCAGGCCCGAGCCGACCGCGATGAAGGCGAGGCCGACGAAGAACGACGCGCTGAAGGGGACTGCCAGCAGGAAGTGGCCGATCATGATGATCGTGCCGCCGACCGCGACGGTCTTGCGGGCGCCGAGGAAGCGGTCCGCGATCCAGCCGCCCGGGAGGGCCAGCAGGTAGACCATGGCCGTGTACACGCTGTACACGGCGGCGGCGACGGCCGTCTTCATGGCCAGGCCGCCGTCCGCGACGGAGGCGGTCATGTAGAGCACCAGCAGGGCACGCATGCCGTAGTAGCTGAAGCGCTCCCACATCTCGCTCATGAAGAGAGTGGCGAGTCCCCGGGGGTGGCCGAGGAAGGTCTTGCCGCCGGGAGTGGCCGACGTGACGCCGGTGTCCAGGGTCGTAGACGCCATGAGTAGTGGTTCCTTGCCTGATCGCGTCCGCCTAGGGGGGTGGCGGCGGACGAACTTGAACCACTCTACGTGGCGATATTTGGCGTTATCAGATGACAAAAGCCACGAATCAGGTATGGGAATGGCAAAGTTCGGGGCAGATCTTCCCGGCCTATCCATGGTAGTCAGGCATCTCTTCCTTAGGTTTCAAGATCCAAGGGGAGATTCTTCGCCGAACGACCGGCAGGCGACGCCCCGTTGACCCCGAACGGACCCTTGTATAACGATCACGCTCTGTGAACTACCTCACAGGGCGTACGGGCATACCCGAGCCGACTACCATCACCACATGACCTGTGTGCTGCTCGCCGAGGACGATCCGGCGATCTCCGAACCGCTCGCCCGGGCCCTGCGACGCGAGGGCTATGAGGTGCTCGTCCGCGAGGACGGTCCGACCGCACTCGCCGCCGGCCTCACCGAGGAGGTCGACCTCGTCGTCCTCGACCTCGGCCTGCCCGAGATGGACGGCCTTGAGGTCTGCCGCCGACTGCGCGCCGACGGCAAGAGCTGCCCCGTCCTGGTGCTCACCGCCCGCGCCGACGAGGTGGACACCGTGGTCGGCCTGGACGCCGGCGCCGACGACTACGTCACCAAGCCCTTCCGCCTGGCCGAACTGCTCGCCCGCGTCCGGGCCCTGCTCCGGCGCGGCAACGTCGACCAGCTCACCACCGGCGCGCACGGGGTGAAGATCGACATCGAGTCCCACCGCGCCTGGCTCGGCGAGGAGGAGCTGACCCTCTCCGCCAAGGAGTTCGAGCTGCTGCGCGTCCTGGTCCGCGACGCCGGCCGGGTGGTGACCCGCGAGGAGATCATGCGGCAGGTCTGGGACACCACCTGGTGGACCTCGACCAAGACCCTGGACATGCACATCTCCTGGCTTCGCAAGAAGCTCGGCGACGACGCGGCGAACCCGCGCTACATCGCCACCGTGCGCGGAGTCGGGTTCCGGTTCGAGAAGAATTAGCCCCGTACGGAGTCGAGAAGAATCAGCCCCGTACGGAGATCGTGGCCGGGCGGCGGCCGATGAAGCGGAACACCTCGGGGAGCAGCAGCGTGAAACGCCGGATGATCAACTCGCTGCTGGTCGTCGTCCTGGTGGTCGTCGTGGTGTTCTGCGTGCCGCTCGCCCTGGTCGAGAAGCGCACCATCGCCAACTCGGCCCAGGACCGGGTGGACGCGACCGCCGTCCGGGTGCTCGCCCTGGTCGAGAGCCGGCTCACTGCCGGTGAGTCGGTCAAGGAGGGGCGCGTCTTCGAGAGCCAGGTCACCGAGGGCAGCTACGTCGAGGTGCAGATCCCCGGCCAGCAGGTGCTCTCGGCCGGCGACCGGCCGGCCGGGAACCACCTGCTGCGGGCCGTCGAGCGCGGGAACAGCGGCGAGATCGTCACCGTCGAGCAGTCCCGCGAGGACGTCGACCACGAGATCGCCAACAACCTGCTGCTGCTCGGCGTGGTCGCCCTGCTGGCCGTCCAGGCCGCCGTGGCGCTCGCCGTCTGGCAGGCCAAACGGCTCGCCCGGCCGCTCACCGACCTCGCCGAGACCGCCGAACGGCTCGGCTCCGGCGACCCGCGCCCGCGCGACCGCCGCTACGGGGTGCCCGAACTGGACCGGATCGCCGAGGTGCTGGACACCAGCGCCGAGCGGATCGCCCGGATGCTCACCGCCGAACGCCGGCTCGCCGCCGACGCCTCCCACCAGCTGCGCACCCCGCTCACCGCGCTGTCGATGCGACTGGAGGAGATCACCGCCCTCGCCGAGGAGCCGGAGACCGTCAAGGAGGAGGCGACCATCGCCCTCCAGCAGGTCGAGCGGCTCACCGACGTCGTCCAGCGGCTGCTCACCACCCAGCGCGACCCGCGCAGCCCCACCGCCGTCGCCTTCGACCTCGACGAGGTGATCAAGCAGCAGGTGGAGGAGTGGGGCCCGACGCTGCGCGAACGGGGCCGGGTGCTGTCCCTGGAGGGCCTGCACGGGGTCACCGCGGTCGGCACCCCGGGGACGGTGGCCCAGGTGCTCGCCACCCTGATCGAGAACTCACTGATGCACGGCGCCGGGACGATCACCCTTCGGGTGCGGCCCTCCGGCACCTCGGTGGTGGTCGAGGTACAGGACCAGGGCGCCGGCGTGCCCGCGGACCTCGGAAACCGGGTGTTCGAGCGGGCGGTCAGCGGCCGCAACTCCACCGGCATCGGCCTGGCCGTCGCCCGCGACCTCGCGGAGGCGGACGGCGGGCGGCTGGAACTGCTCTCGCTGAAGCCCGCGGTGTTCGCGCTCTTCCTCGGCCGCAGCCACGACGACTAGCCCGTCACGGGCCCGGCCGAGGCGCTGGTTCACCGGGCCCGGCCGAAGCGCTGGTCACCGGGCGTGGCCGAAGCGCTGGTCACGGGGCCTCGTCGAGTCGGAAGTCGCGGATCACGTCGAGGTCGGTGAAGGTGGGCGGCGCCTCGCAGAGGGCCACCATCTCGCGGAAGATCCGGTCCGTCTCGGGCAGCTGGGAGTTCCGCATCGCCTCCTCGTAGGAGGGGAACTCCACGATCTCCACCACGTGGCGGGCGTCCGAGCGGTCGGTGCCGACCACCGCGTGCGAGGCGGTCCGCTTGCCCTTGGTGGCCTCGACCCAGGTGTCCATGAGCCGGTTGAGGTCGTCGAGCCTGTCGGTCTTGCAGTCGATGATCTGGACGAACGCCATGGCGAGCCTCCTGGGACCCCCTGGGCCTCGATCGTCCGCCGGCCGTGCTCGCCCTCCGTCACCACTGTCCTCTCGCGGAGGCGGGCCGGGCAACCGGAGGCGGGCCGGGCAACCGGAGACGGGCGCCGCTTGGCGCCTACTCGGCCTTGGCGAAGCGGATCTGCTCGGCGGCCAGCATCAGCTCGGCCTGGGCGGCGAGCTCCTGGCCGCTGGCGGCGACGACCGCCGGTGCGGCCGGCTCGGGCTCCGGCAGGGCCTTGAAGACCCAGGTGCGGTACGAGATGAAGCGGAACACGGTGGCGATGGCGAGGCCGACCACCTTGGCACCGATCTGCTCGTAGCTGGTGTCCAGGCCGAGCACGTACCGGGAGAAGCCGAGCACGCCGGTCTCGATCAGCATGCCGATGCCGCTGAACACCAGGAACAGGGTGATCTCCCGCCTGCGGGAGGCGGCGTCGCGGTCCCGGTACAGCCAGTAGCGGTAGCCGAGGTAGTTGGTGGCGATCGCGATCACCGTGGCGACGACGTTGGACCGCAGTGAGGCCAGGCCCATCCCGTTGATGCAGACCCAGAACACGGCGAAGTTGACCACCACGCCGCTCAGGCCGACGATGCCGAACTTCACGACTTCGCCGGAAAACCCGCTCGACACCTTCTGGAGGAGCGAGGGGTTCGAAGCTGCGGTCGTCGCCATACCGGGTGGCCTCCATGTACCTACGGGAAAAGGGTGTCCCACTGGGCCGGGGGCACCCCTTGGGCCCTGCGTGCACGCACATGATCCGACCGCGCGGACGAGGACCTAGCCGTCCAGGCTACCCGCTTCCATCGAACGGGTCAGCCGTCCGTGCGCGGGTTTGACATCTACGCGCGTCCACTACTCACCGCCCCACCGCGGCGCCACGGCCCCCACCGGCCCGGATATCCTGGCGGGGTGACTTCCCCGGGCAATGTGAATTTTCCAGTGGTGGGCATGATCGGTGGCGGGCAGCTGGCCCGCATGGCACACCAGGCGGGCATCCCGCTCGGGGTCAGGTTCAAGCTCCTCGCCGACACCCCCCAGGACTCCGCCGCACAGGTGGTCTCCGACGTCGTCCTCGGTGACTACCGGGACCTCGACACCCTGCGCCGCTTCGCGGCCGGCTGCGACGTGATCACCTTCGACCACGAGCACGTCCCCACCGAGCACCTGCGGGCCCTGGAGGCCGACGGCATCGCCGTCCGCCCCGGCCCGGAGGCGCTGGTCAACGCCCAGGACAAGGGCGTGATGCGGGCCAGGCTCGACTCCATCGGGGTGCCCTGCCCCCGGCACCGGATCGTCGCCGACCCGGCCGACGTCACCGCCTTCGCCGGCGAGGGCGAGGGGTACCCGGTCGTGCTGAAGACCGTCCGCGGCGGCTACGACGGCAAGGGCGTCTGGGTCGTCGGCGACGAGCAGGAGGCCCAGGCCCCGTTCCTGGCCGGCGTCCCGGTGCTGGCCGAGGAGAAGGTCGACTTCGTCCGCGAGCTGGCCGCCAACGTGGTCCGCTCGCCCAGCGGCCAGGCCGTCGCCTACCCGGTGGTCGAGAGCGTCCAGGAGAACGGCGTCTGCGCCGAGGTCACCGCCCCCGCGCCCGACCTCGACCCGGCCCTCTCCGACGAGGCCCAGCAGCTCGCCCTGCGGATCGCGGGCGACCTCGGCATCGTCGGCCACCTCGCCGTCGAGCTGTTCCAGACCCGGGACGGCCGGATCCTCGTCAACGAACTGGCCATGCGCCCGCACAACTCCGGCCACTGGACCCAGGACGGCGCGGTCACCTCGCAGTTCGAGAACCACCTGCGGGCCGTCCTCGACCTCCCGCTCGGCGACCCCCGGCCGCGCGCCAAGTGGACCGTCATGGTCAACGTCCTCGGCGGCGACTACCCGGACATGTACCACGCCTTCCTGCACTGCATGGCCCGCGACCCCGGGCTGCGGATCCACATGTACGGGAAGGACGTGAAGCCCGGCCGCAAGGTCGGCCACGTCAACGTCTTCGGGGACGACCTCGACGACGTCCGCGAGCGCGCCCGCCACGCGGCCGCCTACCTGCGAGGAACGATCACCGAATGACCACCCCTGTCGTTGGCATCGTGATGGGCTCGGACTCCGACTGGCCGGTCATGGAGGCCGCCGCCCAGGCCCTGGACGAGTTCGAGATCCCCTACGAGGTGGACGTCGTCTCCGCCCACCGGATGCCCCGCGAGATGGTCGCGTACGGCGAGAACGCCCACCGGCGCGGACTGAAGGCGATCATCGCCGGCGCCGGCGGCGCCGCCCACCTGCCGGGCATGCTCGCCTCCGTCACCCCGCTGCCGGTCATCGGCGTGCCGGTGCCGCTGCGCTACCTGGACGGCATGGACAGCCTGCTGTCGATCGTCCAGATGCCGGCCGGCGTGCCGGTGGCCACCGTCTCGGTGGCCGGCGCGCGCAACGCGGGCCTGCTCGCGGTGCGGATGCTCGCCGCCTTCGACCCGGAACTCACCGAAAAGATGGCCGAGTTCCAGGCCGAGCTGAACAACCAGGCCACCGAGAAGGGCAAGAAGCTCCGGGCCAAGGTGGCCGGCTCCTCCTCCTTCGGCTTCGGCAAGTAAGGCCCCGGCGGCGCGGACGGCCCCCGGCGGGGGTGGGGTAGAACAGCCCGTATGACTTCTCAGACGGACTCCCCCACCCCGCTGGACCGCGCCCGGGCCCTGCTGCGCACCGCCCCCGTGGTGGACGGTCACAACGACCTCCCCTGGGCGATGCGCGAGCAGGCCGGGTACGACCTCGGCGCGCTCGACCTCGCCGCCGACCAGAGCGACCGCCTGCACACCGACCTCGCCCGCCTCGCGGAGGGCGGGGTCGGCGCGCAGTTCTGGTCCGTCTACGTGCCCGCCTCACTGGCCGGCGACCACGCCGTGAGCGCCACCCTGGAGCAGGTCGACTTCGTCCACGCCCTGGTCGAGCGCTACCCGGACCGGCTGCGCCTGGCCCGTACCGCCGCCGACATGGAGGCCGCCCGCACCGAGGGCCGGATCGCCTCGCTGATGGGCGCCGAGGGCGGCCACTCGATCGACTGCTCGCTGGCCACGCTGCGCGCCCTGTACGAGCTGGGTGTGCGCTACCTGACGCTCACCCACAACGACAACGTGCCGTGGGCCGACTCCGCGACCGACAAGCCGGTGGCCGGCGGGCTGAGCCGGTTCGGCGAGGAGGTCGTCCGGGAGATGAACCGGCTCGGCATGCTGGTCGACCTCTCGCACGTCTCCGCCGACACCATGCGGGACGCCCTGCGGGTCACCGAGGCGCCCGTCGTCTTCTCGCACTCCTCCGCGCGCACGGTCTGCGACCACCCGCGCAACATCCCGGACGACGTGCTCGCCCAGCTGCCCGCCAACGGCGGGGTGGCGATGGCGACCTTCGTCCCCAAGTTCATCCTGCCCGCCGCCATCGAGTGGACCCTGGCCGCCGACGCGAACATGCGCGCCCACGGCTTCCACCCGCTGGACACCACCCCGCCCGCGATGGAGCGCCAGCGCGCCTTCGAGGCCGCCCACCCGCGCCCGATCGCCACCCCGGCCACCGTCGCCGACCACCTCGACCACATGCGCGAGGTCGCGGGCATCGACCACATCGGCATCGGCGGCGACTTCGACGGCACCGCCTTCCTGCCGGACGGCCTCGACTCGGTGGCCGGCTACCCCAACCTGGTCGCCGAACTCCTCGGCCGCCACTGGTCGGAGGCCGACCTCGCCAAGCTCACCTGGCACAACGCCGTCCGCGTCCTGCGCGACGCCGAGTCGGTCGCCGCCACCCTGCGGGCCACCCGCCGGCCGTCCATCGCGACCATCGCCCAGCTGGACGGCTGACCTCAGGCCTCAGCCGAGCCGCGGGATCTCGATGGCCGGGCACTTGTCCATCACCATCGGGACCCCGGCGGCCCGGGTCCGCCCGTACGCGGCCTCGTCGACGACCCCGAGCTGGAACCAGACGGCCTTCGCCCCGACCGCCACCGCCTGGTCCGCGACCTCCCCGGCCAGCGCGCTGTTCACGAACACGTCCACCACGTCGACCGCGAACGGGATGTCGGCCAGCGAGGCGTAGCCGGGCTCGCCGAGGACCGTCTCGGCCTTCGGGTGCACCGGCACGATCCGCTTGCCGTAGCGCTGGAGGACCTGGGCCACGCCGTAGGCGGCCCGGGCGGTGTTGCTGGACAGTCCGACCACTGCCCAGGTGTCGCCGCTGCCGGTGAGGATGGAGCGGACCGTTGCTTCGTCGCCGTAGTTCGTCATGCCGGTGCCAACGACGGTCGCGGGTCCGGGATTCCGGGGCGGTGCAGGTGCCGGTTCAGGGGGCGGCTCAGGTGGTGAAGGCGGCGAGCTTCACCTGGGCCGTGCCGTCGGCCCGGTAGGTCGCCTTGAGCCGGAGGACGGCGGCCTGGCCACTCGGGTGGGCACCGGTCGCCTCGTGGGCGTTGCCGTAGTCGAGGCCGGTGGGGGAGTCGCTGTCCGGGCGGACGCGGGGGAAGGCGGTGGCCGGCCGCGCGGCGAGGTCGGTGCGGGGCACAGGCGTCAGCTGGGGCGGCCCAGGGCGCGGTAGGTCCAGCCGGCGGCGCGCCAGGCGTCGGCGTCGAGGACGTTGCGACCGTCGAGCAGACGGCGCTCGGCCACGACGGCGCCGAGCTCGGCCGGGTCGAGCGCGCGGAACTCGGCCCACTCGGTGAGGTGGAGGACGACGTGGGCGCCCTCGGCGGCCTCCAGGGCGGAGTCGGCGTAGGCCAGGGACGGGAACATCTTGCGGGCGTTCTCCACGGCCTTCGGGTCGTAGACGGTGACCTGGGCGCCCTGGAGCTGGATCTGGGCGGCCACGTTGAGGGCGGGGGAGTCCCGGATGTCGTCCGAGTCGGGCTTGAACGCGGCGCCGAGGACGGCGACCCGGCGGCCCAGGAAGCCGCCGCCGCACTGTTCGCGGGCCAGCTCGACCATCCGGGAGCGGCGCCGCATGTTGATCGAGTCGACCTCGCGCAGGAAGGTCAGCGCCTGGTCGGCGCCGAGCTCGCCGGCCCGGGCCATGAACGCGCGGATGTCCTTGGGCAGGCAGCCACCGCCGAAGCCGAGGCCCGAGTTGAGGAACTTGCGGCCGATCCGCTCGTCGTGGCCGAGCGCGGTGGAGAGCAGCGTGACGTCCGCCCCGGCCGCCTCGCAGACCTCGGCCATCGCGTTGATGAAGGAGATCTTGGTGGCCAGGAAGGAGTTGGCGGCGGCCTTCACCAGCTCGGCGGTCGCGTAGTCGGTGACCAGGAACGGCACCCCGGCTCCGATCGGCTCCGCGTACACCTCGCGCAGCAGCCGCTCGGCCCGCTCGCTCTGGGCGCCGACCACGATCCGGTCCGGCCGCAGGGTGTCCTGGACGGCGAAGCCCTCGCGCAGGAACTCCGGGTTCCAGGCGAGTTCGGCGTCCGCGCCGACCGGCGCCAGCGCGGCCAGCCGCTCGGCCAGCCGGGCCGCCGAACCGACCGGCACGGTGGACTTGCCGACCACCAGGGCCGGGCGGGTCAGGTGCGGCGCGAGTTCGTCGATCGCGGTGTCCACGTACGACATGTCGGCGGCGAACTCGCCCTTGCGCTGCGGGGTGTTGACGCAGACGAAGTGGACGTCGCCGAACTCGGCGGCCTCCTTGGCGGAGGTGGTGAAGCGCAGCCGCCCGGTCGAGCCCTCGTGCCCGGCCACGTGCTTGAGCAACAGCTCGGACAGGCCCGGCTCGTACATCGGGACGCGGCCGGCGGTGAGGGTGGCGATCTTCTCGGGGTCGATGTCCAGACCCAGCACCTCGAAGCCGAACTCGGCCATCGCGGCGGCATGCGTGGCGCCGAGGTAGCCGGTGCCGATCACGGAGATGCGGAGGGTCACGGGTTCCCCTTGGGTTGCGGGTTCGACCAGTAGAGGTGCCCCTGATGCTATCCGTCCCGGCCGGGTCGCCAGGGATCGCCCGTACTCGGGGGGTGTTTCGGGGGCGGTCGGCGGGCCTCCGGACGACGGCCCGCAGACGGCCCCGAGGACGCTAGGCAGCCGCAGGTCGGAGCCCTAGGATCTCTACTGAACGGTAGTTAACCGCGATTCGACTCGGACCAGGCGTCGATCGGACGTCGGTCACTGGACGACGAGGCAGGCATCATGGCGGGCAGCGCAGGGGCGGCTGACTTCGATCTCTTCCGTATCTCCGAGGAGCACCAGATGCTCCGTGAGGCGGTGCGTTCGCTGGCCGAGGCGAAGATCGCTCCGTTCGCGGCGGAGGTGGACGAGCAGGGGCGGTTCCCGCAGGAGGCGTTGGACGCGCTGACGGGCAACGATCTGCACGCGGTGCACGTGCCGGAGGTGTACGGGGGTGCGGGGGCGGACGCGCTGGCGACGGTGATCGTGATCGAGGAGGTCGCGCGGGTGTGCGGCTCGTCGTCGTTGATCCCGGCGGTGAACAAGCTGGGGTCGCTGCCGGTGCAGTTGTCGGGTTCGGAGGAGTTGAAGGCGAAGTACCTGGGGGCTCTGGCGCGGGGCGAGGGGATGTTCTCGTACTGCCTGTCGGAGCCGGAGGCGGGTTCGGACGCGGCGGGGATGAAGACCCGGG
>NZ_JBVHIP010000025.1:0-146993 GCF_055560495.1 Kitasatospora sp. NPDC023176 | reverse complement strand
GGTTACATTCCGAACCCGGAAGCTAAGCCTCACAGCGCCGATGGTACTGCAGGGGGGACCCTGTGGGAGAGTAGGACGCCGCCGAACAATTCTTCGAGAGAAGCCCCCGCCGGGTGAACCGTGCGGGGGCTTTTCTGTTGTATGGTCAACGTGCATTGTCGTGATACAGGACAGGAGGCCCCCGGGTGGAGGTCCAGGAGACGCGGGTCCAGACCGATCGCGTCCTCACCATCCCCAACCTGCTGAGCATGGGCCGGCTGGTCGGCGTTCCGCTCTTTCTCTGGCTCATCCTGTGGCCCGCCTTCGGCGGCCCCAAGAACGACGGTTGGGCGCTGCTGATTCTGGCGCTCAGTGGGATCAGCGACTATCTGGACGGAAAGCTCGCCAGGCGGTGGGGGCAGATCAGCCGGGTGGGGCAGCTGCTGGACCCGCTGGCCGACCGGCTCTATGTGCTGTCCACGCTCGTCGGATTGACGTGGCGTGAGTTCCTGCCGTGGTGGGTGACGGCGATTCTGCTGGCCCGGGAAGTCTTTATCGCGTCGCTGCTGCCGATTCTGAACCGGCACGGATACGGGCCGCTGCAGACGAGTTTCCTCGGCAAGGCCGCGACCTTCAATCTGATGTACGCGTTTCCGCTTCTGCTGCTCGGCGGAATTGACAGCTGGATCGCGCGGCCGGCCGAGGTGGTGAGCTGGGCCTTCATCTGGTGGGGGACGACCCTGTACTGGTGGTCGGCGATTCTCTACGCGGTTCAGGCACGGCAGATCATCAAGGCCGGCTCCGCGGGCTCGGCGTCCACAGCCTGAGACGTGATCTGAGAGAAGTCCCACGCCGCCCCGGTGCGTCGGACGGTACCTTCCGGGTAGAGAACCTCTGGAACGGTTTGATGGACCTGCAGGTCCACCACCGCAAAGGAGGACGCACCCGTAATGAAAGCCGTAGTAATGGCAGGGGGCGAGGGAACCCGACTCCGCCCGATGACCTCCAGCATGCCGAAGCCGCTGCTTCCGGTCGCCAATATGCCGATCATGGAGCACGTGCTCCGGTTGCTGAAGCGGCACGGCCTCTCCGACACCGTCGTCACCGTCCAGTTCCTGGCGTCACTCGTCAAGAACTACTTCGGTGACGGGGAGGAACTGGGCATGCACCTCACGTATGCCCATGAGGAGACGCCACTAGGCACTGCGGGGAGTGTCAAGAACGCCGAGGACGCGCTCAAGGACGATTCCTTTCTGGTGATCTCCGGTGACGCGCTGACCGACTTCAATCTCTCCGAACTGATCGACTTTCACCGCAGTAAGAACGCACTGGTCACGGTCTGTCTCACCAGGGTGCCGAATCCCCTGGAGTTCGGAATCACGATCACGGACGAGGAAGGGCGGGTCGAGCGCTTCCTGGAGAAGCCGACCTGGGGTCAGGTCTTCTCCGACACGGTGAACACCGGTATCTATGTGATGGAGCCGGAGGTCTTCGACTACGTCGCGGCCGGTGAGTCCGTCGACTGGTCGAGCGACGTCTTCCCACAGCTGCTGAAGGAGGGCAAGCGGGTCTACGGGTACGTCGCCGAGGGCTACTGGGAGGACGTGGGCACCCACGAGAGTTACGGCAAGGCCCAGGCGGACGTCCTGGAGGGCAAGGTCTCCGTGGAGATCGAAGGCTTCGAGATCTCGCCGGGCGTCTGGGTCGCCGAGGGGGCGGAGGTGGACCCGGAGGCCGTGCTGCGCGGGCCGCTGTACATCGGGGACTACGCCAAGGTCGAGGCCGGCGTGGAGATCCGCGAGCACACGGTGCTCGGCAGCAACGTGGTGGTCAAGCGCGGTGCGTTCCTGCACAAGGCCGTGGTGCACGACAACGTGTACGTCGGGCCGCAGAGCAATCTGCGCGGCTGCGTGGTCGGCAAGAACACCGATGTGATGCGGGCCGCGCGGATCGAGGACGGCGCGGTGATCGGGGACGAGTGCCTGGTCGGCGAGGAGTCGATCATCGGGGCCAACGTCCGGGTCTACCCCTTCAAGACCATCGAGGCCGGCGCCGTCGTCAACACCTCGGTGATCTGGGAGTCGCGTGGCCAGGAGCACCTCTTCGGGGTCCGCGGCGTCTCGGGCATCCTCAACGTCGAGATCACCCCGGAGCTGGCCGTCCGGCTGGCGGGTGCGTACGCGACGACCTTGAAGAAGGGCGCCACCGTCACCATTGCGCGTGACCACTCGCGTGGTGCGCGTGCGCTCAAACGGGCGATGATCTCGGGGCTGCAGACCTCCGCGATCGACGTCCGCGACCTGGAGAACGTGCCGATGCCGGTGGCCCGGCAGCACACGGCGCGGGGGAGCGCCGGCGGGATCTTCCTGCGGACCACCCCCGGAGTGCCGGACTCGCTGGACATCCTCTTCTTCGACGAGCGCGGGGCGGACCTCTCGCAGGCCGGGCAGCGCAAGCTCGACCGGGTCTACGCACGTCAGGAGTACCGCAGGGCGTTCCCGGGTGAGATCGGGGACCTGACCTTCCCGTCGAGTGTGTTCGACTCCTACGCGGGCAACCTGCTGCGGACGGTGGACACCACCGGGGTCCGGGAGGCCGGGCTGAAGGTGGTGGTGGACACCGCGCACGGCAGTGCCGGGCTGGTGCTGCCGAGCATCCTCGGCCGGCTCGGGGTGGAGGCGCTCACCGTCTCCAGCGGGCTGGACGAGGCACGGCCGACCGAGGACGCGGAGACCCGGCGGGCCGGGCTGGCCAGGCTCGGTGAGCTGGTGGCCTCCTCGCGGGCGGCCTTCGGTGTGCGCTTCGACCCGGTGGGTGAGCGGGTCGCGTTCGTCGACGAGCTGGGCCGGGTGATCGACGACGACCGGGCGCTGCTGGTGCTGCTGGACCTGGTCGCGGCGGAGCGGCGGAGCGGGCAGGTGGCGCTGCCGGTGACCACGACCCGGATCGCCGAGCAGGTCGCCGCGTACCACGGCACCCAGGTCATCTGGACCACGACCACGCCGGACGACCTGGCGAAGGCGGCCTCCGCCGAGGGCACGGTGTTCGGCGGGGACGGGCGCGGTGGCTTCGTGGTGCCCGAGTTCAGCGGGGTGCTGGACGGCGCCGCGGCCTTCGTCCGGCTGGTGGGCCTGGTGGCCCGGACCCAGCTCACGCTGAGCCAGATCGACGCGCGGATCCCGCAGGCGCACATCAGGCGCCGGGACATCGCGACGCCGTGGGCGGCGAAGGGCATGGTCATGCGCTCGGTGGTGGAGGCGGCCGGCAGTCGGCGGCTGGACACCACGGACGGGGTCCGGGTGGTCGAAGCGGACGGGCGGTGGACCCTCGTGCTGCCGGACCCGGCCGAGGCGGTCACCCACCTGTGGGCCGAGGGCCCGGACGACGAGGCCACCGACGCGCTGCTGGACGAGTGGGCGGCCGTGGTCGAGGGCGCGGGGCGGTGACCGGCTGAGCGGACGAGTTCCCTGAACCGGCGGGGCGCGCGGATCAGTCCGCGCGCCCCGTTGTCCGTTTTCACATCATTCGGAGGGGTCCGTCACTTTCCGTCGATGTGTGTGGCGTGTGTGCAGCTCAGGGGCCGTGCGCTGGCCCCTCCGCCGACATGGGACGATGGTCCGCATGCCAGCGACGCCGACGCCGAGTGCCCCGAACGGGCGGTACAACCGCCCGGACGCCTCGATGTCCCTGCTGACCAACGTGATGGACCACAGCCTGGACGAGGGGTACGCCGAGGCGGCTGCGGTCCGAGGCGGTGAGCACGACAGCCGGATGCCCCGGACGCTACGCGGGCTGCTGACGCTGGGCGCCGGATTGGCGCTGGTCGGAGCGGTGGTGACGGTCGGCGCGGTGAACGCGCACAAGGCGGAGCCGACGCTGGCCAAGGAGCGGGACGCGCTGATCCACCGGATCAACGACAGCAACGGCTCGGCGGACCGCCTGCAGAAGGAGGTCCAGGACCTGCGGCGCAAGGTCGACGACACCCAGCAGCAGGCGCTGGCCTCCGGAGACGGCGGAGCGGGCGGACTGACCGGCGAGGTGGGGCTGGGCGAGGTCACCGGGCCCGGGGTGAAGCTGGTCCTGGAGGACGCCGCCGGGACGGGTGGCGGGGGCAACGTCGACCCGCGGGCCGGACAGGGCTTCTCCAACAGTGGCCGGCTGCGCGACCGGGACCTGCAACTCGTGGTGAACGGTCTGTGGGGATCCGGGGCGGAAGCCGTCTCGATCAACGGGCAGCGGCTGACCGCCCTGTCCGCGATCCGGGCCGCCGGTGAGGCGGTGCTGGTGGACAACCGGCCGCTCGTCCCGCCGTACAACCTTCAGGCGATCGGGGACGGGCCGAAGCTGCTCGGCGCCTTCGAGCGGGACATGGCCGGGCAGTACCTGCGGTTGCTGCAGGAGAAGTACGGCATCAAGTCGACGCTCTCCGCGCAGAAGAGCCTGACGCTGCCGGCGGCGGTCGGCGTGACGCTGCGGACCGCCCAGCCCGTCACGCCCGAGCCCTCGCCCACGGCGAGCCCGTCGGCGGGCTCGCCGGCCGGACCGGGCGGGACTCCGTCAGGCGGCCCGGGAACCTCGGAGAGCCCCGCCGCGTCCGTTTCACCGTCGGCGACCAGCGGTGGTCAGCCCGCGAAGCGGCGGCCGTCCGGCGGATCCACCAAGACCACCACAGGGACAGGAGCAGCTAGACCGTGATTGCCGTACTGGGTCTCGTGATCGGGGTGGTCGTCGGACTCTTCGTCCAACCCGAGGTGCCCGACGCCGTCGTGCCCTACCTGCCGATCGCGGTGGTGGCGGCGCTGGACGCGGTGTTCGGTGGCGTCCGGGCGATGCTGGACGGGATCTTCAACGACAAGGTCTTCATCGTCTCGTTCCTGTCGAACGTGGTGGTCGCGGCCCTGATCGTCTTCCTGGGTGACCAGCTCGGCGTCGGTTCGCAGCTGTCGACGGGTGTGGTCGTCGTCCTCGGCATCCGCATCTTCTCCAACGCGGCGGCGATCCGGCGCCATGTCTTCCGTGCCTGAGCCGGGCCGCGAGGCGGCGGAGAAGGAAGAGGAGAAGAGGGCGGAGGCGCCTGCGGTCGAGGAAGCCGCGGCGGAGCCGGTGGCGAAGGAGCCCGAGGGGGCCGGAAGAGCCGCTGAGGGTGCCGAGGGTGCGGCGGAGCCGGAGAAGTCTGACGCTGAGGGCGAGCTCGAGGCCGGGGCGGTGGAGCCGGAGCCGTCGGTCCGGCTGACGAAGGTGCTCGCGTCCGAGAGCGAGCCCCAGCCGGGGCGGGAGCCGGAGGCGGAGGCCGTCGAGGCCGAGGCCGAGGAGCCGGCGGAACCGGCCGGGCCGGAGGCCGCCGAGGAGCCGCCCGGCGCGGACCGCGACACCGGTCGGCGGCGGTTGAAGGCGGCGCTCTGGCCACCGCGGCTGTCGCGCGGGCAGCTGGTGGTGGCGCTGCTGCTGTTCTCGCTCGGCCTGGGGCTGGCGATCCAGGTGCGTTCGACCAACGACCACCACAACCAGCTGCGCGGGGCCCGGCAGGAGGACCTGGTGCGGATCCTCGACGAACTGGACAGCCGTCAGCAGCGTCTCCAGCAGGAGAAGGCCGAGCTCGAGCAGTCCCTGGGCAAGTTGGAGAACAGCTCCAACCAGGCCAAGGAGGCCCAGGAGCAGACCAGGAAGAAGATGACGGAACTGGGTGTGCTGGCCGGTACGGTCAAAGCCACAGGTCCGGGCATCGTACTCACGGTCGATGATCCCCAAGGGCAGGTGAAGGCGGATATGCTGCTGGACACCCTGCAGGAACTTCGAGCGGCGGGGGCGGAGGCGATTCAGATCAACGATGTGCGCGTGGTGGTCAACACCTACTTCACCGACCTGTCGGGCGGTGGGGTGCAGATCGACGGGAAGAAGGTCTCGCAGCCCTATCGGTTCACCGTCGTAGGGAACCCGCAGGACCTGACGCCCGCACTGAACATCCCGGGGGGCGTCGTCCGCACCCTGGAGAGCCACCAGGCGCGGGCGACGATCACCCAGCAGCAGAAGGTGGTCGTCGACGCCCTCGTCGATCTGAAGACGCCGCAGTACGCCAAGCCGGCTTCGAAGTGACGGGGCGCACGTCGAACGGCCCGTCACGGGCGGGCGCCACCCGGTGCGGGGCGCCGTCGTCGCGTGGGAGAGACTGGTTCGCACCAGTACGCTCCGTAGCACCAACCGAAGCACCAACCGTCGGAGTACCACTCCAGCAGGCCCGAGCCGCAACCGGGCCCGCAGCCTGTCCGAGGTTCTCACCCTGCCCCGCGGGCGGGTCTGTCACACGCAAGGGGATTCGCCCGTGAGTTTCTTCTCGAAGTTGTTCGGTCGCAACAAGGGTCGCGACGCGGCCGCCGTCGAGGCGCCCACCGCGCGACACCGCCGGTCGGAGGACGAGGCCGCCGTGCCGGGCATGCGCCCCGCCCCCGAGGCCGCGCCGTACGCCGGACAGCAGCTGTACCGGGACGGCGCCGCGCAGTACGCGGGGAATCCGGCGGGCTACGGCGCGTCGGTTGACCCCTCCGGCGACCCGCGCATAGGTTTCCCGTCAGGACCCTCAACCTCTGGTGGAGGGTTTGCCCCGGACCCGTACGCCGGGCACAACCCGTCGGGTGTGCCGCGCCAGGAGGCTGTGAACATGGCTGGCCCCACTCCGTGCCCCAGGTGCGGCAACCAGAACCCGGCCGCGGCCCGCTTCTGCTCCAACTGCGGCACCGCGCTGCGCGGCGGCCTGCTGCCGGAGGGGGCGGTGGAGACCACCTCGACGATCTCGATCTCCGGCCTGGAGTCCTACGACCCCTCCGCCACGACCGGCACCGGCACCACGCCGGCGCTGTCGGCCGAGGTGCTGTCGGCGATCGACGCGCTGCCGCCGGGCTCGGCGCTGCTGATCGTCCAGCGCGGCCCGAACTCGGGCAGCCGGTTCCTGCTGGACTCGGACGTCACCACGGCGGGGCGTCACCCGCAGGGTGACATCTTCCTGGACGACGTCACCGTCTCCCGCCGCCACGTGGAGTTCCGCCGCACCCAGGCCGGCTTCAGCGTCGCGGACGTGGGCAGCCTGAACGGCACCTACGTCAACCGGGAGCGGATCGACGAGGTGCCGCTGAACAACGGCGACGAGGTGCAGATCGGGAAGTACCGGCTGGTGTTCTTCGCCGGCCACAACCGGGGGTACTGAAACCAACGTCGGTGGGAGCCCGAGTGAATACGAATACCCCTTCCTCTTCTCTCGGGGCGGCCAACCCTGCGTCGTCGTCCGGTCCGCTGGCGGACCGGGGCGGGCGCGGGGTGGTCGCGGGCCCCAGGCAGCCGGTCCGGTCGGACCGGCCCGTCGGCCGGCGGCGCGGCGGTGACGAACTGCTGAGCATCGGCGCGGTGCTGGCCTTCCTGCGCGACGACTTCCCCGAGGTGACCATCTCCAAGATCCGCTTCCTGGAGGCGGAGGGGCTGGTCGAGCCGCAGCGCACTCCCTCGGGGTACCGCAAGTTCAGCCCGTCCGACGTGGAGCGGCTGGCCTACGTCCTGCGGATGCAGCGGGACCACTACCTGCCGCTGCGGGTGATCCGCGAGCACCTGGACGCGATCGAGCGCGGGGAGGCGCCGCCCGCGCTGCCGCCCGCCGCGGACGCCCGGCCCGGGCCGCTGGAGGAGGCCGACCGCGAACTGGTCGCCTCCGCCGACGTCCCCTCCGGGGTCCGGCTGGGGCGGGCCGAACTGCTCGCCGCCGCCGAGGCCGGCGAACCGCAGCTGGCGGAGTGGGAGGCGTACGGGCTGGTCGTGCCGGGCCCGGACGGTGGGTACGACGGGGAGGCCCTGCAGGTGGCCCGACTGGTCGCCGAACTCGGCCGGTACGGGCTGGAGCCGCGGCACCTGAGGGCCATGAAGGCGGCGGCGGACCGCGAGATCGCGCTGGTGGAGCAGGTGGTGGCGCCGCTGCGGCGGCACCGGAACCCGCAGACCCGGGCGCACGCCGAGGCCACCGCGAGGGAGCTGGCGACGCTGTCGGTGCGGCTGCACGCGGCCATGGTCCAGGCCGGTCTGCGGTCCCGGGGTTAGGGGTGCCCTCCGCAGGACCGGTGCACCGCGCTGACCAGCGGCGTCGGCCCTGCGCTTTCATATCCGGGGTCGTAGCCATAGGGTTGCCTGTGTGAATGAGCTCGACGTCGTGGGTGTCCGGGTGGAGATGCCTTCCAACCAGCCGATCGTGCTGCTTCGGGAGGTCGGGGGAGATCGATACCTGCCGATCTGGATCGGCCCCGGCGAGGCGACCGCGATCGCCTTCGCCCAGCAGGGCATGACTCCGGTGCGCCCGCTGACGCACGACCTGTTCAAGGACGTCCTGGAAGCGCTCGGCCAGCAGCTCACCGAGGTCCGGATCACCGACCTGCGGGAGGGCGTGTTCTACGCCGAGCTGGTGTTCGCCGGCGGGGTCGAGGTGAGTGCCCGGCCGTCCGACGCGATAGCGATCGCCCTGCGCACCGGCACGCCGATCTACGGGAGCGAGGAGGTGCTCGCCGAGGCGGGCATCGCGATTCCGGACGAGCAGGAGGACGAGGTCGAGAAGTTCCGCGAGTTCCTCGACCAGGTGTCGCCCGAGGACTTCGGGGGCGGCGGTCCGCAGTAGTGCGGACGGGGCGGATCAGCTGGTGCGCGCGCCGTTTTGCCAAAAAACGTCCATCTACCCACACTAGGGGCACGAAAAACCACTCTCCTGAGTGAAGTGGTTTGTCTGGCCCGGCGTGGCGATCGTTGACGGGTCATAGGGGACTGCCTACCGTCAGGAGTGGCTGTCCGGGTGGCCGATGCCCGCAGTCGGGTTGCCCGCAGCACGAGTGGACGGAGGTAGGCATGAGCAGCACCGGCGATGACGCGGCCGTGGGAGGCCTGTGCGCCGTGCACCTTCCGCGTACCGCCCGCACCGTGTCGGACCTGCCCAGGACGGGCAGGTTTCCGGCCGTACAGCCGGGCCAGCCCGCGATCGAGCGGCTGGCCCCGACCTCCGAACTGATCGGCTTCCGCGGCCCGACGGCCTGTGCGGCGGCCGGCATCACCTACCGCCAGTTGGACTACTGGGCCCGCACCGGACTGCTGGAGCCCAGCGTCCGCACTGCGTACCCGGCGACCAGTCAGCGGCTCTACAACTTCCTCGACGTCCTGCTGCTGAAGATCGTGAAGCGGCTGCTCGACGCGGGCGTCTCGCTGCAGAACATCCGGGTGGCCGTCGCCCATCTGCAGTCCGCCGACCGGGCCGACCTGGCCGGGCTGACGCTGATGTGTGACGGAGCGACGGTGTACGAGTGCACCACGCCGCAGCAGGTGGTCGATCTGCTGAAGAGTGGTCAGGGAGTGTTCGGCATCGCGGTGGGAGCGGTCTGGCACGAACTGGAGCTGACCCTCGGGCGGCTGCACGGGGAACGGACCGACACCGGCGAGACGCTGGTCGGCAACGACCCGGCGGACGAGCTGGCGCAGCGGCGCAACCGGGCGGTCTGACCGGGCGATCGTTTTCGACGGGGCCGTGGGCCCGGACGGGGAACCGTTCCGGCCCACGGCTTCGTCGTGTTGCCTGGCGAAGCGATCGAGGGAGGGGCACGTGGAGGTCGGCACCGGGATATCGGGGCTGCTGCGGCGTCGGGCCGGGGGGCTGCGGGCGCGGCTGCGGGAGCGCCGGACGCAGCGCAGGGTCTTCCAGACGGCGACGCTGCTGTGCTCGCTGGCGCTGGCGCCCAGCGCCTGGCTGTGGATCACGGCGGGGGACCGGGTGGGCACCGTGGAGAGCGCGCCGTCGGCGCCGGTGGCGGTGGTCTTCGGCGCAGGGCTGGACCAGGGCAAGCCGTCGCCCTACCTGGAGCACCGTCTGGTGGCGGCGCTGGACCTGTACCGGGAGGGCAAGGTGAAGGCCGTCCTGGTGACCGGGGACAACGGGCGGACCGAGTACGACGAGCCGGACGCGATGTACCGGTACCTGACCGAGCACGGGATCCCGGCGGACCGGGTGGTGCGGGACTACGCGGGCTTCGACACCTGGAACTCCTGCACCAGGGCGCACCGGATCTTCGGGGTGGACCGCGCGGTGCTGGTCAGCCAGGACTTCCACGTCCGGCGGGCGCTGGCGCTGTGCGAGGCGGCGGGCATCCGCTCGTACGCGGTCGGGGTGCCGGAGGTGCACGACAGCACCTGGCTGTACGGCGGGCTGCGGGAGGTCGCCGGGGCGGGCAAGGCGGCGGTCAACGTCTGGCTGCGGCCGGACCCGGTGTTCCTCGGGCCCAAGGAGGACGGCATCCCCAAGGCGCTGGCCCGGCCCGCAGAGGAGTAGCGGCGGGTCGCCGGCCACCGGGCGTCGGCCGGGTTCGTACGTACTGTCGGACCCGTGCGCGATGATCGGCGGGTGCGATCTCTGCCGAGCATCATCCATCTCGACATGGACGCCTTCTTCGCGGCGGTGGAGCAGGCGGCCAAGCCGAGCCTGCGCGGCAAACCGGTGGTCGTCGGCGGGCTCGGCGGGCGCGGGGTGGTCTCCACGGCCTCGTACGAGGCGCGCAGGTTCGGGGTGCACTCGGCGATGCCGATGGCGCAGGCGCGGCGGCTGTGCCCCAACGCGGCCTTCCTGGCCGGGCGGTTCGAGGCGTACCGGCAGAACAGCGAGATCGTGATGGCGCTGCTGCGCGAACTGTCGCCGCTGGTGCAGCCGCTGAGCCTGGACGAGGCCTTCGTCGACCTGGAGGCCGGTCCGTACGGTCCGGTGCTGGCGGAGACGGACCACGAGACCGGGGAGCGGCTGGTGCTCGCCCTGGCGGAGGACCTGCGGGCGGACATCCAGCGGTTCACCGGGCTGACCGGTTCGGTGGGCGCGGCGGGCTCCAAGCTAATGGCGAAGATCGCCTCCGAGCAGGCCAAGCCGGACGGGCTGGTGCTGATCGAGCCCGGGCAGGAGCGGGCCGTGCTCGGGCCGATGCCGGTCCGGGCGCTGCCCGGGATCGGGCCGGCCACCGAGCAGGTGCTGCGGCGGGCCGGGCTGAGCACGGTGGCCGACCTGGCGGAGGCGGGGGAGGCGGAGCTGGTCCAACTGCTCGGGCGGGCGCACGGCGCCGGGATCTTCCAGATGTCGATAGGGCTGGACGAGCGGCCGGTGGTGGCCGACCAGGACGCCAAGTCGGTCTCGGTGGAGGACACCTACGAGGTGGACCTGGCCGACCGGGACCGGGTGCTGCGGGAGGTGGAGGCGCTGGCCGGGCGGTGCGTGCGGCGGCTGCGGGCGGCCGGGCGCTCGGGGCGGACGGTGGTGCTCAAGGTGCGGCGCTTCGACTTCTCGACGCTGACCCGCTCGGAGACCCTGGGCGGGCCCACCGACGACGAGACGGTGATCACCGCGACGGCGCGGCGTCTGGCGGAGCAGGTGGACATCACCGGCGGGGTCCGGCTGCTCGGGGTGGGCGTGGCCCAACTGGCCGACTACACCCAGGAGGACCTGTTCGCGCAGGCGCTGCGGGAGGAGGCGGTGGAGCACGCCGAGGCCGCCGAGGCGGCGGTGGCCGAGGAGGAGCCGGAGGAGGTCGTGGTGCGGCGCTGGATGCCCGGACAGGACGTCCGGCACGCCGAGTTGGGGCCGGGCTGGGTGCAGGGCAGCGGGGTCGGGCGGGTGACCGTACGGTTCGAGACGCCGTGGAGCGGGCCGGGGCGGGTGCGGACCTTCGCGGTGGAGGACCCGGCGCTGGAGCCGGCCCGGCCGCTGCCGCTGCGGCAGGTCGAGGAACCGGGCGCCGAGGGCGAGTGAGGCGGGAGAACGCGGAACGGCCCCACCCGGTAGGAGTACCGGGTGGGGCCGCATACCGTGCCGGACCCCGGACGGTCGTGATGCCCTCGCGACCGAGCGGAGGCCGGGCCCGCGCGTCCTGTCCCTGAGCGCGCGGGCCGGACGCCTCGTCAGGCGTCGGTCTTGGCCAGCTCGGGGCTGGAGTCCTGCCGGGCCGGGCCGCCGGTGACGGCCGGCTTGACGCTGCGGATCAGGAAGGGGACGGCGCCGGCGATGATGCAGACGACGGCCGTGGTCCAGAACGCGTGCTTGTAGGCGTCCAGGGTGGGCAGCTGCACCGGGAGCTTGATCGGGAACTTCATGGTGTCGCCGGTCAGGATGGCGGTCATCACGGCGGTGCCGATCGCGCCACCGACGGTGCGGAGCACGGAGTTCATGCCGTTGGCGATGCCGCTCTGCTCGACCGGGACGGCGCCGTTGATGAACGCCGGCATCGCGGCGAAGGCGAGGCCGATGCCGAGGCCGAAGATGGCGGAGGCGGTGTAGATGTCGCCTTCGGCGCTGTGGCGCAGGGCCAGGTAGGCCATCGCGATCGCGCCGAGGACGCCGCCGAGGACCAGCGGCAGGCGGGGGCCGCGGCGGGCGATCAGCATGGCGCCGACCGGGGCGGCCACCATCGAGCCGATCGCGGACGGCAGCAGCATCACGCCGGCGTGCAGGACGGTCGCGGTGAAGCCGTAGTGGGCCAGCTTCTCCGGGGTCTGGGCGAAGTTGCTGATGACCATGAACGAGCCGTACATGCCGAAGCCGATGAGCAGGCCGGACAGGTTGGTGAAGGCGACGGCCGGGCGGCCCATCATCTTCAGGTCCACCAGCGGGTGGGCGACCTTGGTCTCGATGACGCCCCAGATCAGGGCGACCACGGCGGCGACGGCGAACAGGCCGAGGGTCTTGGTGGAGGTCCAGCCCCAGTGGTTGCCCTGGCTGACCGCGACCAGCAGGGCGGAGAGCCAGGCGGCCAGGGTGATGGCGCCGAGCGGGTCGGCGCCGCCCTCCTTGTCGGTGACCGGGTCGGACGGGACGCGGAAGGCGACCAGGGCGACGGCGAGCAGGCCGAAGGCCAGGCCCATCCAGAAGATCGACTTGTAGTTCCAGTGCTCCAGCAGCAGGCCGGTCGCGACCAGGCCGAGTCCGGAGCCGACGCCCATCGAGGCGCTGATGGCGGCGACGCCGCCGGTGACCTTCTGCCTGGGCAGCTCGTCACGGACGATGCTGATCGCCAGCGGCATCACGCCACCGCCGGCGCCCTGCAGGACACGGGCGACGATGAGCCAGGTGAAGGAGTGGGTGCTGACCGCCAGCGCCGACCCGGCGACCAGGCCGGCCAGCGAGATCAGCAGCATGGGCTTGCGGCCCCGGAGGTCGCCGAAGCGGCCCAGCAGGGGAGTCAGCACGGCCGCGGACAGCAGGTTGGCCGTCATCAGCCAGGTGATGTTGGAGCCGGAGACGTCCAGTTCCTTGGCCAGCGACGGCAGGATCGGTACGACCGCGGTCTGCACCACGCTGAACGACAGCATCGCCAGGATGAGGGCCGGCAGGACCCGGGCGTTGCTCTGCTTCTCGGCCGCGGTGGTGGGCTGTGGTGCCTCACTCACGGTTGCTTCCTCCCGTACATAGTGAATGAACTGAAGTAACTGTGCAGGGAGATACTTCAGAGTGTCAAATATCGAGTGGTTAAGGTTTGGCAAAGGTGAAGATTTTGCCTGCGGCGGGCCGGGGGCGGGGTTGGTGCCGGGCTGGTGTGAGGGCGGGCACGGCAAAGGGCCCCGGACCGGAGTCCGGAGCCCTTGCTGGTGCGGGCCGGTCAGGCCAGGGGGCGCAGCGCGGCGGGGTGGGTACCGTCGGTGACCGGGGGGGCCGGCTCGGCGGCCTCGGCGGTGTCGTCGTGGACCTCGACGTGCTCGCGGCGGAGCTCGTCCTGGACGACCTCCTCCGCGGTGTAGCGCTCCACCACCAGGCGGACCCGCTCGATCGGGGCGAGGTACTTGCGGACCACCGGCCGCTCCTCACGGAGGGTGACCTCCTCCACCGCCTCGGCGATCTCCTTCTCGGTGAGCGAGGCGCGCTCGGCGTCGCCGACCGGCATCCGCTCCACCCGGACCCGCTCGCGGACCACCGGGACGCGGCGCTCGACCTGCTCGCTGGTCACGTACTTGCGCAGCTTCGCGGTGCCCAGGACGTGCCACTCGGTGGTGATGTCCAGGCGCTCCTCGCGGCAGGTGATCTCGACCGGGCCGTTGGGGGCCGAGGCGGCGGCGGTGCCGGCCGGGTCCACCGAGGGCGGGACGGGCTGGCGCTTCGGCTCGACCACCGGGGTGGCGGCCGACGCGGCCACCGTGCCGTTGACGATCGGTGCGGGGGCGCTGAGGGTCCGCACGTGGGCCTCCGTGGCGGTGTCGGTGCTGGTGGTCGTCGTGGTGGCGGTGGTGGTCATGGTCGGGCCGGGCTCGGCGGAGTGGAAGGCGAGCGGCTTGGCGGCCTTGGCGGCCTCGGCGGCCGACGTGGTGCCGAAGTCGAGGTCGGGCTGGGCGGCCCGGCCGGGCTCCCCGGCGGCCGGACGGCCGTCCACCGGAGTGTCGAGGCCGTAGTAGCGGTAGAGCTGGAGCTCCTGGGCGGGCGACAGGTGCTGACCCACGCCGAAGTCCGGCGAGTCCTTCACCAGCGACTTGTCGTAGGGCACCCGGAGCTCCTCGCCGGAGAACTCGCTCGTGGTGAGCGGGACGAAGGCGTCCCGGCCGAAGATGCCGGTGCGGACGGCCGCCCACTCCGGCTGCCCGGTGGCGTCGTCCAGGTACACCTCGTCGACTGTGCCGATCTTGTCTCCGTTGCGATCGACCGCCTTGTGGCCGATGAGGTCTCGGGGGTCGATGTCGGTCTGCACTCTTTCCTCCAAGCGCTGCGCTTGCGGAACTCCCGCAGGTAAGGCGGCCGGAGCACCCGTTCCGTCCGCCACTTCACACCAAAAGCCATGAACCGGACGGACGCGACCGGGGTGCGGCCGGACGGGTCGGCGCTGCTCCGTCCGGGGGACGCGCGTAGACCCGGAGTGACCCGACGCACCCGTGATCGGAAGGCCGCCCGCTGGTACCCTGGGCGGCGACTGCCGAGCCCGCTCGGGAGAGTCCCCGACAGCGAAAACCGCTGGTCGAGGCGCCGAAGGAGCAACTCCTCCCCGGAATCTCTCAGGCATCCGTACCGTGCGGGATAGGTCACTCTGGAAAGCAGGGCAGGAGCGTCGGCGCGGGAGCCGGCGATCACCACCCTCACCGACGGTGCAAGCCGACGGAGCGCCACAGCGCGACGTGCGGGCGAAGCTCTCAGGTCCCGATGACAGAGGGGGAGGCCTTTCGGGTCCGTCCGCCCAGGCCGGTCCGCTGTCCGCAGCGGCGTCGGCCGGCGTGCGTACCCCCGCCGGTCCGTGACCAGGAGGCCTCGACCACCATGAACGCCCAGCCGAACGCGGGACGCCCCACCAGCGCCTCGACCCTCACCGAGCTTGAGCTGGCCAGCCCCTTCGAGAACCGCCACATCGGCCCCGACGCCGCCGCGCAGGAGAAGATGCTGGCGTCCGTCGGCTACGGCTCGCTGGACGAGCTCGCCGCCACCGCCGTTCCCGAGGCGATCCGTTCCATCACCGCCCTGGACCTGCCCGGCGGCCGCAGCGAGGCGCAGGTCCTCGCCGAGCTGCGCGAGCTGGCCGGCCGCAACCAGGTGCTCCAGCCGATGATCGGCCTGGGCTACTACGGCACCTTCACCCCGCCGGTGATCCTGCGCAACGTCATGGAGAACCCGGCCTGGTACACGGCCTACACCCCGTACCAGCCAGAGATCTCGCAGGGCCGCCTGGAGGCGCTGCTCAACTTCCAGACCCTGGTCTCCGACCTGACCGGTCTGCCCACCTCCGGCTCCTCGCTGCTGGACGAGAGCACCGCGGCCGCCGAGGCGATGGCGCTGGCCCGCCGCGTCACCAAGGTCAAGGGCGGCGTCTTCCTGGTCGACGCCGAGACCCTGCCGCAGACCATCGCGGTGATCAACACCCGCGCCGTGCCGACCGGTGTCGAGGTCGTCGTCGCCGACCTGTCCGAGGGCATCCCGGCCGAGATCGCCGAGCGCGGCGTCTTCGGCGTGCTGCTGCAGTACCCGGGTGCCACCGGCGTGGTCCGCGACCTCACCCCGGTGATCGAGCAGGCGCACGGGCTGGGCGCGATCGTCGCCGTCGCCGCCGACCTGCTGGCGCTGACCCTGCTCAAGTCCCCGGGCTCGCTGGGCGCCGACATCGCCTGCGGCACCTCGCAGCGCTTCGGCGTGCCGATGGGCTTCGGCGGTCCGCACGCCGGCTACCTGTCGGTGCGCGCCGAGTACGCCCGCTCGCTGCCCGGCCGCCTGGTCGGCGTCTCCGTCGACGCCGACGGCAACCGCGCCTACCGCCTGGCGCTGCAGACCCGCGAGCAGCACATCCGCCGCGAGAAGGCCACCAGCAACATCTGCACCGCCCAGGTGCTGCTCGCCGTGATGGCCTCGATGTACGCCGTCTACCACGGCCCGGACGGCCTGGCCGACATCGCCCGGCGCACCCACCGCTACGCCGCCGCCCTCGCCGAGGGCCTGCGGGCCGGCGGCGTCGAGCTGCTGCACGGCGAGTTCTTCGACACCGTCACCGCCGTCGTCCCGGGCCGCGCCGCCGAGATCGCCGCCGCCGCCCGCGCCAACGGCATCAACGTGTTCCAGGACGGCGAGGACCGGATCTCGGTCTCCGCCGACGAGACCACCACCCGCGAGCACCTGGCCGGCGTCTGGGCCGCGTTCGGCGTCCCCGCGGTCGAGGTCGCCGAGGCCGCCGACGCGCTGCCCGCCGCACTGCTGCGCGAGGACGAGTACCTGACCCACCCGGTCTTCCACAGCCACCGCTCGGAGACCGCCATGCTGCGCTACCTGCGCCGCCTGTCGGACCGGGACTACGCGCTGGACCGCGGCATGATCCCGCTGGGCTCCTGCACCATGAAGCTCAACGCCACCACCGAGATGGAGGCGGTGACCTGGCCCGAGTTCGGCCAGCTGCACCCCTTCGCGCCGGTCGACCAGGCCGCGGGCTTCCTGACCCTGATCCGCGAGCTGGAGCGCCAGCTGGTCGAGGTCACCGGCTACGACGCCGTCTCGATCCAGCCGAACGCCGGATCCCAGGGTGAGCTGGCCGGCCTGCTGGCCGTCCGCGCCTACCACCACGCCAACGGCGACACCCAGCGCGACGTCTGCCTGATCCCGTCCTCGGCGCACGGCACCAACGCCGCCTCCGCGGTGATGGCCGGCATGCGCGTCGTCGTGGTGAAGACCCTGGTCGACGGCGACGTGGACGTCGAGGACCTGAAGGCCAAGATCGAGCAGCACCGCGACAACCTGTCGGTGCTGATGGTCACCTACCCGTCGACCCACGGCGTGTACGAGACCCAGATCACCGACATCTGCGCCCTGGTGCACGAGGCCGGCGGCCAGGTGTACGTGGACGGCGCCAACCTGAACGCCCTGGTCGGCCTGGCCAAGCCGGGCAAGTTCGGCGCGGACGTCTCGCACCTGAACCTGCACAAGACCTTCTGCATCCCGCACGGCGGCGGCGGCCCGGGCGTCGGCCCGGTCGCGGTGCGCGCCCACCTGGCGCCGTACCTGCCGAACCACCCGCTGCAGGAGGAGGCCGGCCCGGCCACCGGCGTCGGCCCGATCTCGGCCGCGCCGTGGGGCTCGGCGGCGATCCTGCCGATCTCCTGGGCGTACGTCCGGCTGATGGGCGGCGAGGGGCTCAAGCGCGCGACCCAGGTCGCGGTGCTGAACGCCAACTACATCGCCAAGCGCCTGGCCCCGCACTTCCCGGTGCTCTACACCGGTCCGGGCGGGCTGGTCGCGCACGAGTGCATCATCGACCTGCGTCCGCTGACCAAGGACACGGGCGTGACGGTGGACGACATCGCCAAGCGCCTGATCGACTACGGCTTCCACGCGCCGACGATGTCCTTCCCGGTGGCCGGCACGCTGATGATCGAGCCGACCGAGTCCGAGGACCTGCACGAGATCGACCGGTTCTGCGACGCGATGATCGAGATCCGCGGCGAGATCGACAAGGTCGGCTCGGGTGAGTGGGCCGCCGACGACAACCCGCTGCGCAACGCCCCGCACACCGCCGCCACGCTGGCCGGCGACTGGGCGCACGGCTACTCGCGGCAGGAGGCGGTCTTCCCGGCGGGTGTGAACCCGGCGGACAAGTACTGGCCGCCGGTGAGCCGGATCGACGGCGCGTACGGCGACCGCAACCTGGTCTGCTCCTGCCCGCCGCTGGACGAGTACGGCGTCTGAGACGAGTGCGCCGGCTGATCGGCCGATTGGCTGATCGGTTCGGCGGCTGATCAGCCGAGCGGGAACGCGACAGGGCCCTGGCAGAACGTTTCTGCCAGGGCCCTGCCCTTTCGTTCTCAGGTCGGCGGCTGCCCCCGTCGGGCGGCCCCGGGCCGTACGGTTCCGGCCGTACGGTCGTCGGGCCGCCTCGGCTCAGGCCGCGTGGGCGACGGGGCGGCGCGGGCCGATCACCCGGCCGTCGGGCAGCAGCTCTCCGGTGTCCTCGAACAGGACGACGCCGTTGCAGAGCAGGCTCCAGCCCTGCTCCGGGTGGCAGGCCACCGGTACGGCCGCTTCGCGGTCCTCGGACTCGGCCGTCGGGCAATCAGGACGGTGCTGGCACATACGCGTACCCTCGCTTCGCTCTGCGATCCTCCCCGTGGTGCGGTCACCGGAGGTCGAGCCGTCCGGAGCCGCCTGGTGGTCGGATCCTGTCCGCGCGCCGACCAGGTGTGGACCGGCGCTCCAGTGGGTAGGACAGGTGGTCCTTCCACGCTGCTTCCCAGTGTCGGCATCCGCGGTCGTGCGCGCAGGGATTTCGTGACATGCGCCACAACTCCCGGGTAGAGATCACCCGTTCAGGTGGGGCCCGGGGGAAAACGCGCACCGGTGGGTCAGGCGGGGGATGGCCCGGTGGGGCCATGGCGGGCGGCCCGTCCGGGTGGTAGCCGTTCGGGTGAGGGCGTCAGCGGCCGTCAGCGGCCGCCGGTGGCCGCCGGTGAGGGCCCCGGGAGATCCGGGGGCGTCGGAGCGCACGGCGAAGGGCCGCCGGGCGCGGTGCCCGGCGGCAGGTGCGGCGGGTGACGCGGGCTCAGGACGAGCCGAGCAGCAGCGGCCGGGCGAGCGGGGCGCGGGCGAGCAGCGGGAGCAGTTCGGCGGCCGGGTAGGCACGGTGCGCGGTGACGCCGAGCGGGGCCGGGGCCAGCGGGATCAGCAGGTCGGTGGCCGGGCCGGCGTCGGGGCCGTGCAGCCAGAGCGCGGTGGCGTACTGGCCCGGGAAGGTCAGCAGCCGGGGCTGGCAGCGGGAGCGGGAGCTCTGGGCGAGCTGCCAGGCCTCGCGCAGCGCCCGGACGGTGGAGGAGAGGTACGGGCCGGCGGTGAAGTGGGAGAAGGTGTGGCCCTCGGCGCTCTGCACCACCTCGGCGGCGGCCGCCACCTCCGGGCCGTCCTTGATCAGGAAGCGCCAGCCCGTCCGGCGGGCGTGGGGGAGTTCCGGGTGCGGGCCGTCGAGGACGTGCACCGCGAGCGGGTGCGCGGGGAGCAGTGGACCGGACGGGTGACGCAGCGCGGCGGCGGCGGGCTGGCGCAGCGCGGTCTCCGAGTCGAGCGCGCCCAGCACCGCGCGCAGGGCGCTGGGTGGGGGCTGGGGGGTCTGCAGGGTCATGGCGGGTCCGCCTCTCCAAGCGAGATCGGCGTGCGAGTGCGGCATACCGGCGCGGCGCGGTGCGTCTACGGTGACGGGGCCCGGCCTTGTCCGGTTGTGCAGGATCGCGGTGCCGGCGCGGTCGCCGCCGTCGACGAGGGCCTCGGGGCGGGAGGCGGACCGGCCGGAGCGCAGTGCGAACTCAGCGAATTCATCGAACAAATGCACAGGGTGATCTGTTTATCACAGGCGGTGGCGCCGGGCAAGTCTGCAGATTGCCTGAATAGCCGTCAGATCCCTTGCATTGCAAGCCAGTCGGCGCATTCGGGTATCGATCTTCGAGGTGGGCATGATGCTGGCACGGTCGACCGGCCGGGTGTCTCAGGAGGAGGGGACCGTGGGCGAGAAGGTCGTGGCGACTCGGGCGGATCTCGCGGATCGGCAGCAGTACCGGCTCAAGCTCCAGGCCTGCCTCGACGCGCTGGGGCGGATGCTGCGCGAGGACCGCTTCGACCGGCCGCGGGCGGTGATGGGGCTGGAGATCGAGCTCAACCTGGCCGACGAGCAGGGCCTGCCGGTGATGCGCAACGCCCAGGTGCTGAGCGCGATCGGCTCCAGCGACTTCCAGACCGAGCTGGGCCAGTTCAACATCGAGGTGAACATCGTGCCGCACCGGCTCTGCGGGCACGTCTTCGAGGAACTGCGCGAGGAGATCGACACCGGACTGCGCTACGCCGACCGGCAGGCCGCCGAGGCCGGCGCCCGGATCGTCATGGTGGGCATCCTGCCGACCCTGGAGAACGACCACACCGGGCTGGACGCGATGAGCCACAACCAGCGGTACAGCCTGCTCAGCGACCAGATCCTGGCGGCCCGGGGGGAGGACATCGCGCTGGACATCGAGGGTGTCGAACACCTCCAGCTGGAGTCGATCACCATGGTCGCCGAGGCCGCCGCGACCTCCCTCCAACTGCACCTCCAGGTGACCCCGGAGCGGTTCTCCTCGGTGTGGAACGCCGCCCAGGCGATCTGCGGGCCGCAGCTCGCGCTCGGCGCCAACTCCCCGTTCCTGTTCGGGCGGGAGCTGTGGCGGGAGACCCGTCCGGTGCTGTTCCAGCAGGCCTGTGACACCCGTTCGGCGGAGCTCAAGGCCCAGGGCGTGCGCCCGATCACCTGGTTCGGCGAGCGCTGGGTGGACTCGGCGTACGACCTGTTCGAGGAGAACCTGCGCTACTTCCCGGCGCTGCTGCCGATCTGCGACGACGAGGACCCGCTGAAGGTGGTGGCCTCCGGCGGGGCGCCCCGGCTCGCCGAGATGCGACTGCACAACGGCACCATCTACCGCTGGAACCGGCCGGTGTACGACGTCTCCGGCGGGGTCGCGCACCTCCGGGTGGAGAACCGGGCGCTGCCGGCCGGACCGACGGTGGCCGACACCCTGGCCAACGCCGCCTTCTACTACGGGCTGGTGCGGGTGCTCGCCGAGCAGCCCCGGCCGGTCTGGACCAGGCTGCCGTTCGAGCGGGCGGACGAGAACTTCCGGCAGGGCGCCCGGTACGGCATCGACGCGGTGTTCCAGTGGCCGCGTCCCGGCCGGGCCGGCCGCGGCGGCGGACTGCAGACGGTGTCGGCGGTCGACCTGGTCCTCAACGAGCTGCTGCCGATGGCCTACCAGGGCCTGGACGAGTGGGGCGTCGAGCCCGCCGACCGGGACCGCTACCTGGGGATCATCGAGCAGCGCTGCCTGCGCCGCACCAATGGCGCGGCCTGGCAGAGCGCGACCTTCCACCGGCTGCGCGAGCAGTACGGGATGGACCGCCCGGCCGCGCTCGCCGCGATGACCAGGCGCTACGCCGAGCACATGCGCGGGGGCGAGCCGGTGCACACCTGGCCGGTCGGTTAGGGGCACCGCCCGCTGTGTCAGGATGATCGCTCCGGTCGTCGGCCGACCGCCGGAGCGATCATCCGTTCGATGGAGCGCCCGTGACGACCCGCCCGACCGCGCCGGAGAGCGCGTCGCCCACCCGCCGCCTGCTCGGCGTGGAACTGCTGATCGTCCTCGGACTGTCGCTCGGGGCCAGCGGGATCAGCGCGGTGATCAGCTTCGCGGGCTCGCTCACCGAACCGATCCAGCTCGGGCAGCAGGTCGCCACGCTGAACGGCTCGCGCGCGCCCGGGCGGCCCTGGCTGGACCTGGTGTGGCAGCTGTACTACATCGGGCGCGGGCTGATGCCGGTGGTGCTGGTCGGCTACCTGCTGGTGCGTGAGGGCGCCTCGCTGCGGGTGCTGGGCTTCGACCTGCGGCAGAAGCTGCGCGACCTCGGCCGGGGCGCGGGCGTCGCGGCGGCGATCGGCGGCTCCGGGCTGGCGCTGTACCTGGCCTCGCAGGCCGCCGGGTACAACCTGACGGTGGCGCCCTCGGGGCTGCCGGACGTGTGGTGGCGGGTGCCGGTGCTGGTGCTGTCGGCCTGGCAGAACGCGATCCTGGAGGAGGTCGTCGTCCTCGGCTACCTGCTGCGCCGGCTGGGGCAGCGGGGGTGGTCCTGGCCGGCCGCGGTGGTGGCCAGCTCGGTGTTGCGCGGCTCGTACCACCTGTACCAGGGGGTCGGCGGGCTGGTCGGCAACATGGTGATGGGGGCGGTGTTCTGCCTGCTGTACCGGCGCTGGGGGCGGGTGATGCCGCTGGTGGCGGCGCACGCGCTGATCGACACGGTGGCCTTCGTCGGGTACGCGCTGCTCGCCGGGCACGTCAGCTGGCTGCCGACCCCCTGACCGCCGGTCCGCCGGCCGGTAGCGAGCGGGTGCGCGGCGGGCGGGTGAGCAGCCGGTCGACGTGCCGGCGCTCCAGGCCCTGGCCGGGGTCGATCGGCAGCAGCAGGCGGTCGCGGCGCCACACCGAGCGGCGGACCAGCCGGGACGGGATGACGTCGTCCACCCAGGCGAACGGCCGGCCCTCGGCGTAGCGCAGCAGCGGCGCCCACTTGGCGGCGGAGAACAGCTCCATCAGCGGGACGCGCGGATCGCCGGGCTGCGGGACGTAACCGGTGAAGCGGACGAAGGGGAGCGGGTCCAGGCCGATCGCCGGGGCGATGTGGGTGTTGGCGTGCTCCTCCCAGGTGGTGGCCCAGACCAGCTCGTACGTCCCGGCCAGCTCGCGCAGCCAGGCGCCGTGCTTGGCGGCGAGCAGGACGGCGTAGCCCAGCAGGGTGTGGGAGTCGAACCCGGCGTCCGGATGCGGACAGACCGGGTTCAGCACCCCGTCGACGTCCAGGAAGAGCAGTGGCTTCGGCACCGGTGGGCCCCCAAGTGGATGGTGTTTCCTACCTGGTCGGACGAACCACCCGTACCGGTGGTTGCTCTTCGACGGGCGCACGCGGGGCGCACAGGGCGCTCACGGCGCGGGTGCGGGCTCGCCCGTGGGCACCGGTGCGTCCGGGGTGCTCCGACGGGGGTCGCGGCGGGACAGCCGGCGCACCTGCGGGTCGATCAGGACGGCGGCGCTGAGCAGCAGGCACAGCGCGGCGCAGGCCCAGAGCGCGCCGGACAGGCCGAGCGCGGCGGCCGCCGGGCCGGCCAGCGCGGTGCCGACCGGTGCCAGCGAATAGGAGCCCAGCTCGTCGTACGCGGAGACCCGGGAGAACATCTCCTCCGGGATCTCCTGCTGGAGCACGACCATCCAGTTGACGCCGAAGACGGTGACCCCCACACCGGACAGGAACATCGCGGCGACCAGCACCGGCAACGGTGCGGCGGTGGCCAGGGCCAGGGCGGGCGCGCCGAACAGGAACACGCCCCAGTTGCCGACCAGCAGGATCCGGCGGGGGCGCCAGCGGGCCATCAGCAGACCGGTGACCACCAGGCCGACGCCGTACGCGGACATCGCCAGGCCCCAGGCGCCCGCGCCGCCCAGGCGCTGCTCGGCCACCGTCGGCCCGTACACCGACTCGACCGTGTTGATGCAGGCCACCACCACCGCGAACTGCAGCACGATCACCCACAGCCAGCGGCGGGAGGCGAACTCCTGCCAGCCCTCGCGCAGATCGCGCAGCACACTCCCGCCCGTGGGCGCCGGCGCGGACTCGGCCTCCAGGAAGAACCGCAGGGCGGCGGCTATCAGGAAGCAGAGGGCGTCCAGGGCGAGCACCCAGCCGGGGCCGACGGCGGCGGTGAGCGCCCCGCCGAGGGCGGCGCCGCCGATCTGGGCGGCGTTCTGGCCCATCCGGAAGACCGAGAAGGCGCGGGCGGCGTGCTCCTGGGGGACGGCCTGCATGATCATGCCCCCGGCGGCGGGGGAGTAGAGCGCGTAGCCGGCTCCGCCGCCGGCGGAGAGCACCAGCAGCTGCCACAGCTGGACGTTCCCGGCCAGCACCAGGGCGGCCAGGACGGCCTGGGAGGCGGCGCTGAACAGATTGGCGGAGACCATGATGTGGTGGCGCGGCAGCCGGTCGGCGAGGGTGCCGCCGACCACCAGCAGCAGCACGGTGGGCACCAGCCGGGCGGCGGTGACGTAGCCGATCTCGGCGGCGCCGCCGCCGTTGCCGAGGACGGCGAAGGCGGTGGCGATGGGGGCGCCGGCGTTGCCGAGGCCGCTGATCACGGTGGCGGAGGTCTGGATGCGGAAGTTGCGGCTCGCCCAGGAGGGACGGCGGCCGGGGAGTGGGGTCGGCACCCGGGTGACTATGGCCGGAGTTCGTACAGGTGTCCATCCCGTTTTCGGGCCTGTGCGGTGGCGTCAGCCGAGGTGGCCCCAGAGGAAGGTGAGGGTGCGCCGCCAGGCGATCCGGGCCTGGAGGGGGTCGTGGGTGCCGAGCGGGTTCTCGTCGTTCATGAAGGCGTGCCCGGCCGGGTAGAAGTGGATCTCCGGGCGGACGTCGGTGGCCTCGCCGATCCGGATCGCGGCCTCGTCCACGGCGGTCATCGGGATCGAGCCGTCGAGCTCGCCGAAGTGGCCGAGGACGTGGGCGGTCAGGCCGCGGTAGTCGAAGTCGGGGTCCGGTGGGAGGCCGTAGAACGGGACCACGGCGGCCACCCGGTCGCCGGCCCGGGCGGCCAGCAGCAGGGCGAACCCGCCGCCCATGCAGAAGCCGACCACGCCGACCGCGTCGCCGACCACGCCGTCCAGCGCGAGCAGGAAGTCGACGGCGCCGGAGAGGTCCTCGACGGCCCGCTCGACCGGCAGTTCGCGCTTGAGCCGGGCCGCCTCGGCGCGGTCGTGGGTGGTGGCGCCGCCGAACAGGTCGGGGGCGAGGACGGTGAACCCCTCGGCGGCGAAGCGGTCGGCCATGTCCGCGACGTGCGAGGTGAGCCCCCACCACTCCTGTACCACCACCAGGCCCGGCCCGACCCCCTGCGGCGGACGGGCCAGGTACCCGTGCGCGGTGCGGCCGTTGCTCGGGAAGGTGATGTTCTGCCGGGATCCGCCCTGGTCAGGCATGGCTTCCTCTCGGGGGTCGGGCCGCGTGCGGCACGGGGGCGGGAGGGGCGGACGGTCAGCCCATCTCCTCCAGGGCACGGCCCTTGGTCTCCTTGATGCAGAAGGCCACGAACGGGATCGAGAGCAGCGCGAACGCCGCGTAGATGACGTACGTCGCGGAGAGGTTCCAGTCGGCGAGGTCCGGGAAGCTGACGGTGATCGCCCAGTTGGCGAGCCACTGGGCCGAGGCGGCGACCGACAGGGCCAGCGCGCGGATCCGGTTGGGGAACATCTCGCCGAGCAGCACCCAGACCACCACGCCCCAGGAGAAGGCGAAGCAGAGCACGAACACGTGCGCGGCGACCAGCGCGACGGTGGCGTGGGTGTTGTCCAGGGTGGCGGTGTCACCGGTGCCGTGCCGGTAGGAGAACGCCCAGGCGGCGGTGGACAGGGCGAGGGCCATGCCGACGGAACCGGCCAGGGCCAGTGGCTTGCGCCCGATGCGGTCCACCAGGACCATCGCGATCACCGTGCCGATCACGTTGATGATCGAGGTGGAGAGGCTGATCAGCAGCGAGTTGGACTCGTTGATGCCGACCGACTGCCACAGGAGCGACGAGTAGTAGAAGATCACGTTGATGCCGACGAACTGCTGGAACACCGAGGCGCCGATGCCGACCCAGACGATCGGCAGCAGGCCGAAGCGGCCGCCGAGCAGGTCCTTGAGCCGGGGCTTGTGGGTGGACTCCAGCACCGCGCGGATCTCGGCGACCCGGGCGTCCAGGTCGATGCCCTCGCCCTCGACCTCGACCAGCACCTCGCGGGCCCGCGCCTCGCGGTGGTCGGCGATCAGGTAGCGCGGCGACTCCGGGATGGCCAGCGCCATCAGGCCGTACACCAGGGCCGGGATGGTCTCGACGCCGAGCATCCACTGCCAGGCCTGGATGCCGCCCAGGTGGCCGGTGGACTCGCCGCCGGCGGCCTGGTTGAGCGCCCAGTTGGCGAGCTGGGAGACGGTGATGCCGAGCACGATCGCCATCTGCTGGAAGGACGCCAGCCGGCCGCGGTAGGCGGTCGGGGCGACCTCGGCGATGTAGGTGGGAGCGATCACCGAGGCGATGCCGATCGCGATGCCGCCGACCACGCGCCAGGAGGCAAGCGCCTCGATGTTCGGGGGGAACATCGAGCCGATGCCGCTGGCCGCGAACAGCACGGCGGCCAGCAGCATCGTGCGCACCCGGCCGAAGTGGTCGGCCAGCCGGCCGGCGACCACCGCGCCGACGGCCGAGCCCAGCAGTGCGATGGCCACCACGAAGGCGGTGGTGCCGTGGCCCACCGCGAAGTGCTTCTGGATGCCCGTCACCGCGCCGTTGATCACGGCGCTGTCGTAGCCGAACAGGAAGCCGCCCATCGCGGCGGCCGCCGAAATGAAGATCACGTGCCCGAGGTGGGCCTCGCCGGACGCCCGTTGGTGGTGGACTGTGGACACGTGCGCTCCCCGAGGTGGACGGGCCCGCTCTGACGGCTGGGCAGGACTCGTCTCACATTCGAGCAGCGCGGCGGCCGACCTGCCCGAGCTGAGGGCCGATCGGGTGAATTGGGGTCAGTCGACGGCGCGTGCGGTGGCCGTGCGCCGTTCGTGGCGTCGCAGCAGCTGGGTGCGGGCGGCGGCGTTCTGGTCGCGGCGCAGGGCAGGGCCGTCCGCCCGGTCGGCGAGGCGGTCGGCGATCGCGTGCTGCGCTCCGGCCGGCTTCTTGTCGTCGTACTTGAACTTGGCGCGTACCTCGCGGACCGTCAACCGGAGCCCGCGCAAGCCGGGCAGCAGCCGGGCGAACTCGCCCTCGCCGGGGACCACCCGGACGTCCGGGGTCTCCGGTTGGAAGTGCGCCAGCTGACGGTTGAGGATCTCCGCCTTGCCCGCCGCGGACTCGACCAGTTCGGCGGTGCAGTGGAAGTGGACCGAGGCGTAGTAGCTGGTGGGTGTGCCGGGCTCACCGCGCCAGTGGCCGGGGGCGAAGGCGTAGTCGTCGGTGACCGCCAGGGTGACGTTCGGGTCGGCCCGGACGGCGGCCAGCAGCGGGTTGGGCGCGGCGAGGTGGAGCAGGATCTCGCCGCGGTCGGCGTCCAGCAGGAAGTGCGTCGGGACGAGCACCGGGCCCTCGTCGGCGCGGCCGTTGGCGGCGAGCAGGCCGAAGTCGCGGCCCTCGGCCAGCCAGGCGCGCCACTCCTCCTCGTCGCCGCGGTCCCAGGAGCGGATCAGCATCGGGTGGCCCTCCTCAGCGGGGGAACACGCGCATGTGCGCGGGGAGCGGGATCGTCGTGTCGTACGGCTCGGGGGTGCCGAACACGGTGCTGACCGGGACAATGCCGGACCAGTGCGGCAGGTCGGCGTCGGCCGGGTCGTCGTTGGCGTCGTCCGCGCGGGTCTTGGCCGAGACCTCGTCCAGCTCCAGCCGGATCACGGCGGTGGCGGCGAGCTCCTTGGGGTTGGCCGGGCGGATCTCTCCGGAGCGGCCGGGGACGACCTGGTCGACCAGGGCGGCCAGCGCGACGTCCAGCTCCTCGGGGTCGGTGACCTGGTACGCGGTGCCGTGGGCGACCACCGAGCGGAAGTTCACCGAGTGGTTGAAGGCGGACTTGGTCAGCACCAGGGCGTCGACGTGGGTGACGGTGACGCAGACCCGCAGGCCCTGCTCGTCGGTGGCGGCGCGCAGCGGACGGCTGCCGGTGGAGCCGTGGAGGTAGAGCCGGCTGCCGACCCGGGCGTAGATCGTCGGCAGGACGACCGGGGCGCCGTCCGCGACGAAGCCGAGGTGGCAGAGGTAGGTGCCGTCGAGGATGGCGTGGATCGCCTCCCGCTCCCAGGTGGCGCGGTCCTTGTAGCGAGTGGGGGTGGTGCGGGGGGTGCGGGCGTAGCCGGCCGGCGCCTCCGGGTGGGCTTCCGGGGAGGCTTCGAAGGGGGCTTCCGGGTGGGCGTCCGGCGTGGTCGACATGACAACCTCTATGTACTAGTGCATAATCATCTTTGTGCTAGGAGACTATCCGCTGAAAGGGCGACGCGCCAGCGAAATCGCGGCCCACATCGAACAGGGCGTGAGCAGCGGGCGGCTCGCGCCCGGAACGGCGCTGCCCCCGTTGCGCGAACTCGCGACGGAACTCGGCGTCAACCCCAACACCGTGGCCGCCGCCTACCGGCTGCTGCGCGACCGCGGCGTGATCGAGACGGCCGGCCGCAAGGGCAGCCGGATCCTCCCCAGGCCCGCCCTCACCCCGCGCGACCAGATCCGCGTCCCCGTCCCGGCCCGGGCCCGCGACCTGTCCAGCGGCAACCCCGACCCGGCGCTGCTGCCCGACCTCGCCCCGGCTCTCACGGCCGCCGCCGAGGCCGCCCGGACCGAACCCGTGCTCTACGGGCACCCGCGCACCGACCCCGGCCTGCTCGAACTCGCCCGCGCCTCCTTCGAGGCGGACGGGCTGCCCGGCGGCCCGATCGCCGTCGCCTCCGGCGCCCTGGACGCCGTCGAACGCACCCTCGGGGCCTGGCTGCGCCCCGGCGACCCGGTGGCGGTCGAGGACCCGGGCTGGGGCAGCCTGCTCGACCTGCTGCCCGCGATGGGGCTGCGGCCCCTGCCGGTCCGACTGGACGACGAGGGGCTGCTGCCGGACTCGCTGGCCGCGGCGCTGGCCGAGGGCGCCCGCGCCGTCGTGGTGACCAGCCGGGCGCAGAACCCGACCGGCGCGGCGATCGGCAAGGCCCGGGCGGCGGCGCTGCGGGCGGTGCTGGCCGAGCACCCCGGGGTGCTGCTGATCGAGGACGACCACGGGCACGGCATGGTCGACCAGCCGTACCGGCCGCTGGTCGGCGCCGGGTCACGGCACTGGGCGGTGGTGCGTTCGGCGGCCAAGGCCTACGGCCCGGACCTGCGGGTGGCGGTGCTGGTCGGCGACGAGGAGACGGTCGGCCGGGTCGCCGGGCGGCTGCGGCTCGGCGCGGGCTGGGTCAGCCACCTGCTGCAGCGCACCGTCGCCGAACTCTGGCGCGCCGACGCGGCGCCGGCCGCGAGCGTGGCCGCCGCCTACCGGGCGCGCCGGGAGGCGCTGCTGACGGAACTGGCGGCGCGCGGCATCGAGGCGCACGGGGCGAGCGGGCTGAACGTCTGGGTGCCGGTGCCCGACGAGACCTCGGTGCTGGCGGCGCTGGTGCAGCGCGGCTGGGTGGCGGCGCCCGGGGCGCGGTTCCGGATCCAGTCGCCGCCCGGGCTGCGGTTCACCGTCGCCCGCCTCGACCGTGCGGGCGCGACGGAACTGGCCGACGATCTTGCCGCGGTGCTGGGAACGGGCGGGGCCGACTCCCGGCTGGTCTGAACCCGTCGGTAACAAAGCGGGAAACCTGCTGCACGTACCTAGCGGTAACCAGCGCGGCCATGTCATCTTCCTTGCGCCACCGGCCGGCGGCCTTCCCTCACCTACGCGTCCTCCCGCCCCCAAACCGCGGGAAGACCGAGCCGCAGGAGTTCCGCCGTGCCCGAAAACGGTTCGAGCGTCACCAGCAGCACCCATCGACTCGCCCGACGGCTGCTCACCGCAGCCGCCGCCCTGCCGCTGACCCTGGCCGGACTGGCCCTCGCCACCCCCGCCTCGGCGGCCCCGGCCGCCGTTCCCAGCGGGCCGACCGCCAGCGTCACGCTCGGCGACAGCTACATCTCCGGCGAGGCCGGCCGGTGGAAGGGCAACTCCGCCGACTCCAGCGCGAGTCGGACCGGCACCGACCGGGCCTGGAACGGCAGTTCGTACGACCCCTCGCTGGTCTACGGCCCGACGGCGGCGAGCGGGTGCGACCGCTCCGACGTCTCCGAGGTGCTCGGCGCCCAGGGCATCGCGCAGAAGCAGATCAACCTGGCCTGCTCGGGCGCCGTCACCGGCAACATCTTCCGCGCCTCCAACGGCGGGCAGTCCCTGAAGGGCGAGGCTCCGCAGGCCGACCAGCTCGCCACCGTGGCGGCCCGGAACAACGTCAAGCTGATCACGCTGTCGATCGGCGGCAACGACCTCGGCTTCTCCAGTGTCATCTCGAACTGCGTCCAGGACTACCTGGTCTGGTACTCCTACTGCCACGACTCGCAGCAGTCGGCGATCGACTCGAAGATGCCCGCCGCGATGGCCGGGGTCGGCAAGGCGATCGACGAGATCCGGGCCGTCATGACCAACGCGGGCTATGCGCGGACCGACTACCGGCTGGTGCTGCAGTCGTACCCCTCGCCGATCCCGCGCAGCGCCGAGATGCGCTACCCGGAGAGCGGCTGGAGCCGCTCGGACACCGGCGGCTGCCCGTTCTGGGACGGGGACGCCGACTGGGCGCGCGACTCGATGGTGCCGCAGATCTCCAAGGCGCTGGCGGGAGTCGCGGCGTCCAAGGGGGCGCAGTTCCTGGACCTCTCCAACATGCTGCAGGGCCGTGAGGTGTGCTCCACCTCCGCGCAGCAGCCGACCGCGGGCTCCGGCCCGTCCGCGACCACCAGCGAATGGGCGCGCTTCCTGGACGGTGGCCTCAACACCACCCAGGGCGTGCTGCAGGAGTCGATGCACCCCAACTACTACGGGCAGCAGGCGCTCGGCGCCTGTCTGAGCCGGCTGTGGGCCCGGCCGACGGGCAACTACGCGTGCGACAACACGGCCGGGCAGGACGCGAGCGGGATGTACCTGACGGCGGAGTGAGGCGGACGTGCCGCCGCCCCTGGCCCGGGTGGGCGAGGGGCGGCGGTGCGGCTCGGGACGGCCTCCGGGGCGGCCCTGGGCTCAGCCCTGGCTCAGCTCTCGGCTCAGCTCTCGACTCAGCCCTTGGCGAGCAGGGACTGAGCGTGGGCCCGTACCTGATCCTTCGTCAGATAGGCGTCGGTGTACTCGAAGTCCTGCAGCCGGGCGGGCTGGCGGGCCAGGAAGCCGGTGCGGACGAAGTCGTCCCCGGCGGTCGCGTTGAGCAGCCAGTTCGCGCTCACCCGGAACTTCGCCGCATTGGTCCGCATCGCCATCAGGTGGTAGCCGCGGGCCACCAACTGGGCGGGCACGCCACGCAGTTCGATACCGACCGGCTTGGACACCGCGTCCTTGCCGCCGAGGTCGACCACCAGGCCCAAGTCCTTGTGGTAGTACGGCTCCAGGGGCTGGTTGCGGAGCGAGGCGATCACGTTGTCGGCCACCGCGCGGCCCTGGCGGGCCGAGTGCTGGGCGGTCGGCGGGCACACCGCGCCGTCGCCCTTGGCCAGGTCGGGAACGGCGGCCGCGTCACCGAGCGCGAACACGCCCTCGAACTGCGGCACCCGCATCTCCGCCGTCACCGCCAGCCGGCCGCGGACCGTCTCCGCGTCCAGGGTGCCGATCAGCGGGCTCGCGGCCACGCCGGCGGTCCAGATCAGGGTGCGGCAGGGGAGCACCCGGCCGTCGGTGAACTTGACTGACTCGGCGCCGACTTCGGCCACCGAGACCCCCAGCGACACGTCGATGCCGCGGTCGCGCAGCACCTCCAGGGCGGCGGTGCCGAGCGCGTCGCCGAGCTCGGGCATCAGCTTGGGGGCGATGTCGATCAGGTGCCACTTGATCTGGCGGGCGTCCAGCCGGGGGTAGCGGCGGGCGGCCGCGGTGGTCAGGCGCTGCAGGCAGGCGGCCGTCTCGGTGCCCGCGTAGCCGCCGCCGACCACCACGAACTGCAGCCGGGACTCGCGCTCCCGCTGGTCCAAGGTCGCTGAGGCGAGGTCGAGTTGGGCGATCACGTGGTCGCGGACATAGGCCGCCTCGGCGAGCGTCTTCATGCCGCGGGCGTAATCGGTGAGCCCGGGGATGTCGAAGGTGCGGGTGACGCTGCCGGGGGCGAGCACCAGGACGTCGTACTTCTGCGCGACCACCTCGTCGGTGATCTTGCGGACCACGCACACCCGGGAGGCCGGGTCCACGCCGATGGCGCCGCCCGGGACGATGTGGGTGCGGCGCAGGCTCCGGCGCAGGGAGACCGCGACGGACTGGGGGGTGAGGACGCCCGCGGCGACGTGCGGGAGGAGGGGGAGGTAGAGCTGGTAGCTGAACGGCGTGACCAGCGTGATCTCGGCCTCCGACGGCGAGAGCTTGCGTTCGAGGCGGCGGGCGCACTCCAGGCCTGCGAAGCCGCCGCCCACGATCAGGATCCGAGGTCGTTCCATCGCTCATCCCTTTGCCGTACAGGTCGTACCGGAAGGCCCCCATTACTGTCCGCCACACTCGCACGGAGCAGCGGGGGCTGCCACCGGGGTGGGGCGGTGGGGGGAGGAGGGGAAGGAGAGGGTCGTGGGGTGGGGTTCGGGGCGGGTCGGGTTCGGTGGCGCGGGTTCGGTGGGTCGGGTTCGGCGGCGCGTGCGGAGACGAGCCGTCGGGGGTGTGGAGGCCGGGTGCGTACGGGGGTGGGTGGGGCACCGATAAGCTGTCGGGCGTGCTCCCCGAGGTGACGGCGGTCCGGTATGTGACCCCACTGCGAGAAGGCGGCTCGATGCCGGGCCTGGTCGAGGCCGACGACCGGCGGCTGTACGCGCTGAAATGGGTCGGCGCGGCGCAGGGCCGCAAGGCCCTGGTGGCGGAGGTGCTGGCCGGGGAGCTGGGGCGGCGGCTCGGGCTGCCGGTGCCGGAGCTGGTGACCATCGACCTGGATCCGGTGCTCGCGCGCAGCGAGCCGGACCACCAGGTGCAGGACCAGATCCGGGCCAGCGGCGGGACCAACCTCGGGATGGCCTTCGTCAGCGGCGCGCTCAACTTCGACCCGCTCTGCTTCGAGGTGGACCCCGAACTGGCTGGGCAGGTGCTCTGGTTCGACGCGTTGATCGGCAATGTCGACCGGTCCTGGCGCAACCCCAACCTGCTGGTGGCGACCGGCGGGCTGCGGCTGATCGACCACGGTGCCAGCCTGATCTTCCATCACAACTGGGCCGGCGCCGCCGCCTGGGTGCGCCGCCCGTACGACGCGTCCGACCATGCGCTGCTGCGCGCCCGGCCGGATCTGGCGGCGGCGGACAAGGCGCTCGCGCCGCTCGCGGAGGCGGCGATCGAGGCGGCGGTGGCGCGGATCCCCGAGGTGTGGCTGCTGGACGAGTTCGGCTTCGACTCGCCCGAGGACGTGCGCGCCGCGTACCGCTCCCAGCTGACCGAGCGACTGGCCGGTCCGCGTGACTGGCTGCCGGAGGTGCCCGCATGACCGAGCCGCTGTCCGCCGCGCTGCCGGCCGTCGTGGAACTGCACGACTACGAGTACGCCGTGATCCGGGCGGTGCCGCGGGTGGAGCGCGGTGAGTGCGTGAACGTCGGGGTGCTGCTGTACTGCCGGCAGCACGCGCACCTGGCCGCGCGCACCCACCTGGACCAGGCCCGGCTGCTGGCGCTGGACCCGGTGGCGGACGTGCAGGGGGTGCGGCGGGCGCTTCAGGGGATCGAGGCGGTCTGCCTGGGCGGCCCGGCGGCCGGTCCAGCGGCCTCGGACAGCCCCGGGCAGCGGTTCCGCTGGCTGACCGCGCCGCGCAGCGCGATCGTCCAGCCGGGGCCGGTGCACACCGGGCTGACCGCGGACCCGGAGGTCGAGCTGCGGCGGCTGTTCGACCAGCTGGTGCTCTGACCGTCCCCCGATCGGCGGTACCGTGAGGCGGCTCGCCGACGGTTGCCGTGGTCAAAGCTTGAGTTACTGAAGCACTCGGCCGTACGCTGACCCCATGGGTTCGACCTCGACGACGACCGTACCGACCAACGCCGAGCTGATGGAGGCGTTGGCCGCCGTCGGTGCCGCGTACTTCCAGGACTTCGCGGCGGCCGCGGCCCGGCACGGGCTGTCCTCCTCCCAGGCCAAGGCGCTGGGCTCGGTGCAGGAACCGGTCCCGATGCGGGCACTGGCCGGGCGCCTGGGCTGCGACGCGTCGAACGTGACCGGGATCGTGGACCGGCTGGAGACGCTGGGCCTCGCCAACCGGGAGGCGGCGGCCGGTGACCGCCGGGTGAAGATCGTGGTGATCACGGCCGAGGGCCGGGAGATCCTCAACCGCATCCGCGGCGAGATGGCCCGCACCCACCAGGCCTTCGAGGCGATGACCGACGAGCAGCGGATCGCCCTGCACTCGATCTGCGGGCAGGTCCTGCCGGTGCTGGCCGGCCGTTCCGGCGGCGCGCAGCAGTAGCGGCCGACAGGGGCGCCGCAGTAGCGGCCGGCCGGGGTGCTCGGCGCGTGTCGGCGAGTCCCGGGGGCAGCGGCCGGTGGTGCGGCGGGGCGCGCAGGTGGCGCGGATGAGGGTGACGGACAGGTCCCCATCCGCCGACGTTCGGCGTGACCTCGGCTGTTAGGCTTGCGAAGCGTGAGCGCGAAGCCCCAGATCCCCAATGTCCTGGCCTCCCGGTACGCCTCGGCGACCCTGGCCCAGCTGTGGTCCCCCGAGCACAAGGTGGTCCTCGAGCGCCACCTGTGGCTCGCCGTCCTGAAGGCCCAGCAGGACCTCGGTGTCGAGGTTCCGGCGAACGCCGTCGCCGACTACGAGCGGGTGATCGACCAGGTCGACCTCGGCTCGATCGCCGCCCGTGAGCGGATCACCCGCCACGACGTGAAGGCCCGGATCGAGGAGTTCAGCGACCTCGCCGGCCACGAGCAGATCCACAAGGGAATGACCTCCCGGGACCTGACCGAGAACGTCGAGCAGCTGCAGATCCGCCAGTCCCTGGAGCACGTCCGGGACCGTACGGTCGCCGTGCTGGTGCGCCTGGCCGACCTGGCCGCCCAGAACTCCGAGCTGGTCATGGCCGGCCGTTCGCACAACGTGGCCGCGCAGGCCACCACCCTGGGCAAGCGCTTCGCGTCGATCGCCGACGAGCTGCTGGTCGCCTTCCGCCGCCTGGAGGAGCTGATCGCCCGCTACCCGCTGCGCGGGATCAAGGGCCCGGTCGGCACCGCCCAGGACATGCTGGACCTGCTCGGCGGCGACACCGGGAAGCTGGCCGAGCTGGAGCGCCGGGTCGCCGGCCACCTCGGCTTCGACCACGTGCTCACCAGCGTCGGCCAGGTCTACCCGCGCTCGCTGGACTTCGAGGTGCTCACTGCCCTCGTCCAGCTGGCCGCCGCGCCGTCCAGCCTGGCCAAGACCATCCGTCTGATGGCCGGCCACGAGCTGGTGACGGAGGGCTTCAAGGAGGGCCAGGTCGGCTCCTCCGCGATGCCGCACAAGATGAACACCCGCTCCTGCGAGCGCGTCAACGGCCTGGCCGTGATCCTGCGCGGCTACGCCTCGATGACCGGCGAGCTGGCCGGCGACCAGTGGAACGAGGGTGACGTCTCCTGCTCGGTGGTGCGCCGGGTCGCGCTGCCGGACGCCTTCTTCGCCTTCGACGGCCTGCTGGAGACCTTCCTCACCGTCCTGGACGAGTTCGGCGCCTTCCCCGCCGTGATCGAGGCCGAGCTGGACCGCTACCTGCCGTTCCTGGCCACCACCAAGGTGCTGATGGGCTCGGTGCGCGCGGGCGTCGGCCGGGAGACCGCCCACGAGGTCATCAAGGAGCACGCCGTCGCCTCCGCGCTGGCGATGCGCGCGGGCGCCCGGGAGAACGAGCTGCTGGACCGGCTCGCCGCCGACGAGCGGATCCCGCTGGACCGGGCCGCGCTGGACGCGCTGCTGGGCGACCGGCTGTCCTTCACCGGCGCGGCCGGGGCGCAGGTCGCCGAGGTCGTCCGCCAGGTGGCGGCCGTCGCGGCGGCCTACCCGGAGGCGGCCAAGTACGCGCCCGGCGACATCCTCTGACACGCCGCTGAATTGACGCCGCGTCAGCTCTCGGCCGAGGGCCCCGCCGCCGTTCCGGTGGTGGGGCCCTCGGGCGTCCGGGGGCGGCCCGGGTCGAACGGCGGGGTGGTGGTGGCGCAGGGCCAGTCGCAGTTCGGCTCGGCCACCGGGTGCTCCTCCTCCGGCGCGAGCACGTTGCCCCGGATGGTGGTGAAGGCGATCAGCCCGCCGGTGGCCAGCAGGCCCGCGCAGATCAGCATCGCGGTGTGGAAGGCGGAGTCCACCGAGGACGGCACCCGGTAGGCGTCGCCGCTCAGCCCGGCCAGGGCCGGCAGCGCGGCCACCGCGAGCAGGCCGGCCGCGCGGGCGGCGGCGTTGTTGACGCCGCTGGCGATGCCCGCGTGCCGCACCTCGACGGCGGCCAGCACGGTCGCGGTCAGCGGTGCGACCAGCAGGGTCATCCCCGAGCCCATCACCGCGACGGCGGGCAGCACGTCCACCCAGTAGGAGGAGCCGGGGCCGATGCGCAGCATCAGCAGCACCCCGGCGGCGCACAGCAGCGGGCCGACGGTGAGCGGGAGGCGCGGGCCGATCCGCTTGCCGAGGCGACCGGCGCGCGCGGACAGGGTCAGCATCAGCACCGTGATGGGCACCAGGGCGAAGCCGGAGACCAGCGGGGAGAACCCGGAGACGATCTGAAGCTGCACCACCAGCAGGAAGAACACCCCGCTGAACGCCGCGTAGACGCAGAGGGTGACCAGGTTCACGGCGGTGAACAGCCGGGAGGAGAACAGTCCGAGCGGCAGCATCGGATAGGGCGAGCGCCGCTCGACAGTCACGAAGGCGGCGCCCAGCAGCAGGCCGATCGCGCCGGTGACCCAGACGGCGGGGGACAGGCCCTCCCCGGCGGCGGTGAGCGCGTAGGTGATCGCGCCGAGGGCGAGCGCGGCGAGCAGCGCGCCGGGCACGTCGAAGCGGCCGGTCGCGGACTCGTCCCGGCTCTCCGGGACGTAACGGGAGGTCACCGCGATGACGGCGGCGGCCAGCGGCAGGTTCAGCAGGAAGATCCAGCGCCAGCCGGGGCCGTCCACCAGCCAGCCGCCGAGGAAGGGGCCGACGGCTGCCGACACCCCGCCCAGGCCGGACCACAGGCCCACCGCCGCCGAGCGGTCGTCCGGGTGGAAGACGGCCTGGAGCATGGCGAGCGAGCCCGGGGTGAGCAGCGCCCCGCCGATGCCCTGGACGGCGCGGGCGGCGATCAGCACGTGGATGGTCGGGGCGGCGGCGCAGGCCGCGGACGCGGCGGCGAACCAGACCACGCCGATGAGGAAGACCCGGCGCCGCCCGTAGCGGTCGCCGAGGGCGCCGCCGAGCAGGATCAGGCCCGCCAGGGTGAGCAGATAGGCGTTCAGGGTCCATTGCAGGGAGGCGAGGGAGGCGCCGAGGTCGGCGCCGATCCGGGGGAGGGCGACGTTCACCACGGTGCCGTCGAGCATCGCCATGCTGGAGCCGAGCACCGTTGCCAGGAGAACCCAGCGACCCTGCGCGGTGCCCAGGCGCAGAGTTCCTGCTTGAGAGGTGGCCACCGGCTGATCCTGCGCCCGCCGGGGTGTACGTGACAAGGGTCACCGGGTGGTGTGTCGGCCCGTGGCGGTTCGTGACCGGACGATCGCGCAGGGGTGGCCTGGTCGGCGCAGGGTGCTGGATCAGTGGCACGGGGTGAATGGATTGTGCACGTACGGTGCAGCGGATCATTCGGAGGGTGACCACTGCGCCGGGATTGGTTGCCGATTCAAGAGATCGACATTGCTTCACCTGAACGGATGAGTTTTAGTTCAGCGACCGCCCGGCCAGCCCGGACGGATCCACCGGGTGGAACGCCGAGTCCTGCCGCTGCCCGGTGGCTCGCACCGAACTCTGTACGGCAGGAGCGGGGGACCCACAGGTAAGTCGCCGGACCGGAGTTCGCGCCTCTTCAGGGCGTGGACGACCAGGACCGGCTTGGGGTGAAGCCGCGCATGCGGCCGGGCAACTCCAGCCCGAACCCGACAGCTCACCTCGCAGGCGTCGGAGAGGAAAATTCCATGCCTGCACAGGCTCGTCGTATCGCCCTGCCCCGTGCCGCCCGGATCGGCATCGCCACCGCCGTCACCGGCGCCTCGTTCGTCCTGCCGCTCGTGACCGCGATGGGCGCCCAGGCGGACACCTCCCCGGCTGCTCCGGCCGCCTCGACCGCTTCGGTCGCCTCGGTCGCTTCGCAGGACGCCGCTCCGGCCGCCGGGCACCAGAGCTACCGCGTCATCAGTGGCGACACCCTCTCGAAGATCGCCGACATCAAGGACGTCCAGGGCGGCTGGCACGCGCTGTACGAGCAGAACCGCTCGGTGGTCGGGGCCAACCCGAACCTGATCTTCCCGGGCCAGCAGCTGGCCCTCGTGGGCCACGCGGCTGACGCCGCGAAGCCCGCCGCGCCCGCCGCGCCCGCCGCCCCGGCGAAGCCGGCCGCTGCTCCGGCCACCCAGGACGCCTCCGCCGCCGCGGACACCCAGGTGCAGGTCCAGACCGAGGCCGCCAAGCCGGGCGCCCAGCTGCAGACCCAGGTGCAGACCGCCGCCCCGGCCCAGGCCGTCACCGCCGCCCCGGTCGCCGTCACCACCGGTTTCGTCGCCCCGCTCGCCAACCCGGTGCTGGGCGAGGCCTACGGCGTGGCCGGCTCGATGTGGGCCTCCGGCCACCACACCGGCCAGGACTTCATCGCCTCCACCGGCACCCCGCTGCGCGCCGTCGCCAAGGGTGTCGTGGTGAAGGCCGCCAACGACGGCGCCTACGGCAACGAGGTCGAGATCAAGCTCGCCGACGGCAAGTACGCGCAGTACGCGCACCTGTCCTCGATCGGCGTGAAGGTCGGCCAGAGCGTCACCACCGGCCAGCAGCTGGGCCTCTCCGGTGCGACCGGCAACGTGACCGGCCCGCACCTGCACTTCGAGATCCGCACCGGTCCGGAGTACGGCTCGGACATCGACCCGGTCGCCTACCTGCGGGCGCACGGCGTCGCGCTCTGATCCCTGGTCCCTTCCACGGGACCGTGTGAACCACCGCTGATGCGGGGCGAATCGACCGCCCGGGATGGTCATGTCGGGTGACCGCTCGACCGGGTGATCGCCGCAGCAGTGGACCTGGGCGCGGGACACGCCCACGGCCGGCCCGGCCGCACGGGACAAGCTCTCGTACGGCCGGGCCGGCCACCGCCGTTTCCGGTCCGTGGCGGTGTTCGGGGCCTCGAACGCGCCGTCAACCCGTCGGCTTCGTCGGATCATCAGCCGTACTCCGGGGCGGCCGTCGGCGCGCGATCCTGTCGGTCAGTCAGTGCCCGGCCGGTTCGGCGGGCGGCAGTGTCCGGGTGGACGAGGAGGCCGGATGACCGTCCGGAGCGGGGACGCGGTCGGTTCCGCCGGTGAGCGGGCCGGGCCGGGCGGGGTCGACCGGCTGAAGGCGGACTCGGTCGGCCTGGCGGGCGTGGTGTTCATGGCGGTCGCCACCGCGGCCCCGATCACCGCGATGACCGGGAACCTGCCGATCGTCATCGGGCAGGGCAACGGGGTCGGCGCGCCGGCCGCGTACGTCCTGGCGACCGCGGTGCTCACGGTGTTCTCGGTCGGGTACGTGGCGATGGCCCGGCACATCACGGCGGCCGGGGCGTTCTACGGCTACGTCTCGCACGGGCTCGGCCGGGTGGTCGGGATGGCCTCGGGGATGCTCGCGCTGCTGGCCTACATGATCTTCGAGGCCTCGGTCATCGGCTTCTTCGCGTACTCGCTGCGCGGGCTGGTCCGGTCGCAGCTGGGCGTGGACCTCGGCTGGGGCTGGTACGCGGTGCTCGGGATGACGGCGATCGGGGTGATGGCCTGGTTCGACCTGCATCTGACGGCGAAGGTGCTCGGGGTGGCGCTGGTGCTGGAGCTGGTGGTGCTGGGCGCGGTCTCGCTGGCCGTGCTGGTCTCCGGTGGCGGGCCGGACGGGATCGTCGGCGAGGCCGTGAACCCGTTGAACGGGCTCAGGGGAGCGGGGAGTTCGGGACCGGCGGCGGCCGGGTTGGGACTGTTCTTCGCGTTCTGCTCCTGGGTCGGCTTCGAGTCGACGGCGATGTACGGCGAGGAGTCGCGGGACCCGAAGCGGGTGGTGCCGCGGGCCACCATGGTGTCGGTGATCGGGATCGGGCTGTTCTACGTCTTCGTGTCCTGGATGATCCTGTCCGGCAACGGAGTCGAGCACGCGATCGCGGTGGCGAGCGGGGCGGTGCCGGGCAAGGACGGGAACAGCCTGTTCCTCGATCCGCTCGGCGCACACCTGGGCAGCTGGGCGGTCACGGTGTTCCAATGGCTGGTCGTCACCGGCTCGTTCGCCTGTGCGATGGCCTTCCACCAGTGCGCCGCACGGTACTTGTACGCGATCGGGCGGGAGGGGCTGCTGCACCCGGCGCTCGGCCGGACCCATCCGCGGCACGGTTCGCCGTACGTCGCCTCGGTCGCGCAGTCGGTGATCGCGGCCGGGCTGGTGTTGGCGTTCCTGGCGGCGGGGATGGACCCGTACGTCCATCTGTACACGCTGCTGGCGCTGTTGGGGACGATGGCGATCCTGGTGGTGCAGACGCTGTGCTCCTTCGCGGTGGTGGGGTACTTCCACGTGCAGGGCCGGCACCCGGAGACCGCGCACTGGTGCCGGACGCTGCTCGCGCCGCTGGCCGGCGGGGTGGCGATGGGCGCGGTGGTGGCGCTGCTGGTGGTCAACCGGGGTGCGGCGGCCGGAGCGGCGGCGGGCACCCTGCTGTTCCGGCTGACCCCGTACCTGGTGATCGGGGTGTTCCTGGGCGGGATCGGGACGGCGCTGGTGCTGCGGCGCCGGCGGCCGGAGCTGTACGCGCGGATGGGGCGGATCGTGCTGGAGGACGCGGCGGAGCGGTGAGCGGTCAGCGCCGGCGGGCGGGCAGGTCGTGCTCGGCGGCGGTGAGCAGCTCGTGCATCCGGTGGCCGAAGTCCTCGGTGTCGTCGGCGGGTTGGGGGAAGACCAGGCGGACGTCGCGGTGGCCGTGCGAGTAGTCCAGGCGCAGCACCAGGCCGTGGCGGTCCAGGGCGAGCGGGCGGACGGCCGGCCGGTGGGTGAGCAGGGCCGGGTCGAGCAGGCGGGTGAGCAGGTCGAGGGCGTCGGCGTGGTCGTCGGCCAGGTGGGTGAGCAGGGCGGCCTCGTGCCGGGCCAGCGGGTCGGGGGTGGCGAGGGCGAGCTCGGCGGCGGTGAGCGCGTTGGTGCCGTACGGGGTGGCGAGGACGGCGTGGGCGACGTCGACGCGCAGGTGGACGCCGAGGCCGTCGTCGGTGAGGTGGGCCAGGTGCAGCCGGCCGGCCAGGGTGAGCCGGGCGCGGATCCGGTCGCGGACGGCGACGGGGGAGACATCGGTGACGTCGAGCACGACGGCCAGGCCGTCGGTGGCGCCGGCGGCGGCCGCGGTGAGCGGGGCGTCGAGCGGGACGCGCAGGCGCAGTCGGGAGCCGTGGACGGAGACCGGGGTGTCCAGCTCGTGGTGCTCGCCGAGGGCGCGCACGGTGAGTGAGGAGGTCGCGCTGAGCAGGCTGTGGACCCGGTCGGCGGTGGTGGGCTCGGGCACCTGGGCGTCGCCGGTGGGCAGGCTCATGGACGGACCTCCTGTTAGTTAGGTGAGCCTAACCTAATGTCCGGGTGGGGGTGTGGCAAGTGCGGCGAGGGCCCGGACGCGCGGTGGCGTCCGGGCCTCGGGGGCGTTGGCGGTGGGTCAGGAGACGACGGCCTGGGCGTCGATCTCCACCAGCATCGGCTCCTGCGGCAGTTCGACGAAGACGGTGGTCCGGCAGGGCTTCACGCCGCCCGGCTCGATGTTCTCGTCGATGAACTCGGCGTAGACCTCGTTCATCAGCGGGAAGTCGGCGCGCTTGGTGAGGTAGACGCGGAACATCACCACGTCCTCGATGGTGGCGCCGCCGGCCTCGACGATGGCCTTGACGTTCTCCAGCGTGCGGCGGGTCTGGGCCTTCACATCGCCGTGGTGGAGGTACTCGCCGGTGGCCGGGTCCTGCGGGCCCTGGCCGGAGACCTGCAGGATCGGGCCCTTGCGGACGCCCTGGGAGAACATCCAGGCGGGGGCCGGGGCGCCGTCGGTGCGGATCTCGAACTTGTCGGAGTCCATGGGGTTCCTTACGTGCGGTTGGTGACGGTCCGTCAGGATTGTTCGGGGCGGCCGCAGTCGGCCGAAACGGCGCGGGCGGTGGCGAGCAGCTGCGGCAGGAGGTCCAGCACCTGCTCGTACGGGAGGAGGACGTCCGGGACGGAGATCGACGCGGCGGCGACGACCCGGCCGCTGGCGTCCCGGATCGGGGCGGCCACGCAGTTGATGAAGGCCTCGTGCTCGGCGTGGTCCTGCGCCCAGCCCTGGGCGGCGACCTTCTCCAGCTCGGCGAGCAGCGCCTCGGGGGTGGTGAGGGTGCGTTCGGTGTGCGGGGTGAAGTCGATCCCGGCCACCACCCGGCGGCGTTCCGGCAGCGGGAGGTCGGCCAGCAGCACCTTGGAGACGGCAGCGCTGTGCAGGGCCGCGCGCAGCCCGATCCGGGAGTACATCCTGACCGGGTGACGGGAGTCGAACTTGTCGATGTAGACCACCTCGCCGCCCTCGTACGCCGCCAGGTGCACGGTCTGGCCGGTGGCGGAGTTCAGCTCGGCGAGGTGCGGGGCGGCGATCCGGCGGATGCCGCGCTGCTCCAGGGCGAGGCCGGAGAGGGCGAACAGGCCCGCGCCGAGGTGGTAGCGGTAGGCCGCGTCGCGGTAGACGAACCGTTCCTCCTCCAGACTCTGGAGCAGCCGCAGCACGGTGGTCTTGTGCACGCCGAGGACCTCGGCCAGCTGGTCGAGGGAGCGCTCGCCCTCGCCGAGCTGGGCGAGGATGCGCAGGGCGCGGGTGACGGTCTGGCTCATCGGGCTCGGGCTCCGGTCGGGTGGCTGGGGTTGGCGCTCATTCGGCCCGGGCCGGGGCGGCGGGCAGGGCGGGGGAAGTGGGCAGGGCGGGGGCGGCGGGCAGGGTCGGCGAAGTGGGCAGGGCCGGGGAGGTGATGGCGGCGGCGGTGACCCGGGTGGCGGCCCAGTCAGCGGGCGAGGCGTCGAGCAGGGCGGTCACCACCGGGGCGGGCGGCAGGTCGGCCTGGTCGCCGTGGGCGGTCAGGGCGCAGGCCGCGGCCAGGTGGCCGAGCCGCAGCCGGCGACGCTGGTCCAGGCCGTGGAGGGTGCCGGCCAGGTAGCCGGCCGCGAAGGCGTCGCCCGCACCGGTGGCCTCGACCACCTCGACGGCCAGAGCCGGTTCGGCGACCGCCGTGCCGTCCCGCTCCAGTGCGGTGACCAGCCGGGCGGCGTCCTTGACCACCACGGTGGCGGGGGACGGGAAGCGGCGGCGCAGCGCGGCCGGCTCGTCGGTGCCGAAGGCGGCCTGGGCCTCGTCGGTGCCGAGCAGCAGCAGGTCGGCGGAGTCCAGCAGAGGCGGCAGCACGGCCGGGTCGCGGTCCCGCCAGAGCCCGGGGCGCCAGTTGAGGTCGAAGCTGACCAGCCGCCCGGGGCGTCGGTCGGCGAGCAGCGCACGCAGCAGGGCCAGGCACTCGTCCGAGAGCGCGGCGGTGATGCCGGACAGGTGGAGCAGCCGGGCGCCCGCCAGCAGCCGGGCGGCGGCCGGGTCGGTGAGCAGGGCGGGGGAGAGTGCGGCGGCCGCGGAGCCGCGCCGGTGGTAGTGCAGGCGGCTGCGGCCGGGGCCGAGGTCGTGCCGGTGGCCGGTGGCGCCGCCGACCTCCTTCAGGTAGAGACCGGTCGGGCGGTGCGGGTCAACGGTCACGCCGGAGACGTCCACGCCGCGGGCGGCGACCTCGGCGAGCAGGCGGCGGCCGAAGCCGTCGTCGCCGACCCGGCTGATCCAGGCCGTCGGCACGCCGAGGCCGGCCAGTGCCCCGGCCACGTTGGACTCCGCGCCGCCGACGGACAGCCGAAAGGTGTCCACGGCCTCCAGTGGCCCCGGGCGGTCGGGCAGCAGGACGGCCATCGACTCGCCCACGCACACGGCCGTCGGGGGAGGACCGGGGCGGGCCGGCCCCGGGGTGTCCTGTGGCGGCATCTGCTGGGCTCCTCGTCTGCGGCGGTCCGGTGGCGTGCGGGCCGGCCGGGTCCGACCGCCAGTCGGTTCCGTTGACCGTGATCCGGCGCCGATGCTAGAACCGTGGTGCCAACATGTGCAACCCTCGTTGCACATGTTGCAATATGGTGGATGGAGGAAGACGGTGGAGCAGACCTTCGCAGACGGTGGCGACCTCGGGAGCGGTGCCTTCGCTCGTGGCGGTGCCCGCGCGAGCAGCGTGACCTTCGCGAGCGGCGTGACCGGGCCGGGGATCAACGAAGGAGCGGTGGCCGCCCTGGCCGACGAGACCCTCGACTGGCGGTTCAAGGCCGCCCCACCGGAGAGCTGGGGGCACACCGTCCGCGACTGGCTCGCCACCGGGCCCACCCTCTCCGACCTCGGCACCCCGCTGCTCACCCTCGACGCCGCGGCGCTCGACCACAACGTCCGCACCATGGCCCGCTGGTGCGCCGAGGCGGGCGTCGCGCTCACCCCGCACGGCAAGACCACCATGGCGCCCGAACTCTGGCAGGCCCAGCTCGCCGCCGGCAGCCACGGCATCACCCTCGCCAATCTGCCGCAGGTACGGGTCGCCCGAGCCTTCGGCGTCCAGCGGATCCTGCTCGCCAACACCCTGCTCGACCCGGCCGGACTGGCCTGGCTCGCCGCCGAACTGGCCGCCGACCCTGACTTCGCCTTCCTCTGCTGGACCGACTCCACCGAGGGCGTACGGCAGATGGACGAGGCGCTGCGCGCCGCCGGAGCCGAGCGGCCGGTCGAGGTGCTGATCGAACTCGGCGGCCCGGGCGGGCGGACCGGCGCGCGGGGCGTGGACGCGGCCGTCGAGGTCGCCGCCGCCGTACTGCGCGCCCCCACCCTGCGGCTCGCCGGCGTCGGCGGGTACGAGGGCGCCCTCGCGCACGACGCCACCGCCGAGGGGCTGGCCACCGTACGCGGCTACCTGAAGGCCCTCGGCGAGCTGCACGGACGGCTCGCCACGGCCTACCCGGACAGTGCGCCACCGGTGGTGTCGGCCGGCGGCAGCGCCTACTTCGACCTGGTGGTCGAGGAGTTGGCCGCGCTGCCGGAGGCGCTGGTGGTGCTGCGTTCGGGTGCGTACATCGCCCACGACGACGGGTTCTACCGGGGCATCTCGCCGCTCGTCAGGGGCGCCGGGCAGGCCCCCTTCCGCGGCGCGCTGCACGGCTGGGCCCGGGTGGCCTCCCGGCCGGAGCCCCAACTGGCCCTGCTGGACGCGGGCAAGCGCGACCTGCCCTTCGACGAGGGCCTGCCCGAGCCGCAACTGGTGCGCGGGGGAGCGGCGTTGACGGGCACGTCGGCCCGGATCACCGCGCTCAACGACCAGCATGCCTTCCTCCGTGACGCGGGCGACCTCGCACCGCTCGGCGCGGTGCTGCGGCTCGGCGTCTCCCACCCGTGCACGGCCTTCGACAAGTGGACGGCGCTTCCCGTGCTGGACTCGGCGGACGCGGCCGAGCCGAAGGTGACCGGGCTGGTCAGGACGTTCTTCTGATGACGGACGCGGCGAGAGCGGCCGGCCGGGCAGTTGTCGTCAAGGGGGCAGCCGTCGTGAAGGGCGCAACCGTCCTCAAGGGGGCGACTGTCGTCGACGGGACCGGCGCCGGCCGCTACCGGGCGGACGTGCGGATCGCCGACGGCCTGATCACCGAGATCGGTGCGGGCCTCGGCGGGGCCTCGGAGGTGGACGCCGACGGACTGGTGCTCGCCCCCGGCTTCATCGACATGCACGCCCACTCCGACCTCGCCCTGCTGCTCGAACCCGAACACCCGGCCAAGGTCACCCAGGGTGTCACCTGCGAGGTCCTCGGCCAGGACGGCCTCTCCTACGCCCCGGTGGACGACACCACCCTGCCCGCGCTGCGCCGCCAACTGGCGGGCTGGAACGGCGATCCGGCGGACCTCGACTGGGACTGGCGCGACGTCGCCGGCTACCTGGACCGGATCGACCGCACCCGGGTCGCCGTCAACGCCTGCTACCTGGTGCCGCACGGCTCGCTGCGGATGCTCGCCATGGGCTGGTACGACCGCCCGCCCACCCCGGCCGAACTCGACCGGATGCGGCAGGTGTTGGCGCGGAGCCTGCTGCAGGGGGCGGTCGGGATGTCCAGCGGCCTCAGCTACACCCCCGGGATGTACGCGGACACCGCCGAACTGGTCGAGCTGTGCACCGTGGTGGCGGCCTACGGCGGATTCCACGCGCCACACCAACGGTCCTACGGGCAGGGTGCGTTGGAGGGCTACGCGGAGATGGTGGAGATCGCCCGGCGGTCCGGCTGCGCGCTGCACCTCACCCACGCCACGATGAACTTCGGCGTCAACCGCGGCCGGGTCGGCGAGTTCCTGGAGCTGGTCGACCAGGCGCTCGCGGACGGCGTGGACCTCACCCTGGACAGCTACCCCTACCTGCCCGGCTCCACCACCCTGGCCGCCCTGCTGCCGAGTTGGGCCACCGAGGGCGGGCCGGCCGCGACGCTGGCCCGGCTCGCCGACCCGGGCGCCCGGGAGCGGATCCGGTACGCGATGGAGGAGCAGGGCAGCGACGGCTGCCACGGCGTGGTCGCCGACTGGGCGACCATCCAGATCTCCGGCGTCCGCTCGGCGGAGCTGGCGCGGGCGGTCGGCCGGACGGTCGCCGAACTCGCCGCCGAGCGGGGGGCCGGCGGGGCGGAGGTCTTCCTCGACCTGCTGCGCCGGGACGAGTTGGGCACCACCATCCTCCAGCACGTCGGCCACGAGGAGAACGTCCGGGCGGTGATGCGCCACCGCGCCCACACCGTCGGCAGCGACGGACTGCTGGTCGGGGCCCGTCCGCACCCGCGCGCCTGGGGCACCTTCCCGCGCTACCTCGGCCACTACAGCCGGGAGTTGGGCGTACTCACGCTGGAGGAGGCCATCGCCCGGATGACCGGTCGGCCCGCCGCCCGGCTGGGACTGGACCGGCGCGGCCGGATCGCCCCCGGGTACCACGCCGACCTGGTGCTCCTCGACCCCGGGCGGATCCGGGACGCCGCCACCTTCGAGCAGCCCCGGCTGCCCGCCGAGGGGATCGAGTACGTGTACGTCAACGGCACCGCCGTCGTCCGGCAGGGACGCACCACCGGCGCCCGCCCCGGGCGTGCCCTGCGCCGCACCGACCGAGGAACTCTGGCCCCATGAGCGATCTTTCCGAGCTGTGGAACGACCCGGTGATCGCGGTGGTCCGCGCACCCCGGATCCCGGACGCCGCCGCGCTGTGCGCAGCCCTCGCGGAGGGCGGCATCGGCTTCACCGAATTCACCTACACCACACCGGATGTGACGGCCCATCTGGTACGGGCCTCGGCGGCCGGCTGGCGGGTCGGGGTCGGGACGGTACTGACCGCCGAGCAGGCCGAGCGCGGGATCGACGCCGGGGCGTCCTTCCTGGTCACCCCGGGCTGCCGGCCCGAGGTCGCGGAGGCCGGGCGGGCCCGCGGGGTGCCGGTGGTGCTGGGGGCCCTCACCCCGACCGAGGTGGCCCGGGCGGTCGACCTGGGCGCGGCCGCCGTCAAGATCTTCCCGGCCCGGTCGTTCGGCCCCGGCTACTTCAAGGACCTGCGCGGCCCGTACCCGGACGTGCCGTTGGTGGCCTCGGGCGGGGTGAACGCGGGCAACGCGGCCGAGTTCCTGGCGCAGGGGGCGCTCGCGGTGTGCGCGGGGACGGACGTGGTGCCGCCGGCGGCGGTGGAGGCGGGGGACTGGGCGGAGATCACCCGGCGGGCGCGGGTGTTCACCCGGGCCTGTGCGGCGGGGGTGTCGTAACGGGGGTTCGGCGGGTTCGGGTGGCTCGGCGGGTTCGGGTGGCGCGGGTCCGGCGGTGGTTCCGTGAAGGAGCGACGGGGGCGTGGTCGGTGGTGCGGCGCGCGGGTCCGGCGGTGGTTCCGTGAAGGTGTGAGGCGGGCTGTCGGGACGGCCGGGATTGGACGAGAATCGGTGGCACCCGGCTCACCCCGGCCCCTCGGCTCTCGGCCCGCGCGGCCCCCGGACCCGGCAGGAGGACCCACCCCATGACCTCGACCCGCCCCGGCCCCGACTGGCTGGCCGACGCCGTCCTGTACCAGATCTACCCGCAGTCCTTCGCGGACTCCGACGGCGACGGCATCGGCGACTTCGCCGGCATCACCGAGCACCTCGACCACCTCTCCTGGCTGGGCGTGGACACCGTCTGGCTCAACCCCTGCTTCGCCTCGCCGTTCCGCGACGCCGGGTACGACATCACCGACTACCTCACCCCCGCCCCGCGCTACGGCCGCACCGAGGACCTGGTCGCGCTGGTCGAGGCCGCCCGCCGCAAGGGCATCCGGATCCTGCTGGACCTGGTCGCCGGGCACACCTCCGACCGCCACCCCTGGTTCCTGGCCTCCGCCGATGACCCGGCCGACCAGCGCTACATCTGGTCGGACCGCCCGGTGGACGGCTTCGTCGCCTCGCCCGGAAGCCGCCCGGGCTGGTACCGGCCGAACTTCTTCGACTGCCAGCCCGCCCTGAACTTCGGCTACGCACAAGGCAGTTCGGCGGAGCCGTGGCGTCAGCCGGTGGACGCCGAAGGCCCGCGCGCCAACCGGGCGGCGCTGCGCGACATCATGGCGCACTGGCTGGGCCTCGGCGTGGCCGGCTTCCGGGTGGACATGGCGTACTCGCTGGTCAAGGACGACCCGGGCCGGGTCGAGACTGCCAAGCTCTGGACCGAGCTGCGCGACTGGCTGGACCGCACCCACCCCGAGGCCGCGCTGTTCGCCGAGTGGGGCGACCCGGCCGCCGCCGTCGCGGCCGGATTCCACGCGGACTTCTTCCTGCACTTCGGCGGGGACGACCACGGCCTCGCGCTGCGCTCGCTGTGGAACAACGACGGTGGGACGGTGGAGGAGTTCTGGCGGCAGGGCCCGTGCTACTTCGAGGCCGAGGGGCGCGGCACCCCGCAGACCTTCCTGGACGCCTGGCGCTCCGCCGCCGAACTCACCGAGGGCAACGGGCACATCGTGCTGCCCACCGCCAACCACGACTTCTCCCGGCTCGCCACCGGGCCGCGCTCCGGCGCGCAACTCGCCCCCGCCTTCGCCTTCCTGCTCACCTGGCCGACCCTGCCCGCGGTGTACTACGGCGACGAGATCGGCCTGCGCTACCTGCCCGGGCTGCCGGACGTCGAGGGCAGTGTGCTGGGGCCGCGCTTCAACCGGGCGGGTTCGCGGACCCCGATGCAGTGGACGCCGGGCCCTTCGGCCGGGTTCTCCACCGCCGCGCCCGAGCGGTACTACCTGCCGCTGGACCCGGACCCGCGGCGCCCGGACGTGCTCTCCCAGCGGGCCGATCCGACCTCGCTGCTGCACACCGTCCGGCGGCTGATCGCGCTGCGGCGCGCCCACCCCGGGCTGGGTGCGTCGGGCGGGGTGGAGGTGCGGAACGCCGGGTACCCGCTGGTGTACACCCGGTCCGGGCGGTACCTGGTGGCGGTGAACCCGCGCCGGGAGCCGGGGGTCGTCCGGCTGCCGGAAGGCTTCGGCGGTGCAGGCGGCGGTGCGGGCGGGGGTGCGGGCGGGGGTGCGGGCGGGGGTGCCGGCGGGGGTGCCGTGCGGCCGCTGGAGGTGCAGGGCGTGCGGGTGGTGGACGGCGAGCTGCGGGCGGACGGCTTCTCGTACGGCGTGTTCGAGCTGGGCTGAGCCCGGGGTCCGTGCCCCGGGGCCGGCGGGGTGTCGGCGGCTGGGGCGGGCTAGGGGCGGCCCGGCTTCCGAACCCTGTCAGATGGTTGTAAGCTACATCCATAGATGGTTGCATTTACCACCTGCATTGGTTGTATCTGCCACCTGATAGGGAAGAACATCGGAGGACGGTACGAACGCCATGAGCACACCCCAGACCCCCGCCGCAGCGCCCACCCTGGGGCACTCGCTCAAGCACCTCGCCGTCCACCTGCTCACCCCGCTGCTGATGTGCCTCGGCATGGCGCTCGCCTACCAGGGCGCCTTCCACCAGCCGGAGCCCCACCACCTCAAGGTCGCCGTCGTCGGGTCCGGCCCCCAGGTCCAGGGCCTGGCGCAGACCATCCAGGGCAAGGCCGGCGACGCGCTGGACGTCCGGACCGTCGCCGACCGCCCCGCCGCCGAGCGACTGCTGCGCGACCGCGACCTGGTCGGCGCCTTCGTCCCGGACGCCAGGAACCCCGAACTGATCGTGGCCAAGGGCAACTCGGACACCTCGGTGGTCGCCGCCACGGCGGTGTTCACCAACGTCACCGACCGGCAGGGCGTCCCGCTGCACGTCACCGACCTCACCACCCCCGCCAAGGGCGACCCGACCGGCCAGGGCCTGTTCTTCCTGCTGGTCGCGCTGAGCATCGGCTCCTACGCCAGCGTCGCGGTGATCGGCGCCGCCGGCGCCGGGCTGAGCATGCGGATCCGGGCCCTGGTGGGCGTGGCCGTCTCGCTGGTGGTCAGCGTGATCGGGATCGCCACCGCCGGACCGCTCTTCCACGTCGTCGACCACGACTACGCCGCGATCTGGGCGCTCGGCTGGCTCTACTCCGCGGGCATCGTCCTGATCGGCATCGGGCTGCACAGCTTCCTGAAGAAGTGGACCACGCTCGCCCTGATGGTGCTGTTCGTGATGCTCAACTTCACCTCCTCCGGCGGTATTTACCGGCCCGAGCTGCAGAACGGCTTCTTCGGGGCCCTGCACGGCTTCTGGACCGGCGCCGGCTACCTGGAGGGCGCGCGCAGCATCATGTACTTCGACGGCGGCGCCGGCCTCGGCGGGCACGTGCTGACCCTGGTGGTCTGGCTGCTGCTGGGCGGGGCGGCCCTGGTAGCCGCGGCGCTGTACGAGGGCCGCGGGCGCCGAGCGGTGGAGAGGCCGGCCGAGGCCGAGGAGGAGATGGAGGAGGCGGTCGCGGTCTGAGGACCGTACGCCCGAAAGGACTTCACCCGGTGCGAGGGCATCGGAACCGGGTGGGGATCGGCGGCCCGCGCCCGGCCTTGGACAAGCCGGGCGCGGGCCCTTGTCCGCCGGTCAGCCCCGCTCCCGGCGAGCGGGCGGCCGGGTGAAGCAGCAGTCGCCGCAGAGCCCCGCGCCCGGTCCGGTTCGGTAGTAGAGGCAGCAACTGGTCCGCCGGAGCGTGGCTCCGCGCGGGCCGTCGAGCAGGGTGCCCGAACCCGCCAGCGGCGGACGCGCCAGCAACCGGGCGACCAACTCCGTTGCCCGGCCCGGCACTTGGGCGTCCAGCACCCGCAGCGTCCCGGCCAGCGCGGAGGCCTCGTTGCCGCGCAGCAGGCGCGCCGAGAGCGGCACGGCGGCGCGCACTGCTGCTGCCAAGGGCTCCAACCAGCCGATCATGACGGCCTCGTGGAGCTGGTCGACGAGCTCGCCGGGATCGGGGCGGGCCGGCTCCGGCGGCGTCCAGAGGTCGATCGGTCCCTGGTCAGGGATCCGCACCCAGGCGTGCTCCAGGGTCGGGACCGTCCCCAGCAGGACGGCCGAGCCGATGCCCACCGACCAGAACCGGGCGGCCAGCCCGAGGTGCAGGATCGAGGCGGCGACCCGGAGCTCGGCCGTGCCCAGCCGCCGCGCCACCACCTGCACCCGGGGCGCGAGCGGCGCGTCCGGCCCGGTACCGTACAGCTCCGGCAGTGGACGGAAGCCGGGCGGCGGGGTGCCGGTGGCGTCGCTGTCGAGGGCGAAGTACGGGCCCACGGCGGCGAGTCGGCCGTAGTCGGGCCGGGGCTGCTCGGTCTGATCGGACGCGGGGTTCAACGGCCCTCCCCGGTAAGGTCGTTGAACCCCGCGCCGGCTTCGGTCGACCGGAGTGCGGTCGGGTGGGCCAGGGCCGCTCTTTCGGGCCCTGCGTCCGGCGCGATCCCACAGAGCGGGCCTATGGCCGGGTGGGCGGGGCGCATCGGGGCCTCCGGGGGGTTCGGGGGAACGGGCGGGCGGTGACACCCCGGCCCGGTCGGGAGCCCGGAAGGCCCTGGTCGGGCGGTGGTCAGCCGCGCACGGTGAAGTCGCCACTGGTCGTGCGGATGAACGGTACCGTGCCCTGGCAGTCCGAGACCGGGGCGCCGAAGAAGCCCCAGACCCAGCCGACCCGGTCCCCGTGCCGGCCGTCGTCCTCGACCGAGAGCGCGACCTTCTGGCCGACCACCGGCCGGCCCGGGAACCACGGCACCTCGCCCTTGGTGACGACCCCGGTGGCGATCGCCTCCCGGCCGCCGACGGCCAGGCAGGTGATGTCCCCCTCGAAGTCGGCGACCAGCCGACCGTCGGTGTGCACATGGCGGACGTGGAAGTGGCCGCGGGTGGTGCCCGGGTCGGTGGTGTGGTCGGCGCGGGCGTCGACCGTGAGCTGGACCGGGTCTCCCGTGAAGCCGTCGAAGGCGGCGGTGAGGACCGTCCCGGCGTTCCCGCGCAGGACCACCGGACCGAAGCCGTCGGCGGAGGCCGGTGCCGCGGCGGTCGCCGGGGCGGCGGTGGCGACCGTCGCCGCCAGGAGGCAGAGCGCGGCAGCGGCGGTGGCGAGACGGCGGGTCATGGCGGTTCGGCCTCCTGGGCTGGGGTTTCCGGCGGTCGGTTGTCCCGGCGGGTGGTTGTCCTGGTGAGCGGTTGTTCCGACAGCATCGAGTCTGGCCCGCCCGGGCGGGGCAAACCTCCCGCTGGGGAGGGGAGTTGCCTCCTCCCGGGGGAGGAGTACCGCCTCCCCCGGGAGAGCGGCCCGTAGGCTCGGCGGTGTGCGCACCGACTCCCTGCGCACCGACTCCCTGCGCACCGACTCCCTGCGCACCGACCCCCTGCCCGACCTGCCCTGCCCCGGCCTGCCCCGCCCCGACCGGGCGGTAGCGACGACCCGTACCCCCGGGCGTCCAGCGGGACGGGCGGAGCGCTGGTTTGAACGCGTTGCGGTCGAGGCCGCGTTCGCCAACCGGTCGGGCGCACCGCTGGCCGAGCCCGCGCGGGGTGGTGGGCGTGGTCAGTGCCCCCGGCCGCCGCCGCGCAGGCCCCGCGGGCGGGTCAGGGTGGAGCTGGCGGCCGAACTGCGGCCGGACGTCGCACCGGTGGACATCCGGAGGGCCGCGACGGCCCGGTCCGGCGGGGAACGAGCGCGTCCACGGAGTCGAGGGGATGCTCCGTGGACGCGCGGAACCTGCGAGGCGGGGGTGGCCTCCGGACGTCACGTCCTCCGGCCGGTAGTTCGATCGTCGACCGAGGTAGTACCAGCGGCAGACCCTGATCCGTCTCGACCTGTCGCCACTGCCTCCTGCGGTCGAACTTCCTTCAGCTGCCTCGCAGGTCCACCTCCCATCATGCGCCTCCCACGGCGTGTGCACCAGGGGTGAACGGTCCGAATTCGGGCAAATCTCGCACGTCGGAGCCGACGGGCCTTACGGTTTCGGCCACCCGTCGACGAAGCTCAGTGTCCGGTGGTACGGCCCGTCCGGCCCGGTGCTGCGGTAGTCCTCGGTGCTGCCGCCGGTGCGGACGGTGCGGTCGCCGTCGTGGCGCCGTGCGGTGGGTCGCAGGGTGTGGTCCACGGTGGAGCGCTCGGTGACGTGGCCGCCGGTCGCGGCGGTGGCCTCGCGGTGGTAGCCGAGGTCCATCGCGGTGTTCTGGTCGGTGTTCCCGGCCGCGTCGTGGGTCACCTTGTACGTGACGTCCAGCGGTTCGCCCTCGTGCACGGTGGTGGTGCGGTGCGGTCCGCCGCCCCAGGTGCTGGTGGTGCGGGTGAGGTCGGCGCTGTTGTGCAGGGTCACGTCGTTGCCGCTGTCGCGCAGTTGCTGGGCGGAGCTGAACGCCAGGTCGTCGCGGACCTCGGTGGTGATCCGGCCGTGCGAGGTCTGCACCCAGCCGCGGGCGAGGTCGTGCCGGGCGGCGGTGACGGTCCAGTCGCCGCTGCCGCCGCCGTGGTCGGCGAGCTGGGTGGCGACGGCGGCCTCGGGGGCGACCCGGTAGTCGGTGAGCTGCCCGGAGGTGCGGTCGGTGCCGTGGTCGACCTCGGCGAACAGGTTGACCTGGCCGGTCCAGACGTCGTTGCTCTGCGCCTCGGCCGCGTTGACCGTGATGCCGACGCTGTGCGGGCGCCCGTCGAGCAGCAGGCCGACGTACGGGGTGAGGTCGAGCCGGTAGGCGGGCAGGTCGAAGGCGAAGACGCCCGGGACGGGCCGCCACAGCAGCGGGTCCCAACCGCCGGTGTAGATCACCGGGTACGGCCAGACCGCTCCGGCCACCCGGCCGTCCACGGTGAGCCGCAGCTCGCGGAACGGGCCCTTGCCGCAGGCGCCGATCGACGGGTTGGCGGCGACGAAGGCGTCCGGCGCGGAGGCGTACGCGAACTCCTCGCAGGCGCCGCCGCCGCGGGCGTAGACCTCGGCGGTCAGGCGTTGCAGGTTCCGCGGGAAGGTGACGTCCTTGGCAGTGCCCGGAGCGGCCTGGGTGAGCGAGAACGGGCCGGTGGTGAGGACCTGGTCGGCGCCGTGGGCGGCCGGCCAGCGGTCGTCCGCGGTGTAGAAGGTCAGGCTCGCCGAGAGCTTGTAGACGCCGGTGTAGGTGGCGTCGGTGACGTTGGCGAGGTCGAGCGAGAACGGCTGCGGCCCGGCCTCGAACAGCGGGGCGTAGCGGGTGAGATCGCGTTCGACGTTCCACTGGATGCCGTCCTTGGACGGCTCGGGGGTGGAGGACAGCAGCACCTGGACGCCGCCGATGCGGACGCTGAAGATGCGGTCGAACTGCCGCCCGGCGACCTGCCCGTGGAGGTCCAGGACCACCGCGGACCACGGCCCGGCGCAGTCGGCGGGCGGGGTGAGGGTGGCGGTGTACGGGGTGTCGGGCGGGTTGCCGTAGCCGTTGCGGAACTCGCGGTCGTGCATCACTTCGACGCTGCAGGAGCGGGTGTCGGGGCGGGTGAGCGGCTTGGTCGCGGTGACGGGGTCGTGGTAGCCGTCGCCGAAGTCGGCGTGGGCGGGCGCGGCGGCGGTGAGGGTGCCGGCGAGGGTGAGGGCGGTGGCACCGAGCAGTCCGGCGAGGCGGCGCAGCAGGCGGCGACGGGGGCGCGGGGGGAACAGGGCCAAGGTGGATCCCCGGGTCGGGCGGCCCGTCGGCGCGCGCCGGGCCGGGTGGGTGATCCGGGCATCCTTCCGGCGCTGGCATGTGAGCGTCAAGAGTGGCCGTCGGGCGCTGCCGCGGGCCTTCCGGTTCCCGCGGCTTCCGCCGCACGTGGTGGCGCTACCACTCCTCCAACTCCGCGGCCTCCTGCCGGATCAGGTTGCGCAGCGTCGCCAGCGGGGGCCGCCGGTCGTCCGTGCGCCACTGCATCTCCAGCGGCAGGGTGGCCCGCCCCTCCAGCCGTACGGTGGCCACGTCCTCGGTGAGGTGGCCGGTCATCGAACCGGGCACCAGGGAGAAGGCGCGGTTGCGGGCGAGCAGGTAGAGCCGGGAGCCGACGATCCGCGGCGGGCTGACCAGTACCGGCGGGTCGACGCCGTGCTCCGCGCACAGGCCGAGCACGTGGTCGTAGTACCGGGGGTGCTGCTCGCGCGGCCACAACAGCAGTGGCAGGTCGCGCAGTTCGGCCAGTCGCAGGCTCGCCCGGCCGGTCAGCGGGTGGTCCCGGCCGAGGGCGACCCGGACCGGCTCGTCGGCGATCCGCTCCAGCCGGTAGCCGGGGACGTCCTCCAGGAAGCGGCCGAGGCCGATGTCGGCGAGTTCGCCGGCCAGGGTGGTGGAGACCTGCCCGGTGTCGACGGCGAGTTCGGCGGTGTCGAGCGCGGGCAGCTCCTGCTCGGCCCGGCTGACCACGGCGGGCAGCAGCCGGTTGACCACGCTCGGCGAGGCGACGATCCGGGCCGTCCCGAGCCGGGACTCCTCGTGCAGCCGGACCCGCGTCAGCATGGCCCCCGCCTGTTCGAGCAGCCGCGCGCTCTCGGCCGCCATCACCTCGCCCGCCTCGGTCAGCGCGACCGAGCGGCGGCTGCGGTCGAACAGCTCGACGCCGACGGTCCGCTCCAATCGGGCGACCTCCTGGCTGACCGTCGGCTGCGAGATGTGCAGGCGCTCGGCGGCCCGGCCGAAGTGCAGCGTCTCGGCGACGGTCAGGAAGACCTCCAGCTGTCGCAAGGTGAAGCCCATGCGGATCATCCTAGTGCGAACTGATAGGTGATCAGCTATCAGAAACCCCAGGACTCATTCTGGTTTCCGATCCGAACCGTCCCTACGCTGATCGTCGCGTTGCCCCGTCGCAGTGGCATCTCACAGGAAGCTCCCACCATGACCGGACTGCCCGTCAGCACCCCCGTCGGCACCCCTGCCGGCACCCCCGCCATCCGGATCTCCGAGGAGGTCGCGCAGGCCGTCGCCGACGGCCGTCCCGTGGTCGCCCTGGAATCGACGATCTTCACCCACGGCCTGCCGCGACCGCGCAACCTCACCGTCGCGCTGGAAGCCGAGGAGCGGCTGCGCGGGGCCGGCATCGTCCCGGCGACCATCGGCGTGCACGCGGGCGTCCCCACGGTCGGTCTGAGCACCGAGCAGATCACCGAACTCGCCGCCGCCGACGGCCTGGACAAGGTCAGCCTGCGCGACCTGCCGGTGGTCGCCGCGCTCGGCCGGCACGGCGGCACCACCGTCGCCGCCACCGCCTTCCTCGCCCACCGCGCGGGCGTGCGGGTGTTCTCCACCGGCGGCCTCGGCGGCGTCCACTTCGGCGCCTCCGAGAGCTTCGACGAGTCCGCCGACCTGACCACCCTGGCCGCCACCCCGGTCACCGTGATCAGCGCCGGGGTGAAGTCCATCCTCGACATCCGGGCCACCCTGGAGCGCTTCGAGACCCTCAACATCCCGGTCATCGGCTACCGCACCACCAAGTATCCCGGCTTCTACGTCACCGACTCCGGCCACGAGATCAACTTCGCCGTGCAGTCGCCCGAGGAGGCCGCCGGGATCATCGACGCCCGCGACCGGCTCGACCTGCCGCAGGCCGTCCTGATCGCCAACCCGGTCGACCCGGCCAAGCAGCTGCCGCCGGAGGAACTGGACGGCATCCTGGCCCGCGCCTGGGCCGAGGCCGAACGCCGGGGCATCACCGGCAACGCCTCCACCCCCTTCCTGCTCGACCACATCCAGCGCGACACCGACGGCCGCAGCCTGGAGGTCAACGTCGAGGTCTACCGCGGCAACGTGCGCCTCGGCGGCGAGATCGCCACCGCCCTGGCCGCCCGGGCCGGTGGGTCCGCCGCCTCCACCGGGGCCTGACCCGTGCTCGGGGTGCTCGGCGACCTCGTCGAGGACATCGTGGTCTGGGTCGACGGCCCGCTGCGCCACGGCACCGACTCCGGCGCCCAGGTCTTCCGCCGGCGCGGCGGCAGCGCGGCCAACGTCGCCTGCTTCGCCGCCGGGCAGTACCCGGCCCGCTTCCTCGGCTGCGTCGGAGCGGATCCGGTCGGGGACGGCGTGGTCGCCGAACTCGGCGGCCACGGCGTGGACGTACGGGTGCAGCGGCACGGCCGGACCGGCAGCATCGTCGTGCTGATCGACCGGGACGGCGAGCGGACCATGCTGCCCGACCGCGGCGCTGCCAAGCTGCTGGAACGCGTCCCGGACGACTGGCTGACCGGCCTGACCCACCTGCACGTGCCCGCCTACTCCTTCGACGGCGAGCCGGTCGGCCGGACGGCGCTCGACGCACTCGCCCGGGTCCGGCGAGCGGGCGGCACCACCTCGGTGGACGCCTCCTCCACCGGGATGCTGGAACAGTTCGGGCGGGAGCGCTTCCTCGGCCTGCTGGCCGAGCTGGCACCGACCTTCGTGTTCGCCAACCGCTCCGAGTCCGCCTTCCTCGGGCTGCTGGTGGACGGCCTGCCGGGGCCGGAGCGCGCCCGGCTGGCGGCCACCACGGTGGTCACCAAGTCGGGGGCCGAGGCGACCACCGTCGACGTGCCGGGCGAGGGGCTGTTCACCGTGCCGGTGCCGCCGGTCGCGGAGGTGCGCGACCTCACCGGGGCCGGCGACGCCTTCGCGGCGGGCTTCCTGGCCGGCTTCCTGGACTCCGGGGACCTCCGCCTGGCGGCCGGGCTCGGGCACCGCAGCGCGGCCCGGGTGCTGGCCACGCCGGGGGCTTCGCTGGGGGAGGGGTAGGGCAGCTGCAGCAACCACGGCCGTAGCAACCACGGCTGCAGCAACCACGGCCGTAGCGACGGCGGACTACTTCCGCAGTGCGTCCTTGCGGAGGAAGTGCTTCAGCCGCTGCCACGTCCACGCGTTGATCACGTCCTCGGCGGTGAGCCAGCCGCGCTGCGCCGTACCGATGCCGAAGCGCGGGTAGGCGAGGTGGCCGGTGGCGTGGGCGTCGCTGTCGATCGCGAAGCGCACCCCGTGCCGCTTGGCCCGCAGGACGTCCTCGTCGCGCAGGTCGAGCCGCTGCGGGGAACTGTTGATCTCGATCGCGGTGCCGGTGCGCGCGGCGGCGGCGAACACCGCGTCCAGGTCGACGTCGATCGGTCCGCGCCGACCGATCCGGCGGGTGGTGAGGTGGCCGATGACATGGACGTACGGGTTCTCGCAGGCGCGGATCAACCGGCGGGTCTGGGCGGCGCGGTCGAGGGTGAAGTGCGAGTGCACGGAGGCCACGCAGACGTCGAAGCCGGCCAGGAACCCGGGCGGCCAGTCCACGCCGCCGTCCGGGCCGATGTTCAGCTCGGTGCCGTGCAGCAGGCGCAACTTCCTGTGGCGGTCGGCGAGCCGGCGCAGCTCCTCGCGCTGGGCGAGCATCTTCTCGTCGGTCATCCGCTGCATCACCAGGTCCGGCGCGTGGTCGGTGACGGCGTAGTAGGAGTAGCCGCGGGCCGCCGCCGTGTCGACCATCTCGGTGAGGGTGGCCAGGCCGTCGGTCAGGTCGGTGTGGGTGTGGAGGTCGCCGCGCAGGTCCGACTCCTGGATCAGGTCCGGGAGTTCACCGCCCAGCGCGGCCTCGATCTCCCCCCGGTCCTCGCGCAGCGTCGGCGGGATCCAGGGCAGGCCGAGCGCCGCGTACACCTCCTCCTCGGTGGCGGACACCACCTTGGCGCCCTCCGCCGCCTTGCCCTTTCCACCCCCCGCGTCCTTCGAGCCTTTCGCGCCGCCCTTCCCGGTGTCGCCGCCGACCTCGAACAGCCCGTACTCGGAGAGCTTGAGCCCGGCCCGGACCGCCATCGTGCGCAGCTTGATGTTGTGCGCCTTCGACCCGGTGAAGTAGACCAGCGCGGCGCCCCAGTCCTCCTCGGGGACGACCCGCAGGTCCACCTGGATGCCCTGGGTGGTGCGGACCGAGGTCTTGGTCGGCCCGCTGCCGATCACCTCGGCCACGTACGGGAGTTCCGTGAGCGCGGCCATCAGCGGAGCGGAGTCGGCGGCGGTCGCCAGCACGTCGATGTCGCCCACTGTCTCGCGCATCCGGCGCAGCGAACCCGCGTACGCGCAGCGGGTGCAGCCGGGGACGGCGGAGAGCGCCGCGACCAGTTGCTCGGCCAGCTCGGTGGCGGCGTCGAGGAGGGTCCGGCCGCCGGACTGCCGCATCAGCTCGATGCCGTGCAGGATCTTCTCCCCGCTGCGCTCGCCGAATCCGGCCACACCGGACAGCTTGTCGGCGCGGATCGCACCGGCGAGTTCGTCCACCGAGGCGATGCCGAGGTCGCGGTAGAGGGCGAGGGCGCGCTTGGGGCCGACGCTGGGGACGGCCATCATCTCCCGTACACCGGACGGGATCTCGGCGCGCAGGGCCTCCAGCGCCGGGATCTCTCCGGTGGCGAGGTACTCGGCGATCTTCTCGGCCGTGGACTTGCCGACACCGGGGATCTGCTGCAGTCCCTTGACGTCCAGACCGGCCACGTCCTCGGGGTGGCCGCCGACGGCTCGGGCGGCCTTCTCGTAGGCGCGGGCCCGGAAGGCGTCCCCGCCGGTGATGTTGATCAGGTCGGCGTACTCCTGGAGCAGTTCCCTGACCTGGTCGTTGAGCCGGGGCATGGGGCAAGTCTAGGTTCGGAGCCCGCCGTTCGCCGAGCGGTGCGCACTCCGCCGGGCGGTGCGCACTCCGCCGGGCGGGGTGCCGTGCGGGCGCGGGGGCTGTGCGGGGTTCGCGCTGGGTCTAGTCGTAGGCGACCGCGAGCAGCAGGACGACGGTCAGGCCGCCGCCGGGGGTCGGCTCGACCGCGAGGCGTCCGCCCGCCGCCACCACCAGGCTGTGCAGCGCGGGGCCCACCGGTCCGGTGGCCCGGACGCCCGCCGGCAGCCATTCGCGGGCCTCGGGCGGCTCGTACGTCCCGCGGTCGGATATTCGTATCTCGACCCGCTCCCGGCCGCGACCGGTGGCGCCCTGTCCGGTGGCGCCCAGTCCGGGCGTGTCCGGCCAGATTGCGCCGTGTCCGGTCGTATCCGACCCGGTCGTGTCCCGTCCGGTCGCGGTCCAGGGCGCCGCCGGGCCGGGGCGGGTGACGTCAGCCCGGACCAGTACCCGGCCGCCCAGCGGGCTGCGCCGGATCGCGTGGTCGAGCAGCCCGGCTATCGCGGCCTCCAGCCGGCGGGCGTCGCCGGCCACCACCGGTAGCCCGGGCGCGAGCCTGATCGTGACGGCTGCGGCCCGGCCGCCACCGCGCACCACCCGGCGCACCACCTCGGTGACCTGGACGTGCCGTGCCTGCGGCTCGCACCCGGCCTGCCGGTCGGTCCAGCTCAGCCGGTCGAGCTCCGTCCGGGAAAGTGGTCTGGGGCCGGCCATCGCCGTCGGCGGGAACGGCCCGAGGCCGTCCGGAGCGCCCCCGTCGCCCTTGCGTTCGGCGCCACCCGCGCCACCCGCGCCACCCGTGCCACCGAGCGCACCGAGCGCCCGGGCCCCCGAAGCGACGTAGCCCCAGAGCTTCCCGCGTGCCATCGCCCTGCCCCTCGTGCCTGACCGGCGGCCGTCATCGATTCCGCGGCCGACCGGGGCGGGCCGCTTCCCGGGCCCTGGTGCCAGCCTGCGCCTCCGCCGCCCGGGTGACAATCCGGCTCCGGGACGCGAAGCGGGGCGCGGCCCCCGCCGAGCGGCGGGTGGGCGGGTCCTCCGACCGGCGGGGCGAGGCCCGGTCCGGTGACCGCAGAGAAGTCTTCGCAAAAAACCCTTTGCAAACAGTTCTTTGCGATTCTACGCTCCTGGTCATGAGCGAAGACCGCGGCTGGAAGCACAGCGACGACCCGCACGTCGTCCTCACTGCCAAGGGCATGAGGGCCATGGCCCATCCCGTGCGGATGCAACTGGTCGAGCTGCTGCGCAAGCACGGCCCGTCCACCGCGACCAGGCTCGCCGAGCAGCTGGGGCTCAACTCCGGAGCCACCAGCTACCACCTGCGCCAGCTCGCCGCCGCGGGCTTCGTCGAGGAGGACACCGAGCGCGGCAACGCCCGGGAGCGGTGGTGGCGCTCGGCGCACCGGCTGACGGTCTGGACGGGGGAGGACATGGCGGACGAGGAGCCCGGGGCGGGCGTCGGCTTCCTGCGCTCCGTGCTGGCCGGGCACACCCTGACCGCCCAGCGTGCGCTCGACGCCTTCGAGACGATGCCCGGGGAGTGGCGCAAGGCGGTCGACTTCAGCGACATGCTGCTCCAGCTCACGCCGGCCGAGGCCGTGCAGTTGACGGCCGAACTGTCCGTGGTGCTCCGGCGCTACCGCCGGGTCGGCGCCGAGGGGCCGGTGCCGGAGGGCAGCGAGCAGGTCTCCGTCGCGGTCCACGTGCTGCCTGATCCGCAGGGGCAGCCCGAACCGCAGCGACAGCCCGAACCGGGGGAGGGGAGAGCAGAATGACCATCGGCACCGCCCATCCGCCGGTGCGCAGCCTGAGGCCGCTGGCCGGGGTGCTCGCCGCCACGGCGATCCCCCGGACCGGGACGTGGATCTCGGCCATCGCCCTGCCCTGGTTCGTCCTGGCCACCCCCGGCAGCGCCACTCTGACCGGGCTGGTCCCGCTGCTGCTCACGGTGACGGTCCTGGCCGGCGTCACCCACCTGCTCGGCGCCCGGTTCACGACCGTCCTGCTCCCGGTCTGGGCCCGGGAGTCCGGCCGGGGCCCGCGGGAGCCACGGTCGATGGGCAGGCCCGGGCAGCAGGGGGCGCGGTGGAGGCGGCGCGGTCGTAAGGGCCGGGCCCGTCGGGCGGGCCGGACGCCGGCGTTCACCGACGGTCGGTGGGCGGGTGTCCCGCCCAGTGGAGCAGCAGGAGCCTGGCCAGGGCAGCGAGGGCACACCAGGTGGAGACGAACGCGAGCCGCCAGAGCAGGGCGCAGAGGACCGCGCCCACTCCGGTGAGCAGACCGAGACGGCGGAGCAGGCGGTCGCCGCTGATCAGGAGGGAGCCGACCGTGGTGAGGAGGTAGCCGGTGAGCAGAAGGGCCGGGTACGGGATGCCGATGGCGTAGCCGAGGGTGTGGCCGTGCCGGGTGGCCGTCACCGGGTGAGCGGCGACGGCGACCGCGAGCGGCACCGCCACCGCTGCGCCCAGCAGCGCCAGCAGGGCGAGTACGCGGCGTCGGCCGGGGCCAGCGGGGTGCCCGGGTTCGTGGGCAGCGCACCAGACACCGACGGGGACCAGGACGGGCAGCAGCGGCAGGGCGATCACCGCCCAGGCGGTGCGGGTCGCCCCGGCGAGGGCCGACGGCAACTCACCGTCCGTGCCGAGCCAGACCAGCGCCTCGACGAGCTGGTGCACGCCCAGCACCAGCGGGAGCGCGGCGAGCGGTAGTCGCTGCGGTCTCCCGGAGCGCCGGGCGCGGACCAGGCACGCCACGCCGATGCCCGCGACCGCCGCGCCGGCCACGGCGTCCGCCTGGGCGCTCCAGCACATCGGTCCGCCTACCCGTGCTCACCGTTCATGTCGGTGTCATCGCCACCGCCACCGCCGTCGCCAGCGTCTCGGTGAGGGCTGCCACCGCCGTCGCCGTTGTTACCGTTACCGCCGTTGTTACCGACACCGGCGCCGTCAGGGCCGACACCGGCATCGCCACGACGCGGCTCCCGGCCGCCGTCACCGTTGCCGGGCTGGTCGCTCGGTGGCACCCCGATGCTCTCCAGGGTGTCGCGGACGCTGCTGCCGGGCATCGCCGGATGTCGGCCGATCACGATCACCCCGATCACGATCGCCACCAACCCGGCCGCCTGCCAGGCCAGCGCAGCCGGGGTGACCCGCAGTCGGTCGCCGAGGAAGCCGACCGCGCAGGCGATCCCGGACAGCGGCTGGGCGGCGGTCAGCGCCGGCAGTGACATCCGCAGCGGCGCGGCCTCGAAGGCGCTCTGCACCAGCAGCAGTCCGACCACGCCCGCCACCACCACCGCGTACGGCTGCCAGGTCCGCAGCACCGCCATCAGCCCGTCGTGGTCGAGGCGCTGGGTGGTGGTGCGGGTGAGCGCGTCCTGCAGGCCGTAGAGGAGTCCGGCGGCGAGGGCCAGCAGGGTGGCCTCCTCGAACAGCGGCAGCCGGCGGGCGAGCGAGACCAGCAGCAGGGTCAGCCCGACCACCGTGCCGACCACCAGCCAGTGCCGCAGCTCCCCGGCGGGCGGACCGCCGCCGGTGGGCCGTCCGGCCACGATGAACGCCGTCACCCCGAGGCCCAGCAGCAGCACCCCGGCCCAGCCGGAGCGGCCGAGGGTCTGACGGGTCAGCACCCGGGAGAGCGCCATGGCGAAGATCAGGTTGGTCGCCAGCAGCGGCTCGACCAGGGACACCTCGCCCTGGTTGAGCGCGAGCGCGGAGAGGAGCAGACCGCTGACCATGAACCCGGTGCCGAGCAGCCACTCGGGCATCCGCATCAGGTCCAGCAGCAGACGCCAGCGCAGCAGGTCGGCACGAGGGGCCCGTTGCGCCGCATGCTGCTGGAGGACGAAGCCGAGTCCCAGACAGCAGGCCGCGCTCAGAGCGAGGAGGAAGACCGCCACGGAGGGACCACCAGGTTGTCGCTGCCCCGTGCCGCGCCGGCGGTTCCGGGGGAGGGTTCGGCGGTCGCGGCACGCTTCCGTCAGCGTACCGCCGGGGCGGCGGCCGGGCCGATCGGACGCGGCGGATCCGCACTGGTCGCCGCCGTCACCGCCGCGCTTGCCGCCACGGGTCGCGCGGGCGCACGCTGGTGTGAGTGGCCGCCACGGGCCCAGCGCCCGGGTCGGCCGGGACCGGCGTGATGGGGGCCGCCGCCAGGAGGTGTGGCATGCACAACCAGTGGGACGTGGAGCTCAGCTTCGACGAAGACGGCGTGCACACGGTGTGCGACGCCAGGTTGACGGGCGCGAGGGCGCCGGGCCTGAGCGCGCACGGCGAGGCCGAGAAGAGCGCGGAGGACCGCCCGCTCGCCAGGATCGGCGAGGAGGTCGCCGCCTCCCGGGCCCTGGAGGAACTGTCCCGCAAGCTGCGGGCCCAGGCCACCGGCGAGATCGAGGACGAGGGGCACCGCCCGGGCTACCTGATCTACTGACGGCGTCAGCGCGTCTGGTCATCCGGCCAGTCCGGCCAGTCCGGCCAGTCCGGCGGGCCCGGGGACGGCGGTGTGGGCGCGACTGTCCCGGCGCGGGTGCGGCCGGTCGGCTCCAGGGGTTGGCCGGCTGGTCGTCGATGGCTGTCCAGCAACCGGGTGCCCTGCCGGAGGCTGCCGGTGGCCCAGAGCGACCAACCCGCACCGTCGTGGAACTCGGCCAGCCCGCCGTCGGGCCGGGCCGCGCCGAGTTCCTCCAGCGCCTCGCGGAAGACCTGGTCGGTCCGGTCCCTCCGGGCCCGCCCGGCCAGGTCGCGCAGCGCGGGGGAATCCAGGCCGGTGACGAGCAGGTCGTCGGCAGACGTCGGCAGGTCCGCGGGCTGGACCGGTCCCGCGACGTACTGCCGGCTCAAGGTGCGCAGCTGGTCCATCCCGGCATTCCGCCGAAGGTCCTCAGCTGCGCCACCAGGGGGCCCGGATCACGTCGTCCGGGTCGGTGGCGCAGTTGGTGCCGCTGACCACCTCACGGGCCGGGACGTCCCAGCCGACCACCCCCGGCGCCTGCCGGTCCAGCTCGACCAGCCGGGCCCGCTCGGGCCCCGAGCCGGTGTTCACGTCGCACCGCAGCACGCTCGTCCAGGCCCGGCCGTCCAGCGCGGCGGTGACGGAGAGGAGCGGCAGCACGACCAGGGCGAGCAGCAGCGAGGCGATCCGCACCGCCTCCGCGGCCCTGGTCCCGAAGGTCACGGCGGGCCGGCCGGTCCGGTGTCCGGTGTCGGCGGACCGCCCGCCCGTACGGTACTCGGCCACCACCCCGAGCCGCAGCACATAGCCCAGCACCCCGGCCACCGCACCCCACCACACCCCGTTGAACGCCCCCACGACGACCCCCAGCGCTCCCGGCAGGATCGCCGCCCGCGCCGCCGTCTCGGCCAGCGCCCGCCCCCGGTGCCGCGCCGCCCCGCCCCGGGCGGCCGAAATCGCGTACGTGACCTGCGCGGTGACCGCCGCCAGCACGGTCGCCAGCACCGGCTCGGCCAGGAACATCCCGATGACGACATCGACCCAGTTGGTCGGCCCCATCGCCGACAACGCATCCCGCGCGGCGTCCCCGCCACCCAGCGTCCACGCCAACTTCAGCACCGGAATCGCGAACACCACCGCCGGCGCCATCACATGAGCCGCACTCACCTGCGATGCGCTCGTCGACGCCGTCTCAGCCACCCGCCAACGCTACGGTCACCCCGCGCACACCCACCCCGCGACACCCCGACGCCTGCCGACGCCGCCACCGCGCGCAGGGCCGTCGATCCCGCCCCACCCGTCGGCGCCGGCGCCCACTGCGGCTCGGCTCGGCAGGCAGGCAGGTAAGCAGGCAGGCAGCACTGCACTGGACTCCTTCCGCGATCCGTCCGCCGGTCTGTCCGCGCCGGGTCATGGCTCGCTCTCGGAGCGCTCCGGGCAACACGGTCGCTGTTCGTACGATCGGCTCGGCTGGACCTGCCGGCCGCGCGACAGGCCAACTCCCGGCGAGACCGTTCGCGTCCGCCTGATTTCCGCAATCCGGCCCCGGACCGCCGATCGCTCTGGCATGCTCGCCCGAATGGCAGCAGGCATCGGGTAACCGAGGCCTCACTCAGCGTCAAGGGTGGGCAGTGCAGTACACGATCAGCGCGACCGCGTTCCTCGCCATCTTCATCGTCATCCGTCTCCGCCGCCGTACCGAGGCCCGCAGTCGGAGCGACGAGACGTTCACCGTCTTCACTGCGGTCGTGTTCGGTGTCCTGATCGCCGCCACGTCCTGGGGACATGCCATCCTCCAACTCGTCGGGATCGCCGTCGAGGCCACCCACTGACGCCACTCGGGCGGTCGGCGGATGGAGCGCGTATCGGAGGGCAGCCCCTCGCGATCCGTGACCTCAAATCCTCCATCGTCTCGAAGACCCGGGCCCGCCAGGTGAGTTCCGGGGGAGGTCGCACGCAATGGCGTCGATGGGCCATCCTGGTGTTCCCGGCCGGCCCTGGCCGGTTACGGCTGTCCTCCTACGTGGCGAGGTGTCCCCATCGGTAAGAAGAGCGGATCGGCACTGGCCACATGGCTGCGCGGCCTCGACGCACCCGAGTTGGAGCGGGTCCTGGCGGCGCGCCCGGATGTCGCGTCGGTTCCGGAGCCGCGTTCGGTCGGTGAACTGGCGGACCGTCTCCAGCGCCCGGCGTCGGTAGCGCTGGTCCTGCCCCGGCTCACGCTGCCGTGCCTTCAAGTGGCGGAGGCCCTCGCCGCGTTGACGGCCGCGTCGCCGGACGAGCTGGCAGGCCTCCTGGACGCGGCGCACGGGGAACGTGCCCACGGACTGGCCGCCGTCCTGGAGACGTTGGCCGATCGCGCGCTGGTGTGGCCGGACGGCAACGGCCTGCTGCGCATGGCGGCGCCGCTGCGGAGCGCGTGGGGCGCGCCGCTGGGGCTCGACGCACCGCTCGTGCAACTGCTCGCGGGCTCCAACTCCGACGAGCTGGCCCGGATGCTGGCGAAACTCGACGTCAAACCCGCCGCCCACCGGAAGGAGCAGCGGCTGGCGGCGCTGGTCGACCATCACAGCGACCCCGCCCGGGTCGGCGCGCTGGTGTCCAAGGCACCCGCGGCCACCCGGGAACTCCTCGAGCGGCGGGCCCGGGAGGCCTCGGATCAACCGGGCCTCATCATGTTCGGGAGTCCGAAGGTCGACTCCACGCCCGCCGAATGGTGGGCGGTGGAACGGGGACTGCTGATTCGGGACCGGTACCGGCACGGGCCGGCCCGGATGCCCGCCGAGGTGGCACTCGCACTGCGCGGCGCCGACTGGCACGCCCCGTTCACACCCGTCCCGCCCGGCGTGCGGTCGGTGCCCGTCACCGCGTCGGAGGTCGAACGGGAGGCCGCGGCCGCCTCGATGGCGTTCGCCGCCCACGCCGCCTCCGTCCTCGGCGTGTGCGCCGCCGCCCCACCGGCCCGGCTCAAGGCCGGGGGTGTCGGCGCCCGCGAGCTGTCCCGGATCGGCAAAGCCGCGCAGTGCGACGAGCTCGTGGTCCGCCTCGTACTGGAGACGGCGAACGCGGCCGGGCTGCTGGCCCGGGACGGCGACCGGGTCGCGGCGACCGCCGCCTACGACACCTGGGCCGAGCGGGAACCGGCCGACCGGCTCACCGCGCTGCTCCGGGCCTGGTGGGCGCTCCCGCTGACCCCCGGCGGAAGCCGCGACGAGGACGGAAAGGCCCTGCCGGCACTCGCCGGGGCGGCGCCGTGCGGAGGCTGCGTCCAGGCCCGGCACGGGCTGCTCACCGCCGCGGCGCAGCTCCCGGCCGGCGAAGGCGCGGCGAATCCTGCGGACTTGGGGGAACTGGTCGGGTGGCTCCGTCCGCTCGCCGACGAACTCCACCAGGACGCCACGCCGTTCGCCACCCTGATCCGGGAGGCGGAACTGCTCGGCGCACTCGCGCTCGGGGCCGTGTCCCCGATCGGGGCTGCCCTGCTCACCGACGGCGTCGCCGGCAACGCCGACAGCGGCAACGACGCCGACGACGCCGAAGCACTGGGCGACGCCTGCCGACGGCTGCTGCCCGCCGCGAGCGGGACCGCCCGCTTCGGCAGCGACCTCACGGCGGTGGTCGCCGGCACACCGTCGGCGCACCTCCACGCACTGCTGGACTCCGCCGCCGACCGGGAGAGCGCCGGCGCGGCGTCCGTCTGGCGGTTCAGCCCGGGCAGCGTCCGCCGCGCCCTCGACGCGGGCCTCGGCCCCGACGCCCTCACGGCCGACCTGGCCGCCGTCGCCGTCGATCCGCTGCCCCAACCGCTCTCCTACCTGATCCACGACACCGCGCGCAGCCACGGCCGGGTGCGCGTCGTCTCCGCGGCCTGTGTGATCCACGGCCAGGAGCCCGCCCTCCTGGCCGAACTCGCCGCCCACCGCAAGCTCGCCCCACTCGGCCTGCGGCAACTGGCACCGACGGTGCTGATCAGCCGGACCCCACCGGGCGAGACACTCGCGGCACTGCGGGCCGCGGGCTACGCCCCCGTCGCCGAGGAGACCGACGGGACCGTACGCATCGAACGGGCCCAGCACCACCGCGCGGCGAGCCCGTCATGGGTCCCGTCCCCGCGCCCGCCCGGCGGCAGGCCCCGCACACGGCGGACGGACACCCGCACCACGAAGCCGGGAACGCCCGTCGACCTGCGAGCCCTCGCCGCCCGGCTCCGCGACGCCCCGCAGGAGGTCCCGGAGCCCGACCCGTACGACGGCCGTCCCTATGCCAGCGACACGGAGGAGATCATCGCCGGGCACGCGCGCAACCTCTCCTTCACGGACGTCCGCCAACTGGCCCACGCCGTCGACGAGAAGCAGGCCATCACGATCGAGTACGTCGCCACCTCCGGCAACACCACCGTCCGCACCCTCAGCCGGCTGGGCCTGGACGCTCCCTACCTCCACGCCTGGTGCCACCTGCGCGACGACGAGCGGGTGTTCACCCTCTCCCGCATCCACGGGGTGATGCCCACCTAGCCCGGACGCGGCGAGCCCATCCGAGGAGCATGCGATGGAGGCACGCACGTCCCCGAGGTTCCGCATGACGCCGAGTCGGAGGGGCGGTCCTCGGCCTGACGGCACACGGCCCGGCCGGGGAAGGCGTGGGCGGTGTAGGGCATGGTGTCGGTCGGCAGTCGGTCGAGCGGCCATCGGCGCAGTTCCTCGCATTGGTGCGGCACGGCGTTGCGTGCCTCCTCGTGGGGCGGGCCGCGCGGCGCAGCGAGGCCGGTCACCGGCTGGTCTGCTGGTCGTCGGGGGCGGGCAGGGTCCGTTGGGAGGGGAGGCCGGTGCGCTCGTTCTGGAGGTCCCACAGTTCCTTGAACCGTCCGCCCTGGTCGGCGACCAGTTCGGCGAAGGTGCCCTCCTGGAGGACTTTTCCGTTTTCGAGGACGAGGATCCGGTCGGCGACCGCGACGTTGGTGAGGCGGTGGGTGACCAGGACGACCGCCCGCTCCTGCGCGACCGCCCGCAGGTTCTGGAAGATCCGGTGTTCGGCGCGTGGGTCGAGGGCGGCGGTGGGCTCGTCCAGGACGAGGAGGCCGGCTTCGCGGTGGAACGCGCGGGCGATGGCGAGGCGTTGCCACTGGCCGCCGGAGAGTTCCTCGCCGCCCATCCACTCCACGGCCAGGAGGGTGGACAGGCCGCGGCGGAGCTTGGCGACGACGTCGGCGGCCCCGGAGGCGTCCGCGGCGCGCAGTACCGCGGTGTCGCCGTCGGCGGTGGGCTGGCCGAGGGTGATGTTCTCGCGGCAGGTGAGCGGCCAGCGCGCGTAGTCCTGGGGGACGACGGCGACTTGGCGCCACAGGGCGTGGGGGTCGAGGTCGCGGGTGTCGCGTCCGTCCCAGCGCACCGATCCGGTGTCGGGCAGGTAGAGCCCTGCGAGGAGTTTGGAGAGGGTGGTCTTGCCGGAGCCGTTCTCCCCGACGAGGGCGAGGATCTCGCCGCGTTCGACGTGCAGGCTCACCCCGTCCAGGGCCTTGCGGTCGGAGGCGGGGTAGGCGTAGCCGAGGTTCTCCACCGTGATCCGGCGCGGTGCTCCGGGGACTTCGGTGCCGCGCTCGGGACGGTGGCCGCCGGCGGTGTCGAGGAAGTGGGACCAGTCGTCCAGGTACATGCCGGTGCGGAAGAGGTCGGCGCCGTAGCCGACGATGCCGCGCAGGCTGGTGCTGACCGCGGTGAGGGCGAACACGGCCGCGCCGCCGCGCGGCAGGCTCATCCGGCCGGTGCTGACCAGCCACAGCATCGCCGCCCACACCACCGCGGTGCCCAGGCCGGACGCGGCTGCCCCGATCACCGACACCCGGGCGCTCCGCTGCGCCGCCTGCCGGGAAGTGGCGTCCAGGCGCCGGCCGACCTGGTCGTACTTGGTGAGCAGGAACTCGCCCATGGTGTCGGAGCGGACCTGGTCGGCGTTGCGCTTGAGGTGGATGTACCAGCGCAGGTTCGCCATGATCCGCCGGTCGCCGACCGCCGCGCGGTTCGCCAGGAACTGCACCCGGGCGGCGTGCACCGACGCGACTCCCTGGGGCAGTGCCGCCAGCACCAGCAACGGCAGGAGCGCGGGGTGGAGCACGGTCAGCACGCCGGCCGCGCCGAGGAGCGAGGCGAGGGAGGCGAGCAGGTTCTGCGCCTCCCCGACGATGTCCACACAGACCTCGGCGCCGCGGTCGGCGGCTTCCAGTTCGTCGTTGTAGCCGGCGTGGTCGTAGGCGGTCAGTTCGGCGGCCACGGTCGCGCGCAACACCGCGGCCTCCGCTGCCCGGGAGATGCGCGGCGACAGGTGGATGGTGATGGTGCGGATGGTGATGCCCAGGAGGGAGCGGGCGCCGGCCGCCGCCGCGATCACGAGGATCGACGGCGCCGCGTGGGTGAGTTTGTCGCCGACCCGGCCCGGGCCGAACAGCGCCGAGATCGTGCCGGTGGTCGCGAGCAGGCCCGCCGCGCCGAGCACTGCGGACACGGCCTGGCAGGTCAGCAGCAGCGCGACGGAGGCGCGGTCGATGCGCCAGCCGAGGCGGAACGCGCGGACGACGAGCGCGGGCAGGCGCCGGGCCATCGCGCTGACGCTGATCGCCTCGATGGCCTCGATGCGGCGTCCGTCGGCGAGCCACTGAAGTTCCTCGTCGGCGGCCTCGGTCGGGGGGGTAGCGGTGCTCACGCGTTCGCCTCCTTGCGTGACGTACGGGCCGCGGGGGCTCCCGGGGCGGGTGGGACGTGGATCTCCGGGGCGGGGGGACGGGCCACAGATCCTCCAGGGGCGGAGAGGGTTCGCGGACGTGGGGAAGTACCGCCCGGGGTCTGGTGAGATGGCTCAAGTAGCCCTTTCCCAGGCTGAGTTGACGGTTCCGTTGCGGGCGGATGGCGTCCGATGATGGTGCTGTTCGAGTTCGGCGTTCAAGTGGATTGCCTCCGGGCGAGCCCGGGTCGAACGGGGACTTTTCGAGCACCATCGGGTCGCGGTCCAGGACGTCCTCCAACCGGTCGCGCACAGGCTCGGGAGGGTGGCGGAGCCCAGTGCGCAGGCGGCGAGAGCCTGTTCGAACGCGGCCGTCCGGCCGGGGCTGAGGTGGTCGTGGACACTCCTGTGTGCGAGGAGGTCACGTTGGGCGTGGCCGTCGCCCATTTCACCCGTTCGGCTGGACAGCCGCATGATCAGGTTTCGGGGTGCCCGAGGCCGGGGCGCACGCCCTTGGCGCCGATCCGATGGTCGTGGCCCCGCTCAGTTCGGCGGTCGGGATGTCGGTGACGATCAGCGGGGAGCCGGCGACCCAGGATGTCGGTCGCGCTGCCCACCGGGGGCGCGGTCCGATCCGCCGGGGGTCAGGGAACAGGGCTCCGCTACGCTGACGCGGTGCTGCTCCCCGCCGTCCCCCGTACCCGCCTGCGTCCCGCCGAACGGCCTGCCATCGAGACGCCGTTCGGCCCGCTGGTCTTCACCACGGTCGTGGAGAACACGGCTCTTCCGCCCGTGCCCGATGGACGGTTCGAGCTGCCGGGCGGCCGTACGGTGGCCCGCTGGGTCCGGCCTGAAGCCCGCGTCGAGCTGTTGCTGACCCCGTACGATCCCGGGCTGGACCCCGAGACCTGGGGGCCGCTGACCGGCTGCCGGGCGGCGGTCTGGCGGATCGACGCCCGCGCGCCGCTCGGGCGGGTGCGGTTCTCGGCGAGCCTGCCGGAACGGTTGGCGGACAATGCCGACGCCGGGTGGGACAGTGGGCAGTCGCTGGCCGCGATCACGGTCGACGACGACAGCACCAAGCTCACCGTCGGCGGCATGGACGAGGAGGCGATCTGCGGGGCGGCCGGCGCTGAGGTCCCCGCTCGGTGGGCCGAGCTGATCGACGAGGTCTACGACCGCTCGCACAGCACATGGGGTGTGGACTCCGGCCACCGGCACGGCATGACCTGGACGCTGCCCCCGCTGGAGGCCGGCGAGCACTGCGAACTCCCGGTGGTGGCCGCCTGGGCTCCGGTCGCGGACGAGACCGCGAACACCTGGTTCGCCGTCCTGGCCTCGCCGACGGATCTGCTGCGGCAGGCTGCCGAGCGCAGCTGAGGCGGGGTGCCCGGTCCGGCCCCCTCGGGCTACCGGTACCAGTCGTCTCCGCCCGCGGCGAGCGAGCGCCCCAGGTAGTCCCGCAGATCGCGGGCGACCCAGCTGCGGCTGTCACTCTCGTGGTCCCAGGCGAAGATGTCCGGCCTGCGCGGCGTCCGTACGAAGGCGAACTGGTCACCTCCGCCGTTGTCCCCGAAGAACAGCAGGGCATCGAACGGCATGTACAGCTGGGCGATGGAAGCGTCCGCCCGGAGATGGAGGTTCCGCTCGACGATCCGCTCGACCGTCCAGACCGTGTCCACGCCGGTCCGGCCCACGATCCCGTTGCTCTCCAGCAGCAGTTCCGTGAGCTCGGCAGGCAGCTCGTCCCCGAGCCTGCTCTCCGCCTCGGCCAGGACCGACTCCCGGGCGGGATCCCTGAACCCGCTGCCCGGGAACGAATCGGCGGCCACCTGTGTCCACATGATCCGCAAGCCTAGGCGGTCTCCGATCCGCGGACCCAGGCGGGCGGGTGACCGCCCCGGGTGTGCCGGACCAGGCCGTCCGGCACGCACCCGGGGACGCCGCCGAGGCTTCGTCCGGCGGTGGCCGGTGGGGCGGGGAGGTCAGGGGCGGGGTGGGGTGAGGAAGGTGCGGACGTGGTGGTTGACCTGCGGTGCGGCGGCCATGGGGAGGGTGTGGTGGGTGGTGCCCGGGAGGGTGGTGACGGTGGCGTGGGGGAGGGTGTGGCGGGTGGCTTCGGCGGTGCGGTGGGGGTCGTGGGCGCGGGAGTGGGCGGCGTAGAGGGCGAGCAGGGGGGTGGTGAGGGTCTGGAGCCGGGCGGGGGTGGGGCGGGGGCCGGTGATGACGGGGGAGGCGGGGAAGTCGGCGTAGCCGAGGGCGTACAGCTCGCACCAGTCGGGGTCGAGCGCGGGGCCGGGCGCGGACTCCCAGTCGAGGTAGGAACGGGCGCGGGCCGGGGTGCGGCGGGGGAGGAAGAGGGGGAGGGCGCGCAGGAGGTAGCCGGGGCGGAAGCCGGCGAAGCACTGGGTGGGGTCGAGCAGGGCGAGGCGGCCGACCCGGGCGGGGGCGTGCAACGCGTACTCGAGGGCGATCCAGGCGCCGTAGGAGTGGGCGCAGAAGTCGGCCTCGGGGACGCCGAGTCCGTCGAGTACGGCGTCCAGCCAGCCGAGCAGGCCGGGGACGTCGCCGAGGGCGGCGCCGTCGTGGACGCTGCGGCCGGGGTCGCCGATGAGGTCGACGGCGAGGACGCGGTGGCCGGCCTCGGCCCAGGCGCCGGCGTTGGCGAACCACATGGTGGAGGTCGCGCCGCCGCCGTGGAGGAGGACGAGGGGGCGGCCGTCGGCGGGGCCGCAGGCGTTGATCCGGGTGGTGCCGTGGGCGGTGCGGACGGTGAGTGGTTCGACCGGGACGGGCCAGCGGGCGAGCATTCCGTCGTAGGCGGCGAGGAAGGGGGCGAGGCGCGGTGCGAGGTCGGGGGTGGTGCGGGCGGACATGATGGGCCTCCGCGGGGTGTGGTGTGATCGCGTCCGGGTCGGGCGCGGGATCACCGCTGGATCACTCGTTGAACAAGTATCTCGCTGAGCGAGAGAATAATGGCACACGAGTGCCCGAGGAAGGACGAGAGGGTGTCCGAGGTCGAGGAGCCGATGCGGCTGGTCCACCTGTTGCGCGGTCTGACGGTCGAACTGGATCTGTTCGGGGCCGAGTTCGCGGCCCGCAGTGGTCTGCATCCGACCGATCTGCGGGCGTTGATCCACCTGCTGGACGCCGCCCGGGCCGGGGAGGTGGTCACCCCGGGCCGCCTCGGGGAGGCGCTCCGGCTGAACTCGGCCGGCACCACCGGTCTGGTGGACCGGCTGGAGCGGCTCGGGCTGATCCGTCGCGAGCGCGATCCGCAGGACCGGCGGAAGGTGCGGCTGGTGGTGGAGGAGCGGGCGATGGAACTGGGGCAGGGCTTCTTCGGCGGGCTGATCGGGGACCTGGTCGCGGCCATGGGCCGGTTCGACCCGGCGGAGCTGGCGACGGCCCGGCGCTTCCTGGAGGCGATGACCTCGGTGGTGGCCGCCGCCCGGCAGGGGTGAGACCGGCAGAGGCGGGCCGGAAGGGGCGGGCGGGAAGGGGTGGGCCGGCAGGGGTGGACCGGGAGGGGTGGACCGGGAGGGGTGGACCGGCAAGGGGCACAGACCGGTGGGGGCGAGACCGGCGGGACCCACCCACCGCTACGCGGGCCCCAGGCTCCAGGCGATCAGGGACAGGGTCGCCATCGACACCAGCGTCGACCAGAGCACGGTGTCCCGGGCGAGTTCGGTGCCCTGCCCGTACTCGCGGGCGTAGGTGTAGATGTTCTGCGCCGCAGGCAGGGCGGAGAAGAGCACCACGGTGAGCAGCTGGTGGGTGGGGAGGTGGAGCACCGGGCCGGCCACGGCCAGGGCGGCGAGCGGCTGGACCAGGGTCTTGATCGCGACCGTCACTCCGACCTCGACGCGGCGCGAGGGTCCGTCGGCGGGCGGGCGGTTGTGCAGCGACATGCCGAGGGCGACCAGGGCGGTCGGCACCCCGGCGCCGCCGAGCAGTTCGGCGGAGTGGTTGAGCTCGGCGGGCAGGTGCAGCCCGGTCGCGGAGGCGACGGCGCCGAGCGCGGTGGCGAGCAGGACCGGGTTGCGCAGCGGCAGGGTGAGCAGGGCCCGGCGGCCGGCCGCGCCGCTGTCCAGGACGGCCAGCACGGCCGGGGTGACCAGCAGGATCTGGAAGAGGATCACCGGTCCGACGAAGGAGGCGTCGCCGACGACCTGCATGGTCACCGGGATGCCGAGGTTCGCGGAGTTCACGTAGCCGGCGGCCATCGCGCCGATCGCCAGTTCGCCGCGCTTGCGGCGGAACAGCAGGCGCCCCGCGAGCAGCCCGAGGCCGGTCGCGACGGCGGCGCCGGCCACGAAGGCGAGCATCGACGCGTTGGCGAAGTGCCCGAGCGGGGTGCGGGCGATCATCAGGAAGAGCGCGGCCGGCATCGCTACGTGGAAGACGAAGCGGGTCAGCACCATCTCGGCCTGCGGCCCGAGCAGCCCGGCACGGGCGACGAGGTAGCCGACCGCGGTGAGGGCCCAGATCGGGGCGAAGGCGGACAGCAGCGGGTGGAGCGCGGGCATGGTTCCTCGGATCGCTCGGAAGGGTCTGCCGGGTGGCGGCGGGGATCGCCCGCCCGAGGGCCCTTGGAGCACCGGTAACGCCGAGAACCCCCCGACGGGAGTAAACCAGTGGCCGTGGGGGTGTTGATCAACGGACCCCGGAACGGGGGCGGGGAGCCCGGCCTGCGGAGGAGGTCCGGGAGGCGGCCCCGCGAACGGCGGACCGGACCGGGCCCTACGATGAGCCGATGGAGGACCAGTACCTGAGCCTGTCCGAGGTGGAAGCCGTCGCGCGGCGCGCCCACCAGGGGCAGGTGGACAAGAACGGGCACCCGTACGCCGAGCACATCGCGGCGGTCGCCGGCGGGACGGCGGCACGCGGTGGCAGCGAGGCGCAGATCGCGGCGGGCTGGCTGCACGACACCGTCGAGGACGACCGGCTGAGCCGGGAGTGGCTGGCGGGCGCCGCGCTGCCGGACGAGACCAAGGCGATCGTGGACGCGCTCACCCGCCGCCCTGACGAACCGGTCGAGGCGTACACGGCGCGGATCCTGGCCACGCCCGGCGCGCTGCTGGTCAAGCGCGCCGACCTGGCGCACAACTCCGATCCGGCCCGCCTGGCCACGCTGGACCGGGCGACCGCCGAGCGGCTGGCCGCCAAGTACGCGCGGATGCGGGAGCTGCTGGGGCTCACCGGGGAGCTCTGAACCGGGGAGCGCTGAACGGCGGGCTCTGAGCCGGGGAGCGCTGAGCCGGGGAACTCTGAACTGGGGAGCGCTGACCGGGGAGCTCTGAACCGTGCAGTAGCCGGGGCGCGCCGAGCTGCGCGGCAGCCGGGCAGAGCGGCCGAAGGGAAGCACGAGAGGGCCCGGGCCACGCGGATCGCGCGGGCCCGGGCCCTCTCGGGTCACCCCGGTGGTCCCTGTCCGACCCCCGGGGTGAGGGGGAGGTGGTCAGGAGACGGGTGGGAGGCAGGTAAGCCGGTGGTCGGTCGGCTTAGTACCAGTGGTGGTTCTGCCAGAAGTTCCAGGCGGCGTTCGGGCTGCCGTAGCGGGAGTTCATGTAGTCCAGCGCCCACTTGATCTGGGTGGCCGGGTTGGTCTTCCAGTCCGAGCCGGCGGAGGCCATCTTGGAGGCCGGCAGCGCCTGGCCCAGACCGTACGAGCCCGAGCTCGGGTTGGTCGCCGTCACGTTCCAGCCGGACTCGTGGGAGATGATCTGGCTGAAGGAGGCCAGCTGGTTCGCCGGGACGATCTGCGCGGCGATGGCCTGCGGGGAGGCGGTGGCAGCGTTCGCGGTGGCGGGCAGCACACCCGCGCCCAGGACGGTCAGACCAGCGGCGCCGGCGAGAATCGCGGCGGAAGTGCGCATACGGAGCTTGAAAGCGGGCATGTAGGTCAGGACCTCAATCAGGTTGGGCCGAGTCGCGCCCCACCCAGGACCACGGGCCGGACAGGGGCCGTTGCGGTTGTGGGGCGCGACTCGGCGGTAGGCCGTCGACCGGCGGGACAGGAGCCGGTGCGGCTGACGACGAGAGCCATTGTTGCCAGACGGGATCGGCCGTCGCCAAGACCCCCTCGTTACGACGCACCGTCGTACGCGCGGAGGTGGCCGTGGATTCGAAGGGGCGCCGGGGCGGGCCCGGCGGACGGGCTCGGAACCGGGCGGACACCCGGCGGTCGGTGGTCGGGCGACGGTCGGCGGGAGGGGGCGGCGAGGGCTCCGCGCCACCACTACCGTCCGTCGTAGGCGTGATTCGCCTGTGAGCGCACTCACCGTTTGGGAGCGGCGACTGTCACCCGACGGTCCGGTCACAGCACTTTGGGTACTGACGATCTGTGCCCGGCGCCACACGATCCGGTCGCGGTCGGCGGCCGTCCGCTCGCCGAGGGTTACCGGAGGCCGCCGAAGTTCATCGGAGGTCGCCCAGGCGCCGGTGGCGGAGTGCCCGGGCGGCGAGCCGGGCCGTCTCGCCGGTCGCGGACAGCTCGCCGAGCGCCGTGACGACCGCCGCGCCCAGGCGGGCACAGAAGGCCGCCGGCTCCTCGGAAGCGTCCGGCAGCTCGGGGACCACCTTGTCCACCAGCCCGACCTCCGCCAGCTGCCGGGCGCCGATGCCCTGGGCCCGGGCCAGCTCGGCGGCGTGGGCGCCGTCCCGGTGGACGATTGCCGAGGCGCCCTCCGGCGGCAGCGGCGCCAGCCAGGCGTGCCCGGCGGCGAGCACCCGGTCGGCCGGGAGCAGGGCCAGGGCGCCGCCGCCGGAGCCCTGGCCGAGCAGGACGGCGAGGACGGGGGTGCGCAGGGCGAGCAGGGTGGTCAGGCAGTGCGCGATCTCGATCGCGATCCCGTCCAGCTCGGCCTGGGCGGACAAGTCGGCCCCGGCGGTGTCCACCACGGTCACCAGTGGCAGGCCCAGCTGCTCGGCGAGGCGGGCGCTGCGCCGGACGGCCCGCAGGTCGGCGGCGGTGAAGGGGCGTTCGTGTGCCGAGTCCTGCCGCTGCTGGCCGACGACCAGGACGGGGTGGCCGCCGAGCACGGCGAGTGCGCGGACCAGCGCGCCGTCGCGGCCGCCGGGCGCGTCGAGCAGCACCAGTTCCTCGGTGGTGCGGCGCAGCAGCTCGCGGGTGCCGGGGCGGTCGGGGCGTCGGGTACGGCGGACGGAGTCCCAGGCGTCCTGGGCGTCGGTGTCCTGGGTGCCGGTGTCCTGGGGGTCGGGGTGCCGGGTGTCGGAGTCCTGGGCCTCGGGCGGCGTGGTGGACCGCTCGGGGAGAGGGGTGTCCGGGGTGCCCCTATAAGTAGGAGGAGCGGTGCCGAGAACGGTGAGGGTGCGGCGGAGCAGCTCGCGCAGCTCCTGCGGCGGTACCACGGCGTCCACGAGGCCGTGCCCGGCCAGCGTCTCCGCCCGCTGGACGTCCGCCGGCAGCTCCACGCCGCGCAGTTCCTCGTACACCCGGGGGCCGAGGAAGCCGAGCCGGGCGCCCGGCTCGGCGAGGACCAGCTGGCCGAGGGTGCCCCAGGAGGCGAAGACCCCGCCCATGGTCGGGTTGCGCAGATAGGTGAGGTAGGGGAGGCCGGCCGCGCGGTGGGCCTGGACGGCGGCGGTGATGCGGAGCATGCAGAGGAAGGCCGCCGAGCCCTCCTGCATCCTGGTGCCGCCGGAGACCGGCAGGGCGAGCAGCGGGAGGCGCTCGGCGGTGGCGCGTTCGACGGCCCGGGTGATCCGTTCCGCGGTGGCGACGCCGATCGAGCCGCCGAGGAAGCCGAACTCGGAGGCGACCAGGGCGACCGGCCTCCCGTCGATCCGGCCGAGGCCGGTGAGCACGGCCTCGTCCAGGCCGGTGCGCTCGCGGGCCCGGTCGAGCGAGGCGCGGTAGCCGGGGTCGGCGGGCGGCGCGGACGGGGGTTCGTCCCAGCTGTGGAAGCCGCCCGGGTCGACCAGCAGTCCGACCAGCTGGTGGGCGGTCAGGGCCGCGCCCTTGCCGACGGGCGGGTTGCCCGCCGTGCCGGTGCCCGCCGTGCCAGTGTCCGCAGCCGTCGCTGTGCCCGCACCCGTGTCAGTGCCCGTGCCAGTGCCCGTGTTCATGTCCACCCCGTCAGAGATCGTTCCGGTCCGACATGATCCGTCACTCTATGCGGCGCGGACGGGGCGTTGTGGGAGTGCTGTGAAGGTGTGAGCGGCCCGACAGCGGGGCGTGCGGTTGTTCGATGGCGGTCGACCCAAGGGGGGTGCGGGCGGTTCGTGGACGGCCGCGACGAAGGGTCACCGAGGGGCGACGTACGGGTCAAGTCGCAGGTGGGAAAGGTGAGTTACCCGACGGTTAACAGTTCGCCGGAGGCCTTCCGGAGTTGTCGGTGGCTCGCCACACTGGTGGACATGACTCGCACTCTACGCGCGTGGAAGACCCGCGCCGCCGCCATCACCGCCGTCGCCCTGATGACCCTCGCTCCCGTCGCCGTCGCCACCGAGGCGCACGCCGACGTGAGCGGCACGGTGTGCCTGTCCACGCTTCCGCCGGAGGCCACGGACACCCTCAACCTGATCGCCTCGGACGGGCCGTTCCCGTACTCGCAGGACGGCGTGGTCTTCCAGAACAGAGAGGGCGTCCTGCCCAGCCAGTCGTACGGGTACTACCACGAGTACACCGTCATCACCCCGGGCGCCCCGACCCGTGGTACCCGCCGGATCATCACCGGCGAGGCCTCCCAGGAGGACTACTACACCGGCGACCACTACGCCACGTTCTCCCTGGTCGACCAGACCTGCTGACGCCCGTCGGCGTGACCGTGGCCCCGGCGGGGAAGCCCGCCGGGGCCACGGGTCGTACGGCGCCACGGGTCGTACGGCGCCGCATGTGTACGGTGCCACGGGTCGCAGGCGCCACGTCCTGGTCCTGTGGCTCGGACGCGCCCCAGTCGCTGACCGTCGGCTCGTCCCCCACCCGCAGCGTGCCCGGCCGCAGTACCGAGAACGTGCTCCCGGTCGTGTTCCGGCGGCACCCGGACCAGCCCTGCACCGGGAAGCACCGCAACTCCGTCACCGCGGCCATGCCGCCCCCGTGCCTGCGCGGCCACCGTGGGCCGCTCTTCTCCGTGTCCCCGTAGGACAGTTGCCGGCCCGCCCGGGATCGTCCCGGCCGTCGCACCGGTGAACACCCGGCGGCCGTGCGGTTGCTAGGGTCTGCGCATGGCACCGAGCAGCGCGAACCCCCCGGGACGGCTCCGGCGCGACGCGCAGCGCAACCGGGACCTCCTGCTCGCCGCCGCCCGCGAGATGTTCTCCCGGCACGGCCTCGACGTCCCGCTGGACCAGATCGCCAAGGAGGCCGGCGTCGGCAACGCCACCCTCTACCGGCACTTCCCGACCCGCGAGGCCCTGATCGCCGAGGTGTTCGCGGACGCCGGGGCCGGACTGGCCACCGCCGGACAGGAGGCGCTCGCCGCCGAGGACGCCTGGACCGGCCTGGAACGCTACTTCGAGCGGATCTTCGAACTCGTCGCCGCCGACCGGGGCATCAACGACCTGGTCACCCAGGCCATCCCGAGCATCCCCGGCATGATCGAGATCAGCCGCGGCCACGCCGCCACCGTCGGCTCCCTCATTGCCCGCGCCCAGGACCAGGGCACCATGCGGCGCGACGTGGTCACCATGGACCTGCTGTTCCTGCTCGGCCCGCTCTGCCGCGCCCTGCCCGCCACCACCGAACTGCGCCCCGACCTGTGGCGCCGCTACCTCGCCCTGCTGCTGGACGGCTTCCGCGCCCAGGCCACCCACCCGCTGCCTGTCCCGCCGGTCGGCGAGGAGCACCTGGACCGGATGTTCGCAGACCTGTGGGAGGCGCAGGCGCCGGAGCCGCCCGAGGCCTGACCCGCCCGAGGCCCGATCCGTCCGAGGCCCGATCCGCCCTGGGCGCGGCCGGCATCAGGGACGCGTACGGAACACCGGGCGGCGCGTCAGAGCCGTGTCAACGGGCCGGAGCGGACGGCGGCGGACCGCTTTGCTGAGGTGACCCGCCACGGTAGGGCGGCGCGAACGGAGAGGCAGGGAGGGCCATGTCGGACCCGGGTACGGACGAAGGCCGGATCGTGGTCGGCATCAGCGGCTCGCTCGGCAGCCTCGCCGCCCTGCACCACGCGGTGGCCGAAGCCCGGCGGACGGACGTCGAGGTGCTCGCGGTGCTGTGCTGGACTCCGCCGGGCGAGGAACTCGGGTACCGCCGCACGGTCTGCCCGCCCGTGGTCGACGCCGGCCGCGACGCCGCCGTCGCCCGGTTGCGGCAGGCGCTCGACGAGGCCTTCGCCGGGGGCTACGCGGGAGTTCGGCTGCGCTGCCAGGCCATGCGCGGGGAGACCGCCCACACCCTGCTGCGCTGCGCGGACCGGCCGGGCGACGTCCTGGTGCTCGGCGCCGGCCGCGAACGCGGCTGTCTCTCCCGGCTGATCCGGCCGTCGATCGCCGCCTACTGCGTCCGGCACGCGACCTGCCCGGTGCTCACCGTGCCGCGCCCGCCACTGCAGCGGGACCTGGACGCGCTGGAGCGCGGGCACGGGCTGGGCGACCTGGTCACGGGGAACTGAGCTGCCGGGCAGGCCGGTTGGACGGGCGGCTACGTGAGGCCGGCCGCCCGGGCGAGGACGGCGGCGGTCTGCCGGCCGGCCGCCACGGTGGCGGGGTCGGTCGCGGGCAGGCAGCGGCCGGCCTCCGGGCTGTAGGTGGTCATCACCACGCCGGCGTGGTCGGTGGGGAGTTCGAGCAGCTCGGCGGTCGGCAGGACGGCGTACAGCTGATGGGTGAGCTCGGCGGGCACCACGTCGTCCGCCGTGCCCAGCACCAGCCGGATCGGCACCGGGGAGGGGCCGGCGGCCAGCAGGTCGAGCGGGCTGTCGCCGGTGGTCGCGGCCGGACGGCCGTAGGCGGAGGCGATGCCGACGGCGGCGGTGGGGCGCAGCTCGGCCGGGGTGTCCGGGTGGGTGGCCACCGCGACGGCCTCCCGGCCGCCGAGCGACCAGCCGGCCAGCACGAAGCGCTCCGGATCCCCGCCGTACGCGGCGGCGTTGCGGCGGGCGAAGGCGAGCGAGGCGAGCAGTTCGGCGCGGCCGCCGTCCTCCCGGTCGGAGCGCCAGTCCGGGACGAGCACCAACAGGCCCAGCCCGGCGGCCTCCTGGGCGACGGTGTGCAGCACGTCGCGCTCGTCGGGCCCGGAGCCGTGCCACAGCAGGACGACCGGGGCGGGCCCGGCGGTGGCGGCGGAGGTCGGGCGGTGGACGTCCAACAGCCGTCCGTCCGTGTACGGAACGGTCTCCGGTCGGGTGTTCGTCATGCCGGGTTCGCCTCCGGTTCGATGCATGATCACGGAGCTGGTACTGTACTTCCTGTCGCGAGGGAGACGATCTCTCGTCAGGCGTCAGTGGTGCTACCAGAGCACGTCCTACTTTCAGTAGGAAGAGTCCGTGCGATCCGGGCCTGGCGCTCCAAGGTCGGACGGGGTCCGGCACCTTCACGGGTGTCGGGCCCCGTTCGCGTTTCCCGGGCCGCGCCGTCCGCGTTTCCCGGCCCCGTCCGTATCTCCCGGACCCGTCCGCGTTTCCAGGGTCGTGGCGAGGGTGGGCCGGGGGATGGTTCGTCGTTAGGTGCATGGGCGTTGAGCTGCTAGTGTTCTTCCTGTCGCGAGGGAGACGATCTCTCGTCAGGCGTCAGTGGTGCTACCAGAGCACGTCCTACTTTCAGTAGGAAGAGTCCGTGCGATCCGGGCCTGGCGCTCCAAGGTCGGACGGGGTCCGGCACCTTCACGGGTGTCGGGCCCCGTTCGCGTTTCCCGGGCCGCGCCGTCCGCGTTTCCCGGGCGGGGCCGGGAAGTTCAGGACGGCTGGCGATCGGAGCCCAGTTCGCGGGAGATCCGCAGGCCGACCTGGGCGACGACCGGGCCGAGGGCGCGGACCCGGGCCGCGGTCATCCGGGAGGTGAGGCCGGAGACGGACAGCGCGGCCGTCACCTCGCCGGTGTGGTCGAAGATCGGCGCGGCCACGCACCGCACTTCGGGTTCGTTCTCCCGGTCGTCGATCGAGTAGCCGCGGGCACGGATCCGGGCGAGTTCGGCGCGCAGCCTGGTCTCGTCCGCGATGGTCCAGGCGGTGACCGGGCGCAGTCCGGCCGCGACCACCTCGGTGACGGCCTCCTCGGGCAGCCAGGAGAGGATCGCCTTGCCGGTGGCGGTGCAGTAGGCGGGTGCCCGGCTGCCGACCCGGGAGGCCATCCGGACGTTGGTCTCGTCCTCGACCTTGTCCAGGTAGACGATGCCGGGCGACTGCCAGACGGTCAGGTGGACGGTCTCGCCGGCCTCGCGCTGGAGCCGGCGCAGGTGTTCGGCGGCGACGCTGCGCAGGTCGAGGGTGGTCAGGTAGGCCTGGCCGAGCCGGAGCGCGCCGTGGCCGAGGCGGAACCAGCCGGTCTCGCGGTCCCGTTCGAGCAGGTGCTCGTCGAGCAGGGGGCCGGCCAGCCGGAGCACCGTGCTCTTGTTGAGGCCCAGGGCGTCGGCGAGTTGGGCGAGCGGGACGCCGCGTCCGTCGCCGTGCTCCCGGACGTGGCCGAGGACGGCGAGGGCGCGGCGCAGCGAGGAGGACTGGTTGCGTTCGGTCGTGGGCTTCGCCGCGGACGCGGCCGAGTCGGGTGCCTGCGCGGGCTTCTTGGGCGACGTCTCCGTCATGGGTCCGTTCCCTGGTCCGGGTTCTGCGGGTGTTCCCCCGCTGGTCGGCGGCGGTTGTCAGAACGTACCCCTTCGGGCCCGGATCATCGCATCCTCGATACAACGTTGTGCAGTGCAAAACTTCGTGAACCGCCTCTTGTTGGGGCCGATCGCCCCCGCCTAACGTCCCTGCCATCGAGCAGGCGGCGTCGCCCACCCGAGGCGCTGCGCCCTGCCGTCACCCCCATCACCCACCCACCATCGGCCCCGGTCAGGGCCTGCTTCGACGCGCCCGTCCGCAGCGGCCCGCGTCTCGGCGGCAGCTGTCGGGAGGGGAGGTCTCCACCCATGCGACTCACCAGTCGGGCCGCCGCCGCGGCCGTGCTCGCCGCCGGCTGCCTCGCCGCCACGGCCTGCGCCCCGGGCACCGCCGCACCGGCCGGCGACAAGGCCGCCGACGACCGGAGCGGCACCGTGCAGGTGTGGCTGTACAACGAGGCGGGCAACGCGGCCAAGGAGGCCGTGGTCACCAAGGCCGTCAACGAGTTCCAGGCCTCCCACCAGGGCGTCACCGTCAAGGTCAGCTACATCGACACCGACGCCTCGGCCCGCGCCGCCAAGATGAAGGGGGCCTTCAACGACCCCGACAGCGCCCCCGACCTGGTCGAGTTCGGCAACACCGACCTGCCCGGCTACGTCGCCGCCGGCGGCCTCGCCGACATCGGCGCCGAGCTGGACAGGTGGCAGGACAAGGGCGACCTCGACCCGGCGATCGCGAGGACCGCGGTGGTCGACGGCAGGACCTACGGCCTGCCGTGGTGGGTCGGGGTGCGCGCCCTCTACTACCGCACCGACCTGTTCACCGAGGCCGGGCTCAACCCGCCGGCCTCGTACGCCGAACTGGTCGCCGCCGGCCGGCGGATCCACGCCGCGCACCCGGACACCTTCGGCATCGCGGTCGGCGGCAAGTACACCTTCGGTGCGCTGCCCTTCGTCTGGGACGGGGGCGGCGACATCGCCGCGAAGAGCGGCTCGGCCTTCAAGGCCGCCATCGACTCGCCCGCCTCCCAGGCCGGGATCAAGCGCTACACCGACCTGTTCGGCCCGGACGGCTGCCCTGCCCAGCAGTGCGCGGACCTGACCGGCGGCAAGACCGTCGACCTGTTCGCGGCCGGGAAGTCGGCGATGGCGATCCTGGTCAACTCCAACCGCGGCAAGGTGGACGCGGGCGCGGTCAAGGGCAAGTACGGGGTGGTGCCGCTGCCGGGGGAGAAGGCCGGTTCGATCGCCCCTGCGTTCGCGGGCGGGAACAACCTCGGGGTGATGAAGGCGGCCAAGCACCGGACCCTGGCCGTCGAGTTCGCCGAACTGCTGGCGAGTCCGGCGTACCAGGAGCAGATGTACGACGCGATGGGCAACCTGCCGACGCTCACGTCCGTCAGCGGCAAGGTCGGGGCGAAGGACGCCTTCCTGAAGCCGTTCACCGACACCATCGCGGCCGGCACCCGCTTCGTGCCGCTCGACCAGGCGTGGGCGCAGATCGACGCCCAGTCGGTGATCCCGACCATGCTGCAGCAGGTCGTCACCGGCAAGGCGGACGTGGCCAAGGCCTCGGCCGACGCCGCGGCGCAGATCAACTCGGCCTTCGCCGCGCGCTGAACCGCGCGCTGAACCGCGCCCTGACAGCCGTGCGCGGGCAGCCGTGCGCTGACACCCGCGCCCTGACCGTTGTGTGCGGAGACCCGCGCACCGACCGCCGCGCACCGACCCGCCGATCAGAGAGCAGGTCCCGCACGTGTCCGCATTCACCACGACCGCCCCGCCGGCGCCGCCTTCCCCGCGGCGCCGTGGGGGCAGGGCGCCGGCCGCACCCCCGGGCGGCCGGCGCCGCAGGCCCCCGCTGTTGCTGCTCCTGCCGGCCGCGGTCATCCTGATCCCGCTGGTCGCCTACCCGGTCTACCAGCTCGGGCTGCTGTCCGTGCTGGACTTCGGGCAGGCCCAGGCCTCCGGCGGCGTCCCGACCTCCTTCGTCGGCTTCGGCAACTACGCGAAGATCCTGGAGGACGGCCAGTTCTGGACGGTGCTGCTGCAGACCGTCGGCTTCGCCGGGTTCTGCGTGGTCGCCACCCTGGCCGTCGGCGCGACCCTCGCGGTGCTGCTGACCAGGGTCGGCCGCTGGCCGCGGCTGGTGCTGACCACGGCGGCGATGGCCGCCTGGGCGGCGCCCGCGATGACCGGTTCGACGGTGTGGAGCTTCCTGTTCGACACCAACCTCGGGCTGGTCAACCACACCCTGGTGAAGCTCGGGCTGAGCGGCTTCCACGAGTTCAACTGGTTCTACGACACGTGGACGGCGTTCCTGATCGTCGGCGCCGTGGTGGTCTGGCACTCCTACCCGTTCGTGATGGTCACCCTCTACGCGGGCATCCGCGCCATCCCGGAGGAGATCATGGAGGCCGCCGCGCTGGACGGAGCCGGCACCTGGACCACCTTCCGCCGGATCACCGCGCCGATGCTGCGGCCGATCCTGACCATCGTGGTGATCCAGTCGGTGATCTGGGACTTCAAGGTCTTCACCCAGATCTACGTCATGACCGAGGGCGGCGGCATCGCCGGCCAGAACCTGGTGCTCAACGTGTACGCGTACCAGAAGGCGTTCGCCTCCTCGCAGTACGGGCTGGGCGCGGCGATCGGTGTGATCATGCTGCTGATCCTGGTGGTCCCGACGGTCCTGTACATCCGCACCCTGCGACGGACGGGGAACGAACTGTGAGCACGGTGACGACCGTTCGGCGCCGGCCCGGCAACCTCCGGGCCCGGTGGCGGCTCGCCGCCAACACCGGCGCGATCGTGCTGGCGGCGGTCACCGCCTTCCCGATCTTCTGGATGGTGCTGTCGGCCTTCAAGCCCAAGGGCGAGGTGCAGTCGCTGGATCCGAGGCCCTGGACCGCCCACCCCACGCTGGAGAGCTTCCGGCAGGTGCTCAGCGTGGACGGCTTCGGCCGGTACTTCGTGAACAGCCTGGTGGTCGCGCTGTCGGTGGTGGTGCTCTCGGCGGTGGTGGTGTTCCTGGCGGCCGTGGCGGTGACCAGGTTCAGGTTCCGCTTCCGCACCACGATCATGGTGATGTTCCTGATCGCCCAGATGATCCCGGTCGAGGCGCTGACCATCCCGCTGTTCTTCATGTTCCGCGACGCCGGCCGGTTCGCTCCGGGCATCGGGCTGAACACTCTGGCCTCGCTGGTGCTGGTGCAGTTGGCGTTCTCGCTGCCGTTCGGGATCTGGATGATGCGCGGCTTCGTCGCGGCCGTCCCGGTCTCGATCGAGGAGGCCGCGCAGATCGACGGGGCGAGCCGGACCCGCATCCTGTGGCGGATCCTGCTGCCGCTGGTGGCCCCGGGCCTGGCCGCGACCAGCGTGTTCTCCTTCATCGCGGCGTGGAACGACTTCGTCTTCGCCAAGACCTTCATCATCAGTGCCACCCAGAACCAGACGCTGCCCTCGGCTCTCCTGGTGTTCTTCAAGCCGGACGAGAACGACTGGGGCGGGATCATGGCGGCGTCCACCCTGATGACGGTGCCGGTGCTGGTGTTCTTCATCGCGGTGCAGCGGAGGCTGGTGTCCGGGCTGGCGGGCGCGGTCAAGGACTGACGCCCGGCGGCCGGGCCGGGGCGGCCCGGGGGATCAGGAGACGAAGCCGATGACCCCGTACTCCTCGAACTCCCCTGCCGTGCGCAGCCATCCGGCGACCTCCTGGACGGCCGCGGCCACCTCGCGGTCCAACTCCGGGGCGAGGACCTCGCGTTCGGCCCGCTCGAACTGGCGCAGGGCCTCCCGGCACCGCTCGGACGACCACTCACCGCAGGACAGTTCGGGGCCGTAGGGCAGACCGGCGGGGAAGGCGCTGCCGTAGTGGAAGTCCGAGAGCGAGACGGCGGTGACGCCGTACGCGCGCAGGCCGTCGTCGACCTCGTCCAGCCAGAGGCCGCGGAAGGGGCCGAAGGAGCGGTTGTCCAGGACCGTCGCGTCCGTTCCGCACAGGCGGCGGTAGGCGTAGCGGTACTGGAAGGCGTGTTCCTCCTCGTACGGGCCGCCGTACACCACCGCGCGCATCGCCTCGCGGGCGGTGGGGGCGCCGTCCTCGATCTGGTCGGCGAACTCCTGGTCGGCGTAGTCCAGGTCGGCGTCGAAGTACCGGAGGGCGTCCTGGAGTACGGCCTCGTCGGCGCAGCCGGCCAGGGTGTGCTTGTCGGCGATACGGGTCAGGTAGGTGGTCAGGAAGGAACTCATGAGGTCACCGTAGCGACCGTGACGGACAGTCGGCTCAGGCGGCCTCGATCGAGTCGGAGGGGACGGCGACCAGGGCGAACTCCGCTCCGGCGTCGTCCCGGACGAGGGCCGAGCGGCCGAAGGGCGTCGGTGCGGGCCCGGTGCGGACGGTGCCGCCGAGGGCGCACAGGGTGTCCGTGGCGCGGTCGGTGTCCGCCGTCCCGAAATGGGTGAGCCAGCCGGGGGCGCCCGCGGGCGGGGCGGCGGGGCCGATGCTGCAGGCGGGCAGGCCGGCGACCCGGGCGAGGGTGTGGCCCGATCTCGGGCGGTCGTAGCCGTAGCCGAAGACGCGGCGGTAGAAGGCGCGGGCGGCGTCCGGGTCGGGGGAGAGGTGCTCGTTCCAGGTGAGGGTGCCGGGTTCGTCGACCAGCCCGGCGCCCTCGACGGGGTCGCCCTGCCAGAGTCCGAACACCGCGCCGAGGGGGTCGACGGCGAGTGCGGCCCGGCCCTGGTCGGGCACCCGGTACGGCTCGCGGGCGATCCGGCCGCCGGCGGCCCGGACGGCGGCCACGGTGCGGCGCAGGTCGCGGCAGGCGAGGTGGGTGGTCCAGCCGGCCGGCTCCGGGGCGGCGCCGATCGCGGCGACCTGCGCGCCGTGCCGGGTGGCGACCGCCTCGGCGGGGCCGGTCGGGACGAACTCCCAGCCGAACAGCGTGCCGTAGAAGCGCTGCGCCCGGGGGAGGTCCGGGGTGGTCAGGACGGTCCAGCAGGGGACGCCCTCGTGGTACCTGCCCGCCTTCGGCATCCCGGCCTCCTGGTCGCTGCGCTCCTGGCCCCCGGCAGCCGCACCCGCCACGCCGCCTCAGCCGCCCCGCCGGTCCATGCGGCAGCCTCCTCACCCGGCAGCCTCCTCACCCGTCAGGCTGCGCGCCCGGTCGGTGCGTGGCAAACGGGGGGCTCAGGCGACCCCGCGCGGACGGAACTGGACGCTGATCCGCGGGCCGACCGGGCGGGCGGTCTTCGGGATCGCGTGCTCCCAGGTGCGCTGGCAGGAGCCGCCCATCACCACGAGGTCGCCGTGGCCGAGCGGCCGGCGGACTACCGCCCCGCCGCCGGAGCGCGGCCGCAGCGCGAGGACGCGCGGCTCGCCCACGGAGAGGATCGCCACCATGGTGTCCTCGCGGGCGCCGCGGCCGATCCGGTCGCCGTGCCAGGCCACGCTGTCCCGGCCGTCCCGGTAGTAGCAGAGCCCGAGGGTGCGGAAGGGCTCGCCCAGCTCCGGCGCGTAGTGCCGGCTCAGCGCCGTGCGGGCCTCGCCGAGGGCCGGGTGCGGGGGCTCGGCGTCGGCGGCGTAGGAGGCGAGCAGCCGGGGGACGTCGACGGTGCGCTCGTACATCTCGCGCCGTTCGGCCCGCCAGGGTACGGCGGCCGCCAGTTGTTCGAACAGCTGGTCCGCCCCGTGCAGCCAGCCGGGCAGCACGTCCAGCCAGGCGCCGTCACCGAGCGGCAGGCGTTGCAGGTCGTCGAGGGGGCCGAGCCGGATGTCGGCGGCTTCCTCGAACAGCGAGGGCTGGAGGTGGACGGTCGCGTGCATGGCTCTCAGCCTACGCCGCTAATCGAACATCTGCACGAACACAAGAGTGGCCGCCAGGCCCTGTCCGGCGAGACCCCCAGAAGCCGCCGACCGGCCGGGCGGGGCCTAGCCTGCCGGTATGGCGATCAACGGCTTCGGGGTCACCGAGTTCCAGCTCTTCCTGCTGCGCCGGATGGCCGACTACCACCCCGAGCTGGTCGAGAACGCGCTGCGGCGGCTCGGCGCCACCCGGGCCGCGATGCGGGAGGCGAACAAGCGCTGGCAGGCGATGGTCCGGGCGCCCCGGTTCCCGCGTGGTGCCGCCCGGTACGCCGCCGTGCTGGGACCGGCGGAGGCGAGCCTGCCGCGCCGGATCGGGGACCTCGCGTGCACGGCCCGGCAGTGGGCGCTGCCGCTCTGGCCCGAGCTGCGCTTCGAGGTGCTGCTCGGGCCGGCCGAGATCGGCGCGCCGGTGCTGAACGAGTGGCTGGTCCGGGCGGCCGGCTCCCCGGTGCCGGTGCTGCGCACCGTCGACGAGCTGGCGCCGTGGGGCTGCGTGGTGGGCGATGTGGGGGCGGCCTTCCCGGGGGCCGTGCCGCGCGAGGGGAGTGCGCCGACCCGCTTCCGGCTGGACTTCGCGGCGCCGGGTGCGGACGGGCGGGTGCGCTCCTGGGTGGCCGACTTCACCTGGGGGCTGCTCCAGGAGGTCCGGGCCGACGGGATGGGCTGAGGAATGGTGATACAAGGCGATATTCAGTTAATGCCTTGGATTTGTAGGCCACGCTGCCGATGTGGCAGCATAATCACAGACACTGGATGGGCTTCACATCGGAAAGCGAAGGATCATGTCGGGCGACGCGCGCGTCATCGTCGGAGTCAGCGGCTCACTGCACAGCCTTACCGCCCTGCACCGGGCGGCGGAGGAGGCTCGGGCCCGGCGGGCCGTCCTCGTCCCGGTGCTCGCCTGGACCCCGGTCGGCGGTGAGCGCAACTACCGCGCCCGGCCCTGCCCGCCGCTGCTGCGCGCCTGGCAGGACGCCGCCGAGGCCCGGCTGGAGAGCGCGCTCGGACAGGCCTTCGGCGGGCTGCCGATCGGCCTGCCCGTGCAGCCGCTGGTGATGCGCGGCGAGGCCGGGCCGGTGCTGACCGCCATGGCCGACCGGCCCGGCGACCTCCTGGTGATCAGCGCCGGACGGCACGGCTCGCTGCGCGACCGGCTGCGCCGACTGCTGCGCGGCTCGGTCGCCCGGCACTGCCTCGACCACGCCCGCGGCGACGTGCTCGTCGTCCCGCCGTCCGACCTGCACGAGGACCTGCGCGCCCTGCATCGCGGCAGCATCGACCTGCGGGAACTCCTCCCGGCCTGACGTACCGTCAACTCGCGTGGGTGGTCACTCCGTTGACGACCGTACGCGTCGGCAGCAGCCCGCGCAGCGCCGCCGTCGGGCAGCTCAGCGGGTCGGCCGGCCAGAGCGTGAGGTCGCCGAGCGCCCCCGGCCGCAGGCTGCCGCGCTCGGCGCTCTCGCCGGTCAGCCGGGCGGCGTTCACGGTGTGCAGCGCGATCGCCTCGGCCCGTCCGATCGCGTGCTCCGGGCCGACCACCCCGGCCGTGGTGCCGCGGGTCGTCATGCCCCACACCGACACCATCGCGCCGTACGGGCCGACCGGGAAGTCCGAGCCGGCCGAGAGCTGTGCTCCCTCGTCCAGCCACTCGCGCAGCGGGAACAGCGCGGCGGTGCGCTCCTCGCCCCAGGCGCGCTGCTGGGTGAGCGCACCGTCGTGCAGCAGCGGGTGCTGCACCGTCACCGGGATGCCGAGCGCGATCGCCCGGGCCCGCTGGTCGGGCCGGGCCAGTCCGCCGTGCTCGACCACCAGCGTTCCCGGCGGCAGGCCCGGACGGCGCTTCAGCACCTGCTCGAAGACGTCCAGCAGCACCCGCAGCCCGCGGTCGCCCCAGGCGTGCACGCCGGCCCGCCAGCCCCGCCCGACCACCCGCTCCACCGCGGCGAGCAGCTCCTCCGGCTCCCAGAGCAACCGCCCGTGGTAGCAGGGCTGCCCCTGGTAGGGCTGTTCCAGGGCGCCCGCCTCGAAGCCGCCGTCGATGCCGAACTTGACGCCCCACAGGCGCAGTCGCGCATCGTCCCGGCCGTCCGCGCGCCAGCCGTCCATCCGGTCCAGCAGGGCGTCCACCTGCTCGGGGGTACGGGCCGCGAAGCCGGACACCAGCGCCCGGACCCGGACGGCGAGCGCGCCCTCGGCCCGGGCCGCGTCCAGCACGTCGAGGTCCTCGACCGGGACGAGGCAGTCCCGGACGGTGCCGATCCCGGTGGCGGCGTAGTCGGCGGAGGCCGCGCGCAGCCCGTCGATCCGCTCGGCGAGGGTCGGGCGCGGCAGCACCCGCTCGACCAGCTCGGTCGCCCGGTTGATCAGCCGGCCGGTCAGCCGCCCGCGCTCGTCGCGCTCGATCACCCCGCCGTCCGGCGACTCGGTGGACTCGTCGATCCCGGCCAGCCGCAGCGCCGCCGAGTTGAGCACCATGTTGTACGCGCCACGGCGCACCAGCACCGGGTGGTCGGCGGTGGCGCCGTCCAGCTCCGCGGTGGTCGGCATCCGCTGCTCGCTGAGCAGCACCTCCTGCCAGTTGACCGTGGTGAGGATCCACTCCCCGGCCGGGGTGCGGGCGGCGCGCTCGCGGATCAGCTCCAGGAACCCGGCGAGGTCCCGGGCCCGGTGCACCGGGACGCCGTGGACGCTGTGCCCGGCCAGGATCAGATGGGTGTGGGTGTCGTCGAAGGCGGGCAGCACCGTCGCCGCCGGGTCGTCCACCACCTCGGTGCCCGGCCCGACCAGGGCGTCCAGGCCGTCCGGTGCGGCGGACAGGGCGGTGATCCGGCCGCCGGTGACGGCGACCGCCCGCTGCGGCGGCTCGCCCGGGACGAGGGTGTGCACGGCGCCGGCGCGGATCAGCAGGTCGGCGGGGGTGGTCATGGCAGCTCCTGGGGGTGGGGCGCTCCGGCGGGGTGGGACAGTCCGGTCACCTTCTCGACGTACCGCAGGCTCGGTTCGGCGAGCCGCCCGTGCAGCTCGGTGAACACGGCGCGGGCCGGGCGGGCGTTCCAGTCGGCGGGCAGCAGCGGCTCGGGCAGCCCGGGGTCGAGGTACGGCAGCCTGCGCCACTGGGTGAGCATCGGCACGTACACCCGGAAGGCCTCGGCCGGATCGCTTCCGGCCCGCCCGCGCGACTCCTCGGCGACCGGCCGCCAGGCGTCGGTGAAGGCCGCGTACTGCGCCTCGACCGCCGGGAGGTCCCACCAACTCGCCACCGCCGTACGGAGTTCGGCGAAGCCCGCGTACTCGGCGGAGAGGAAGAGGTGGACGTAGGCGCTCAGGCCCAGGCGCTCCAGCAGCCGGCGGGCGTCCGGCAGCAGCCGGGCGGGGGCCAGCCAGACGCCAGGGGCGGCGTTGCCGAAGCCGAGCCAGCTGAGCCGGGAGCGCAGCTGGTGGCGGTGGGCGCGTTCGGACTCGGGAACCGAGAAGACCGCCACCACCCAGCCGTCGGCGAGTTCGGCGGGCTCCAGGCTGTGGAAGATCCGGCGGTCGCCCTCGTCGAACACCGGGCCCATCGCGGGCGCCAGCCGGTAACCGGTGGCCGCGCGGCGCTCCTGGAGGAGGGTGCCGGCCTTCTTCAGCCGGGAGATCGCCGAGCGGACGGCCGGGCCGTCGACGTCCAGCTCGGCCATCAGCGCGATCAGGTCGGCGATCGATATCCAGCCGCCGAGGCGGCGGACGAACTCGCCGTAGACGGTGTTGATCAGGGAGCTGGGCCGGGTGCTGCTCTGCGTGCTCTCCGGCATGCCTGGGCCCTCCTCCCCGACGGCTGGTGGTGATCATAACGGCCTCGGTGCTGGGCGTCCTCCGTGGTGGGCATCCTCCGTGGTGGGCGCCGACGGCGGCGGGTGCCCTCAGCGGCGGGTGCCCTCAGCGGTACGCCCCGGAGAGCAGGTGCCCGGCGCCGGGGGCGACGGCGGGCAGGCCGAGCGCCCGCAGCAGTTGGTGGGCCGTGCAGATCGCGGCCGAGACCACCGGCTTGCCGAGCTGCTGCTCGGCCTCCTCGACGGCGGACAGCGAGGGCATCTGCACACAGGCGGAGAGCACCACGGCGTCCGCCCCGGCGTGCGCGAGGCCCTTGGCGATCGCGGGCAGCCGGGCCGGGTCGTGGGCGGCCACCTCCAGGTTGTCGGTGATCTCCAGGGCGGCGTGGTCGAGCACCTCGATGCCCTCCTGGGCGAGGTAGTCGACCACCGTCCGGGCCAGCGGGCGCGGATACGGGGTGACCATCGCGACCTTCTTCGCGCCGAGCGTGTGCAGCCCGGCGACCAGGGCGCCGGCGCTGGTGACCACGGGCGCGGGCGCGCCGTTCTCGACGGTGCGGCGGTGCAGCCGCTGCTCGGCCTCGCGGTGGTAGCCGGGGCCGGTGGCCATCACCGCGACCAGGCACGCGTAGCCGATCACGTCGACCCGGGCGTCCGAGAGCTCGGTGGCGCAGCGGTCGGACTCGCCGTCCATGGCGCGCAGTTGCTCGGGGGTGACCCTGGTCATCCGCATCCGGCTGGAGTGGAAGGTGAACCGTTCGGGGGCGATCGCCTCGCGGGCCCGCAGCAGGGCGGGGACTTCGGTCTCCATGGTGACGTTGGAGCTGGGGACGATCTGGCCGATCCGGTACGTCGGCATGGGTTCGGTGCTCCCTTCAGCGGGCGTCGATCACGGGGTTGGCGAGGGTGCCGATCCGTTCGATGGTGGCCTCGACCAGGTCTCCGGGTTGCAGGAACTGCGGCGGGACCATCCCGGCGCCCACCCCCGAGGGGGAGCCGGTGGCGATCACGTCCCCGGGCTCCAGGGTCATGCCGGCCGAGATGTCGGCGATCAGCCGGGCGATGCCGAAGAGCATGTGGCGGGTGTTGGAGTCCTGCCGCAGTTCGCCGTTGACCCGCAGCGAGAGGTCGAGGCGCTGGGGGTCGGGGATCTCGTCGGCGGTGACCACCACCGGACCGAACGGCGCGTAGCTGTCCTGGCCCTTGGAGAAGAACCACTGGCCGGAGCGGCGCTGATCGCGGGCGCTGATGTCGTTGACGATGCTGTAGCCGAACACGTGGCGCCAGGCGTCCTGTTCGCTCACCCGGCGGGCGGGTTCGCCGATCACCACGGCGAGTTCGCACTCCCAGTCGAGCTGCTTGGTGAGGTCGGCGTTGTGCAGGATCGGCTGCCCGGGGCCGGTGACGGCGGTGGCGGGTTTGCCGAACAGCACCGGACGGTCCGGGAGTTCGCGTTCGGTCTCCAGGCTGCGGTGCGACTCGGCCACGTGCTCCACGTAGTTGAGGCCGACGCCGACGATCTTGCCGGGGCGCAGCGGGGCGCACAGCGAGACCTCGGCGAGCGGCCGGGTGTCCTGCGCGGTGCCGAGCAGTTCGCGGGCGGTGGCCAGGGCGGGTGCCCCGGCCCGGATCAACTCCAGCAGGTTGCTGGGGAGTTCGGCCCCGGCTGCGGCGGCCAGGGCGGTCAGGTCGGCGATCCGGTCGGTGCCGATCCGGGCGCCCAGGCGCGGGGTGTCGTCGCCGTCGGCGCGGTAGGTCAGCAGCTGCATGGTGGTGAACTCCTGTTACGGGGTGGTGGGCTGGTGCCCGTCGTGGTCCGGGTGGGCCTCCTCGCGGTAGAGGCCGAGCGAGTGCATCACCGGGAAGTCGTTGAAGGAGAACAGGCAGGCGTCCTCACTCTGGTCGAGGTTCGCGTGCTCGTGCCAGGCCCAGGACGGGACGACGAAGATGTCGCCCTGCTGCCACTCGAAGCGCTGCCCGGCGATCACCGAGACGCCACGCCCCTTGGCGGCGGTGTAGACCACCGAGCCGGTGTGCCGGTGGGCGCGGGTGGCCTGGCCGGGGCGGAGCAGCTGTAGGTGGGCGGCCATGGTGGGCATCACCGAGCCGCCGGTGACCGGGTTGGTGTACTCCATGATCACGCTGTCGTAGGGCGATCCTTCGGTGGCGCGGGCCAGCCGGCACAGCGCGTGGTAGCTGGGTTCCCAGGGCCAGCCGAGCAGCGGCGAGTACGGGCGGGTCCACTTCTCGACGCCGTACGGGAGCAGGTTGCCGCCGTAGCTGAGCAGCGAGGAGTTCGCCACCGGGCCGGGTCGCTGGTAGAGGTCGGGGTGGACTTCGTAGAAGTTGGCGTCGAGGGTGTTGACCAGCGGGATGTCCAGGCCGTCCTGCCAGATCACCGGGTGGTCCTCGGCCTCGTTGCCGTGCTCGTGCCAGGTGCTGTTGGGGGTGATCGCGAAGTCGCGCGGGCCGACCCTGAGCTTCTGCCCGTCGACGATCGTCCAGGCACCGGTGCCCTCGTGGACGAAGCGCAGGGCGGAGGCCTGGTGGCGGTGGGCGGTCATCGCCTCGCCGGGGCCCATGATCTGCAGGCCGGTGTACAACAGGCCGACGGCGGCGCTGAGTTCGCGCCGGCCGGGGTTGACCAGCATCACCACCCGGCGGCCCGCGTCGTCGGCCTGCACCAGCGGCAGGGCCTTGCGGACCAGCGGGCGCAGGTCGGCGTAGCGCCAGAGCACCGGGACGGACTGCGGCTGGGGGTACCAGGGTTCGATCTCGTTCGCCACCGTCCACAGGGCGCCGGCCTCGTGCTTGGCCAACTCATCGTAGTAGGCGCGCAGTTCGGGGCTGTCCTGAACGCGGGCCCGGCCGATCCGGTCGTCGTCGTAGCTGCCTTGGTCGGTCATGCCTCCTCCTTGGTCAGGTCTCGTCGTGGGGGTGTACCAGGGGCCGCAGCGGGCGGTCGTCCACGTGCAGCCGGAAGACGTCGAAGCGGTTGTAGTGGCCGACGATGTCGTGCATCTGTTTGGGCTGGATGCAGCGGCCGAGGTCGATCTCGGCGTAGACGATGCCCTCCTCGTCCACCAGCGGTTCGGTGACCGCCCGCCCGTCCGGGCCGAAGATCCCGGACAGCGCGTTGCGGGGGCGGGCGAGTTGCTTGCGCACCTGCTGGTCCTCGCCGGCGATCAGGTCCACCATCTCGGGGGAGATGGTCGAGCAGGAGACCACGGTGAACAGCTTGCCCTCGAAGCAGTGGGCGGCGGCGCGCAGCGCGATCGCCTCCGCCATGTCGTAGTCCTCGGGGGCCACCGGCAGGGCGATGTAGCCGGCGGCGTGGACGAGTTCGCCCTGGGCCAGCAGGGTGAAGCGGGCCAGGGTGTTGGTGTTCTCGCCGCAGGCCAGCGCGCCGAGCGGGCCGACGGCCGTGCGGTGCACCTTCAGCGAGCTGCCGTCGCCCTGGGTCCAGGTCAGCTTCTCGGCCCAGGTCGGCACCAACTTGCGGTGCACGCCGAGGAGTTCTCCGTCCGAGTCGATGATCAGCAGGGTGTTGTACAACACCCCGAGGCTGTGCCGGCCGCGCTCGTTGACGCCGATCACCAGCACCACCCCGGCCTGTCGGGCGGCGGCGCGCAGGGTGTCGACGTACGGCCCGGGGACGTCCACGGCGGCGCGGTACAGCCGTTCGTACCAGGGCGAGCCCTGGACGGGCGTCATCGTCCAGTTCCAGTACGGGTAGCCGGGCACGAACACCTCGGGGAAGACCACCAGTTCGGCGCCGTGCCCGGCCGCCTCCTGGATCAGGGCGACGGCCTTGTCCACGGTGGCGGCCGGGTCCAGGTAGACCGGGGCGGCCTGGACGGCGGCGGCGGTGAAGCGGGGCAGGTCCATGCGTCCTCTCACTCCTCGGCCGGAGTCGGGTCGGTGTGTCCGGGGTGTCCGGCGTGTCCGGCCGGTTCGGGGTGCCCGGCCTGTTCGGCGCGTCCGGGGAGTCCGGCCTGTCCGGCCTGTCCGTTCGGTTCGGCCTGTCCGTTCGGTTCGGGGTGCTTCGGCAGCCAGCGGCGGTGGACGGGCGGGGCGGCCTCGCGCAGCAGGTGCAGGCGCGGGGAGACCTTGTCGGCGCCCGGCCCCGGCGGCTTGCGGCGTCCGGCCAGCCAGGGCTGCGGCCAGGGCGCGCCGGGGCCGGTGTAGCCCTGGTCGGCGGCGGCGTGCAGAGTCCAGAAGGGGTCGTGCAGGTGGGCCCGGCCGATCGCGACCAGGTCGGCGCGGCCGGCCAGCAGGACGGAGTTGGCGTCGTCGTGGCCGGAGATCGCGCCCACCGCGACGGTCGGCAGGCCGGTGGCGGTGCGCACCAGCTCGGCGAGGGGCGTCTGGTAGCCGCGCCCGTACGGCGGCCGCTGGTGTGCGACCACCTCGCCGGTGGACACGTCCACCGCGTCCGCCCCGGCGTCGGCCAGTGCCCGGCAGATCGCCACCGCCTCGGCCTCGGTGGTGCCGCCGGGCGCCCAGTCGGCGGCCGAGATCCGCACCAGCAGCGGCCGCCCGGCCGGCCAGACGGCGCGCACGGCGGCCAGCACCTCGACCGGCAGCCGCAGCCGGTGGGCGAGCGGGCCGCCGTAGCGGTCGGTGCGGCGGTTGGTGAGCGGGGAGAGGAAGGCGGAGAGCAGGTGTCCATGGCCGAACTGCAGCTCCAGCACGTCGAACCCGGCCCGGGCGGCGCGCTCGGCGGAGGCGGCGAAGTCGGCGGTGACGGCCGCCAGTTGGATGTCGTTGGCCTCGTGCGGGGTCGGACTGTCGGCGTCCCAGGGGATCGGTGAGGGGGCGAGCAGCGGCCAGCCCTCGGCGAGCGGGCGGCCGATGCCGTCCGGTCCGGGCGCGGTGGTGGCGCCCCGGCGCCCGGCATGGGTGAGCTGGACGCCGACCGGGGTGTCGCTCACCGCTCGTACCGAGGAGAGGAGTTCGGCCCAGGCGGCCTGCTGGCGGTCGGTCCACAGCCCGGGGCAGCGGTCGGTGGTCCGGCCCTCGGAGCTGACCGCCGTCATCCCGGCGATCACCAGCCCGGCGCCGCCGAGCGCGTGGGCGGTCAGCTGGGCCCGGTCGAAGGCGCTGGGCAGCGCGTCGGGGGAGGTGAAGGTGGCCAGCGGGGGGACGACGATCCGGTTGCGCAGCTCCAGCGTGCCCAGCTTCAGCGGCCGGAACATCGGCGGCGCCCCGGGCGGGCCGCCGGTGGCGGTGTCCACGGCGGCGGTGAAGTCCGGGTCCCGGGCGCGCAGATTGCCGTAGGTGACCCGGCGGCTGCGGGTGAGCAGGTTGAAGGCGAACCGGTCGACGTCCTGCCCGGTGCGGCGGCCGACCGTCTCGAACCACTCCAGGCTGGCCTGCGCGGCACGCTGGGTGGACTCCACCACCGGCCGCCGCTCGGCCTCGTAGGCGGCCAACGCCGCGTCCAGGGTGGGCTGTTCGGAGAGGGAGGCGGCCAGGGCGAGGGCGTCCTCCAGGGCCAGCTTGGTGCCCGAGCCGATCGAGAAGTGCGCGGAGTGCGCGGCGTCGCCGAGCAGGACGGTGTTGCGGTGGCGCCAACTGGCGTTCCGTACGGTGGTGAAGCGGATCCAGCGGGAGGCGTTGGGGATCAGCCGGTGGCCGTCCAGGTGCCCGGCGAGCAGCTCCGCGCAGCGTGCCACGCTCGCGGTGTCGCTCTCGCCGCGCGCCGACTCCCGTGCGGCGAGGTCCTCGAAGCCCGCGCGGCGCCAGGCGTCCTCGGCGATCTCGACGATGAAGGTCGAGCGGGTGGCGCTGTACGGGTAGGCGTGCACCTGGAGGGCGCCGAAGTCGAACTCCTCGACGATGAAGGTGAAGGCCTCGAAGACCCGGTCGGTGGCGAGCCAGATGTAGCGGCAGTGCCGCTCGTCCAGCTCGGTGCGGAAGGTCTCGGGGTGGGCGGCCCGGGTGGCCGAGTGGATGCCGTCGGCGGCCACCACCAGGTCGTATTCGGCGGCGAGCCGGTCGACCGGCGGGGCGGGCGTGCGGTAGCGCACGTCCACCGCCAGTTCGGCGCAGCGTTGTTGGAGGACGGCGCGCAGCCGGTTGCGGTCCAGGGCGGCGAAGCCGTGCCCGCCGCTGGTGCGGACCTGGCCCGCGTAGCGGATGTCGATGTCGCTCCAGCGGGCGAACTCGGCGCTGATCGCGGCGAAGACCTTGGGGTCGGCCTGGGCGATGCCGTCGAGGGTCTCGTCCGAGAAGACCACGCCGAAGCCGAACTCGTCGTCCCGGCCGTCGCGTTCGAACACGGTGATCTCGCGCTCGGGGGCCAACCGCTTAGCCAGGGCGGCGAAGTAGAGCCCGCCCGGGCCGGCGCCGATGACGGCGATCCGGCGGGCCGCCGCGGCCGTGTGCGGTGGACCGGCCGTCGTGCGGGGTGAGACGGCCGTCGTGTGCGGTGGACCGTCCTTCGTGCGTCGTGCACCGTCGGTCGTGTGCGGTGGACCGTCCGTCGTGCGTCGGGGCTCGGCCGTCGGGTGTCGGGGCCCGGCCGTCATGCGACTACCTCCGCCTGCTGCGGCCCGGCCTCGCTGAGCGTCCGGCGGACCGGCTCGGGCCAGGGCTCGGCGCCCTTGGTGCGCGGTGCGGCGTGCACCACCGACATCCGGCCGCTGGCGGCCAGGCCCTGCGGCCCGTGCACCTCGAAGGCGTAGTGCAGCGAGGAGCCGCCGACCCGGACCACCCGCAGCTCGGTGCGGACGACGTCCCCGAACCAGAGCCGCTCGCGGTAGTCCGCCTCGAAGTGCACCCGGGGGATCCGCCCGAACAGCTCGGCCAGCCCGAGCCGGCGCAGCAGCGCCGCCTCCGCCGCCTCCGCCCAGCGCTGCACGGCGGAGAAGTGGTAGTGCCCGGCGGCGTCGGTGTCCGACCACTCGACCCGGCGCTCGATGGTGACACTGGCGGGGTTCGGTCGCGGTTCCAGGGCGGCCCTCCTTCGGAGTTCGGCGCGCAGCAGCTTGCCGGTGGCGGTGCGCGGCAGCTCGGTGACGAACTCGACGGCGCGTGGGTACTTGTACGGCGCGATGGTGCGCTTGACGTGCTCCTGGAGCTCCTTGACGGTCTCCGCACCGGCCGAGGCGCCCCCGGCCAGCACCACGTACGCCTTGACCACCGTGCCGCGCCGCTCGTCCGGGGCGGCCACCACGGCGCAGTCGGCCACCGCCGGGTGGGCGGCGAGCGCCTGTTCCACCTCGGGGCCGGAGATGTTGTAGCCGGCCGAGACGATCATGTCGTCGTTGCGGGCCTGGTACCAGAAGTAGCCGTCCTGGTCGCGGAGGTAGGTGTCGCCGGTGAGGTTCCAGCCGTTGCGGACGTAGTCGCGCTGGCGTTCGTCGTCCAGGTAGCGGCAGCCGGTCGGGCCCTTGACGGCGAGCAGCCCGGGTTCGCCGTCCGGTACCGGGGCGCCCTGCCCGTCGAGTATCGCCGCTTGGTAGCCGGGGACGGGGCGGCCGGTGGAGCCGGGCCGGATGTCGTCCTCGGCGGCCGAGATGAACACGTGCAGCAGCTCGGTGGCGCCGATGCCGTCGATCAGGCGGCGGCCGGTGGCGGCGTGGAAGGCCGCCCAGACGGCGGCGGGCAGCGGCTCGCCCGCCGACACGCAGTGCCGCACGCCCGCCAGCCGGTCGGCCAGCCCGGCGGCGAGGATCGCCCGGTAGGCGGTCGGCGCGGTGAACAGCACGCTCACGCCGTGCCGTCGGACCAGCTCGGCGAGCTGTTCGGGGGTGGTCTGCTCCAGCAGCAGGCTGGCGGCGCCGGCCCGCAGCGGGAAGACCAGCAGCCCACCGAGGCCGAAGGTGAAGCCGAGCGGCGGGGTGCCGGTGAAGAGGTCCTCGGGCGTGGGGCGGAGCAGGTGGCGGGAGAAGGTGTCGGCGTTGGCCAGCACGTCGCGGTGGAAGTGCAGGGTGGCCTTGGGGCGGCCGGTGGTGCCGGAGGTGAAGGCGATCAGGGCGACGTCGTCGGCGGCGGTCGGTACGGCGGTGAAGCCGGGGCGATGGGCGGCGCAGCGGGCGGTGAGGTCCTCGGGGCCGGGGCCGCCGAAGGCCAGGACGCGCAGGCCGGGGGTGTCGGCCTGGTCGAGTTCGGCGAGGAAGCGGTGGTCGCACAGGGCGAGGGTGGGGCGGGCGATCCGGGCCAGTCCGGTCAGCTCGCCCGCGCGCAGCAGCGGCATGGTGGTGACCACCACTCCGCCGGCCTTCAGGACGCCGAGCCAACAGGCGGCCAGCCAGGGCGTGTTGGGGCCGCGCAGCAGGACGCGGTTGCCGGTGGCCAGGCCCAGCTCCTCGGTGAGCAGCCGGGCGATCCGGTCGGCGTGGTCGCGCAGTTCGCCGTAGCTCCACCGCTCGGTGGGGGTGAGCAGGCAGCGGCGGTCGGGTCCGAGGCGGGTGATGGTGTCGTCGAGCAGGGCCGCCGCGCAGTTCAGGCGGTCGGGGTAGGCCAACTCCGGTAGTTCGAAGAGGAGTTCGGGCCACTGGTCGAAGGGCGGCAGATGGTCTCGGCAGAACGTGTCCACGTGCGCCGAGGGGGAGAGCTCCATGGGCGGGCACCTCGTCGTGCGAGCGGGAGTGAAGCCAGTATGGCGCGCTCGTGACGCCAGTCAAGAGAGCGATACATGCATTCGGGCGACGGGGACGGGAGGTGCGGCCGGGGTGCCGGGGCAACGGGAACGCCCCGCGGGCCGGTGGGGCCTGCGGGGCGTGGCGGGATCGCGGCGGCTCAGACGCCGGAGTGGAAGACCGCGTCCGGGGCGTGGCCGTCTTCGGCCTGCCGGGCGCGCTCGGCGAGCAGCCGGGCGAACAGGACCAGGGCGGGCGTGGTGGCGGCCGCGCCGGGCCCGTCGTCCTGTACGGACAGCAGGGTCGAGCCGACCCGGACCACTGCCTCCGCCTGCGACGAGCCGTGGGTGCGGGCGGCGCTCTGGTCGCCGATCGACGGGATGGTCACCGTGGCGGCGGCGCCCTCGCCGTCCGCCGGGTCGAGGCTGCTGCCGAAGGCCCGGCCGGCCGCCTCGGCGGAGGCGAAGGTGACCACGGTGAACCGCACGGTCTGGACCGGAACGGCACGGAACGTCACGGTGGCGTAGGCGAGTTGCTGGTCGCAGGCGTCCGGGAGCAGGCACGGCGCGTCCGGCCCGCTGTCGGCCCCGGAGCGCGGCCCGCTCTCCACCTGCCAGCCGCCCGGCATCGCCGCCACGTCCGGCAGCACGCCCCGCACCTGCGCGGGGTCGCGGATGGTCCGCGCGGCGTGCGCGAAGTCGGGCCCGGTGGGGCGCAGCAGCGGGCGCGAGCCGAGGTTGATGCCCAGCGCGACCAGCGCGGCGATCAGGACCAGGGCCAGCGCGACGATGATCGCGACGTTGCCGCGTCGGGCGGCCAGGGCCTGGGCGCCGGCGGCCGCCGGATCCACCCGGAGCTGGACGGTGCTCGGGCCGGACTCCGGGCCGGTCCGCAGCTGGACGGTGCGTGGATCGGCTTCCGGGTCGGTGCGCAGGTGGACGGTCCGGGGGTCCGCCTCCGGACCGGTCCGCAGCTGGACGGTGCGCGGGTCGGCCTCCGGGTTCGTCCGCAGTTGGACGGTGCTCGGATCGGTCGGCGTGCCGAGCACGGTGGTGGCCAGGTACTGGGCGAACCCCCGGTCGGTGGCCAGCAGTTGGCCGACGGCCGAGGTCAGCGCGGCGCGCGCCCGCGGATCGTCCGGGCCGCCCTCGACCGCCGCCAGGGCCCGCGCCCCCTCCGGCATCAGCCGCAGCCTGGCCCGCACCACCTCGGCCACCGCCTGCCCCGACCCGCCCGTCGCGCCCGTCGCGCCCCGAGCCAGCCGGACCAGCGCCCCCACCACGCCCGGTACCAGCTCCTGGCCGTCCCCCATGGCAACTCCCCCCGCCGCATGAGCCGTTGCCACCAGGCTCCCGGACCATCGGCCACGACACACCCCTACCGGACTGAACGGAGACTGAACTGCAACCACCCCCGGACGCGCCGGGCACCTCGCGGCTCCCTGGGCGTACGGGGGTGGTCCTCGCCGCCCGGCCCCCGCGTGCGGGACGCGGGGCCGGCAGCCTCGGTCGAGGGGGTGGTCCTCGCCCCTCGGCAGCGGGTCAGCGCACGGGTGTCGACATGTAGACCGCGCGGCGCCCGTAGCAGTCCGGGACGGCCACCTCCCGGTGGGCCCGGTAGCCGAGCAGCCGCAGCAGGATGTCCGCACCGCGTACCGCGACCATCGAGATCCGCTCGAAGCCCGACTCCTCGGCCTGCGCCCGGAAGTGCCGCATGATGTCCAGTGCGACGTCCCGGCCGCGCAAGTCCTCGGCGATCACCAGGTCGTGCACGTGGAGGTTGGTGGAGGCGTACGCGGTCTCCTCGGACCGGGTGAGGTCCGGGCAGCGCAGCGGCGGGTAGGGCAGGCTGAGCAGGTAGCCGCGGACGACGCCGCGCTGCTCCAGCACGAGGCAGGTGCCCGGCGAGCTGCGGGCCCGGGACTGCAGCGCCTCCCGACCCTCGGACAGGCCGTCGGCCGCGTAGGCGTCGTGTTCCAGCGCGACCACGGCGTCCCAGTCGTCGTCGGCCAGTCGTCGGATCCGGAGGTCCTCGCTCACCGGGCCGGTACCTCCGCGTCGGCGTCCGGGCCCGGGGCGCCGGTGTCCAGCCCCTGTGCGCGGGCGGCGGCCACCAGTGCCCCCCAGGCCTCCACCAGCACAGCCCAGCGCTCGGCGTCCTGCTGGGCCTCGTCCAGGAGCTGCTGGCGCCGCCCGGCGACCACGTCCGCGAGTTCGGCGTACTTGCCGCCCAGCTTGCGGTAGGAGCGGTCCAGGACGTCCAGGCAGTGCACGTTCCCGGCGCGGTCCCAGTCGACGCTGCCCCGCACCAGGTCGAGGATCGGTTCGGCCTTCAGCGCGTGCCGCTCGTCCAGCATCCCGCGGCCGAGGTCGATCATCCCGCCGTAGACCGGGTACAGGTACAGCATCGAGAGCAGGAACTTGACGAACCGCATCTGGTAGTTGATGAAGCCGGCGCCGATGCGGCGTTCGGGCGTGTAGTAGTTGACGATGTGGCGGTTGTGGACGACGCCCGGCAGCCGGGAGTGGACCAAGGCGTGCAGCAGGGCGTAGTCACTGCCGATGGTCTCGATCGAGGGCAGCAGCGGCAGCACCTCGTAGGCCCGGTGGTCCAGGGCGATGTTGCACATGTAGACGTCCCAGATGTCGGGCACGCCGAGGACGGACTCGTCGGTGCTGAACGGCTCGGAGCCGGCGCCCTTGAAGGAGACGTCCACCATCGCGTCCCGCTCCTCCTCGGACCACACCGGCGGGGTCCACAGGCGCACCAGGTCGCGGTAGACGGCCGGGTCCAGCTCGTGGATCTCGCCGATGTCCACGTTGAGTTCGCCGATGAAGGAGCCGCTGACCAGCATCACCGGCTTGTCCGCGTCGGCCGGGTCGAGTTCGGAGCGGGACACGCCGGCCACCGCCTCGCCGGCCGGTCGGCCGATCGAGAGCAGCTCGTGGTGGATCGGGAAGATCTTCCGGCCGTCGACGACCTGGAAGTCGGCGTCGTCGTTGCGCAGGTGCGCCGAGGTGCAGCCCAGGGCGGCCGCGCCCAGGAAGAGCCGGTTGACGCAGGAGCCGTACGCGACGGCCCGGGGGAGCATCAGGTCGAGCAGCAGGTCGGGGTCGGCGGCGCCGGAGCCCTCGGTGACCCGGCGCAGGAAGTGCCGCTGCCGGTCCTCGCCGAGGTGGTGGACGACCACGCCGGCAGTGGGGGCCAGGGCGGCCACGGCGCGCGCGTTCTCCGCGAACCCGGCGGCGTCGGTGGTGTCGAGGACGAGGAGGTGGACCTCGACCCCGAAGTTCGCGACGGCGTAGGCCGCCTCCTCGGCGAGTTCCGCGATGGTCTCGGGGCAGGGACGCATGGTGGGCAGGGCGAGGCAGACTCTCTGCATGGCGCTGGTTCTCCGTCGGTTCGTCAGAATCGTTGCGGCAATGGCGATGTGAGGGCTACGAGCTCACCACCGTGGACTAGACCACTGCCCGAGTCAACGATTGACAGGGCGGCTGCGGCGAGGTGGAATGCGCCCCCTCCCGGCGGCTTCCGGGGCCTCCCGGGCTTCCCCGGGCCCAATTCCGGGCAGGACGCAGTACGGAGCCGGCGGCGCGCGCCGCGGGCCCCCGGCTCGCACGCCAGGACGAACTCCCCTCGATGATCCGAACGGCCGTGCGGGCGTCGGAGGTTCAACGCCGCCAATCCCGCCGTCGGGGTCAATCCCCGACGCGGACCTGCCGATACCGGCAACGACGCCACTACGCCGTTCGGAGGAGCCATCATGCCCGAGCTGTGGCTGCCCGGTGCCGAGATCCACGACCTCGGCGACCACGCACCGACCGACCACCAGTACCCGCCGAAGGCCATCGCCCACATCACCTGGGACCGCAACGCCACCGCCGCCGCACCGCAGGACTGGTGCTCCTACGAGGACCTGGTCGGGTACTTCACCGGCCCCGGCGCCGGCGACGCCCCGCACCTGGTCTGGGACCCGTTCACCGGCCGCGCCACCCAGCTGTTCCCCGCCGACTCCCGCTCCAAGAGCCTGCTCAGCCCCACCCAGAGCCCCACCCGCACCAACCGGGCCGGGCTGGTGGTGATCCAGATCGAGGCGGTCTTCTTCCCCTACTGCCGCCACCAGGGCACGGTCTACCCGCGGCTGGTCGACACCCCCTGCGCGGGCTGGGACCGGATCCACGCCTGGATCTCCACCTGGGGCGTGCCCGACCTGTGGCCGATGGGGCGGCCGACCGACTTCTCCGAGCACCGCGACGAGCGGGTCTGGGAGACCGTCGGCGGCTGGTACGCCCACGCCCACGTGCCCTTCAACGACCACGTCGACCCCGGCTCCTGGCCCGCCTTCACCGTCGGCCCCGGCTCGCCGACCCCGCCCTCCCAGCAGCACCCGGTGCCGCCCGCCGACCCCACCCCGGCCCGCTACCAGGCCACCATCAACGGCCTGGCGTACGGCTACGGCGCCCACGGCTACCAGGTCACCGCGGTCGGACGGGCGCTGGTCACGGCCGGCTTCGGCAGCCACTACCACTCCGGGCCCGGACCGGACTGGACGGACGCCGACACCGAGAACTACGCCGACTACCAGGCGAGCCTCGGCTACTCCGGGCAGGCCGCGGACGGCGTGCCGGGCGAGGGCTCGCTGCGCCGGCTGCTCGGCTACCTGCCCGGGCCGCGTACCGTCTCGCTCGCCCACGTCGTCGCGGCGGCGCACAGCGACCCGGGCGCCGATCAGGGGCACCGGACGTACGGGGCCGAGGTGGCGATCGTCGAACAGGCCCTGGCGGACGAGGGGTTGCTCGAACAGCGCTGGGTGGACGGCTCCTACGGCACCCTCACGGTCACGGCGTACGCGGGCTGGCAGCGGCGGTGCGGCTACACGGCGGGGGCCGCGGACGGCATCCCCGGATCGGACTCGCTGCACCGGCTGGGCGCGGCCCAGGGTTTCGCGGTGACGGACTGACGGACTGACGGACTGACGGGCTGGTGGGCTGGTGGACTGGTTGACCGGCGGACCGGCGGACCTGTTGGGGGGGTTGGGCGTACTCCCGGGGGAGTCGGTCGGCCACGGCTGCTCCCGGGCGCGTACTCGGCCGGGAGTAGCCGAAGTTACCTCCACCGTCAGATGCCCGATGAGAGGCGGGCGGGGGAGTCTGGGCGCGTCCTCGTGACCCGACTCGAAGGAGGTGCCCGTGCGCCCGTCCCCCGGAGCCGTCCCGTCCCCCGGCGCGGGGCGGCGGTCCGCCGGCCGCCGCCTGTCGCCGGGGGCGCGCAAGCGACTGGTGGTGTTGCACGTCGTCGTCTCGGTGAGCTGGCTGGCGCTGATGCTCTGCCTGCTCACCCTGGCGGTGACGGCGCTGACCACCGACGACGCCGACCGGCTGAGAACTGCCTACCGGGCGATGGGCCTGCTCGGCGATCCGCTCATCCTGCCGCTGAGCCTGCTCACCCTGCTGAGCGGGGTGGCGCTGGGGCTCGGCACGTCCTGGGGCCTGTTCCGGTACTACTGGGTGAGCACCAAGTTCTGGCTGACGCTCGGAGCGATGGCCGCCTCGGTCTTCGCCCTCACCGACCGGCTGCACGACGCGGCCCGCGTCGCGGACGCCCACCCGACCGGCCCGATACCGGTGGCGGACCTCGGCTTCGTCCGCTACAACACGGTGATCGTCCCGTCGGTCGCGCTCTCGCTCTACCTGTTCAACGTCATCCTGTCGGTGTACAAGCCCTGGGGCCGTCGTAGGACGGCGGTCGTACGCCCGGGCCGAATACCGCGGGCGGGCGCGGGCCGAGGCCGGGCCGGGGTCCGACGGGCGGTGACGGCGGCACCCTTGGGCGCAGGCCCGGGGAATGCCCACCCGGCGGGCGGCTGTTGTCCACCCACGTGACCAGCGCTACGCCCGCGACCAGGCTCTCCGTCCTCGACCGCTCCCGGACCAGACAGGGCGAGGAGCCGGCGCAGGCGCTGCGGAACACGGTGGCCTTCGCCCGCGAGGTCGAGCGGCTGGGCTACCACCGGTTCTGGGTCTCCGAGCACCACGGCGTGCCCGGGGTGGCCGGATCGGCGCCGACGGTGCTCGCCGCGGCGGTCGCGGCGGCCACCAGCCGGATCCGGGTCGGCACCGGCGGGGTGATGCTGCCCAACCACCAGCCGATGGTGGTGGCGGAGCAGTTCGGGGTGCTGGCGGCACTGTTCCCGGGGCGGATCGACATGGGTCTCGGCCGCTCGGTGGGCTTCACCGACGGCGTCCGGCGGGCGCTCGGTCGGGAGAAGGACGCCGCGGACGACTTCGGCGGCCAGCTGAGGGAACTGCTCGGCTACTTCGACGGCTCGCAGCAGGTATACCGGGACGTCCACGCCCGCCCGGCCGAGGGCCTGCACGTGCCGGCCTTCGTCCTGGCCACCGGCGCGGGCGCAGACCTGGCCGCCGAGGCCGGGCTGCCGCTGGTGATCGCCGCCGCGCGCGGGGAGGACCGGATGCTCGCCGCGATAGACGCCTACCGCAGCCGCTTCCGCCCCTCCGCCCAGGCCGCCGAGCCGTATGTGGTGGTCTCGGGCACGGTCGCGGTGGCCGACACCGAGGAGCGGGCGCGCGAGCTGCTCGTCCCGGAGGCCTGGGCCGGCGCGTACTCCCGCACCCATGGGGAGTTCCCGCCGCTGGCCCCGGCCGCCGAGATCCGGGCGCGGGCGATGAGCGAGCGCGAGCGGGCCGCGTTCGAGCAGTCGCTCAAGGGCCACATCGCGGGGACTCCGGAGCAGGCGGTCGCCGAGCTTGCCGCCCTGGTGGCGCGCAGCGGCGCGGACGAGTTCCTGGTCGCGACCAGCAGCTACGACCGCACCGCGCTGCTGGACTCCTACCGGCTGCTCGCCGAGGCCGTCGGCCAGGCCTGAGCCGCCCGCCCTTCTGCCCCGGGCCGAGCGGCCGGCCCGTCCCCGGCCACCTGAGCGGATTTCTGACCAGGCGTGATGACCTGCTACTGTTCTTCTCGTCGAGGGGAAATGATCTTCCGAAACGAAGACTTCTCGAACATGCGTCAGCGGTGCTACCAGAGCACGTCCTACTTTCAGTAGGAAGAGTCCGTGCGATCCGGGCCTGGCGCTCCACCCGAAGGGGCCCGTTCCGTCCAACGGAACGGGCCCCTTCGTCATGCGCGCTTGACCGTCCTGGCCGTCCTGACCGTCCTGGCTCCCCGCCCGTCCGTGCGCCTGGCTGCCCATGCCCGGTCGCCGACGTCCGGTCGCCGACCAGTGGGCCCTCTTATCGCACTTCGGCCCTCGAAACCCGCGGCTGCGATCCGGTATCGGCCAAGGTCCCGTACCAGGTGGCCGATGAGCGATACGCCGCGACGCCCGACCGGCCAGCGGGTTTGCTCGTCGGATAGATCTGACGCTCCCTCATACCTTGGCTTGAACTCGCCGCATCTGGTGTGAATATGCCATTGGAATGTTCGTCATATGGAATCCGGCAGTAGCCTTCCGTGTCGAACCTGCCACTGCTGGTGGCGACCCGGCCGGAGTCGCGCTGCGCCCGGCCACCCAGACCCCCCTCGAAGGAGCCGGTGTGCCGGGTATCGACGAATGCCTCTCCGGAGCGATGGCGATCGCCGGAGCCCGCTCGGCGAGCCTGGTCGACTGGAGCAGCGGACTCGCCCTCGGCAGCCTCGGGGACAGCCCGGTCGGCGAGCACGAGACCGCGGCCGCCGAGGCAACCGACCTGGTGCGCGCGGCAGTTGAGAGTCAGACCTTCACCGTGGCGGAGGACCGGCGTTCCCCGCTGGAGGACATCATCGTCACCGCGGGCCGCAGCTACCACCTGATCCGCTTCATCGACACCGTCTTCGACAGCCGGCTCGTCCTGCACCTCTGGCTGGACCGGGAGTCGGGCAACCTCGCCGTCGCCCGCTTCCGTCTCCAGGCCCTCGCCGAGGAGCTGGTGCTGGGGTGAGCGCGAGGCCCGCACCGACCGCCGCATTCCGGCCAGCCGACCACGCCGCCACGACGGCCGTGACCGCCTCGGCCGCCCCGATCACCGTGGCCACCCGGCGGTGGCCCGCGTGACCGCCGCACCGCCGCTGGCGGAACCGACCGACCGGGCCGGGTCCGCCCCGCCCAGGACCCCGGGCGAGGCCGTCGCCCTGCTCGCCGCCCGCCGGGCCACCGGCGCCCTGTGTGGTCCGCTCGGCAACGTCTACCTGGTCGACGGTCAGGTGGCCGCCGCCGAGTCCCCGCGCGCACCCGGGCTGGCCGACCTGCTCACCGGCTGCGGCCGGATCACCCCCGGGGACTGGGCCGAGCTGCTGCACCGCCATGGTCCGCAGCGGCGGGTCGGCGAGGTACTGGTCGAACGGCAGCTGCTCACCCGCGGCGAACTCGAACTCGGCCACCTGGGCACGCTGTTCGACGCATCCTACTTCGTCCTCGCCGACCGGGCGGGCGGCACCTGGCGGTTCGAGCCCGACGCCCGGCACTGGCTCGGCCCCGTGGCGCTGGTCGACCCGGCGCGGCTCGGCCGCGAAGTCGAGCGCCGCCACCAACTCCTCGACCGGATCTGGCCCTGGCCGCAGCTCGATACCGCGCCGGTGCGTCCGGTCGAGCACGGCCGGCGCCCCTCGCACCGCCCACCCGGCCGACGCCGACGCGAACTGCTCGACCACGCCGACGGCCGAAGAACCCCGGCGGACCTGGCCCGGCTGCTCGGCCGCTCCGGCTTCGGGGTGACGGCGGATGTCCGTCGGCTGGCCGCCGCCGGACTGCTCGACGCCCCGCGGCACGCCGCGCCGACCGGTCAGCCCCCGGTCGCCGCACCCGGGCACCCCGCACCCCGGCACCCCGCACCCGGGCACCCCGCCGCCGGACAGCCTGCCGCCGGACAGTCCGGACCCGCACCCGGGCAACCCGGAGCCGCCTCCGCCCGACCGGCCGAAGTGCGGGGCCGGCCGGCCGCCGTACCCGCCCGCCCCGGCGGCGGCCTGCACCGCCGGGTTCCCGGCGCCACCCTCCGCAGCCTCCCGGCCACCAGCACCCCGCCCCCTGGCGCCGCAGCCCCCGGCCCCGGCCCCGCAGCCCCCGCGCCCGCCCCCACGCGCTCCGATCGACCGCCCACCACGGCAGCGGCCCACCCGCTGACCGTCCCCGACCCGGACATCGCGCTGCTGACCCGGGTCCGAGACCTTTTGGAGGCCCGACTTTGAGCCACTCTCCGCCCGCGACCCCGCCGTCCCGGCCATGAGGCGGGCGCTCAAGCAGCGTGTCGGAAGGAGACAACTGATCGCCTTGGAGACCGAGCTGCTCGCCGAACTCCGCGCCGTCAAACGCCGTGTCCCGCACCTCGCGGGCGGCCTGGTGGCCAGCGTGGACGGCCTGCTGGTCGCGCACGACACCCACGGGACCGAACCCTCCGGGCTGGCCGCGATGACGGCGGCCTCGCTCTCGCTGGCCCAGCGGCTGGCGGACACCACCGGCCAGGGCGAGTTCCGCGAGTCGCTGGTGCGTGGCGAGCACGGCTACGTCGCCACCTACGCGGCCGGCGGCAGCTGCGTGCTGACCCTGCTGGCGCTTCCGGACGTCAACGTCGGCCGGCTCCACCTGGAGGCCCGCCGCTGCGCCCGGCGCATCGCCGAGCTGCTCAACGACGCCCTGGTGCCGAAGGACCCGCGCGACGCGGGCTGACCCGCCCCGGTCGAAGACCCTTCGGACTCGCCGCCCACCTGACCCAACAGTCCACCCCCTGACCTACCAGCCCACCGACCAACAGGAGTTGACCAGAATGACCGACGCATCCGCCGCGCTCAAGCAGGCCATGACCACCATCGAAGGCGCCATCGGCGCGGCCCTGGTGGACTACAACAGCGGCATGGCGCTCGCCACCCTCGACGGCCCTGGCGGCCCGGACCTCAACGTGGCCGCGGCCGGGAACACCGACGTGGTGCGCGCCAAGATGCGCACCATGGACATGCTCGGCCTGCAGGACGGCATCGAGGACATCCTGATCACGCTGAGCAGCCAGTACCACCTGATCCGGCCGCTCTCCGGCCGCACCGGCAAGGGCCTGTTCCTCTACCTGGCGCTGGACAAGGGCCGCGCCAACCTGGCGATGGCCCGCCACCAGCTCACCCGGATCGAGGCCGACCTGGAGGTCTGACCGGGTACGGGGCCCGGTCCGACGACGGGACCGAGCCGCGGAGGAGGCCCCGGCGGCGGCTCACGCCCCGCCGGGCTCCGTCCACCGGACCTCGCCGCCCGCGAGCCCCGCGCACACCGCGCCGGCGGCGGTCAGCACGCTCCACGGTGCGAGCAGCGCGTGCGGCGGGACGGACAGCGCACCGCCCTCAGCGAAACCCAGCTCCAGGCCGCCGGCCAGGGTGATCCGGGCGGCGTCGACGGTTCGGCCGACCAGCGCCAGCAGGGGCGGGGTCGGCCGGAAGGTGAGCGCCGGAAAGAAGTGCTCGACCTCCTCCGGCGCGGCGAAGGACGGCGCCGCGAAGCGGAACTCGTGCGCCACCCGTACCGTCACCGGCCCGTCGAGCCGTAGGTCGAGCCGGACTCCGCCGCTGACCGCCTCGACCCGCCGACCGGTCAGCACCTCAGTGATCGCGTTCTGCATGCCCCCAGTGTTCACCCGCCGGAGGGTTCCCAACCCCCGGAGCGGCGGCCCGCCCGCGCACCAGCTCGACCGGCCCGCCCGACCGCGCCCGGGCCGCCAACGCGGCGGCGACCCGGCTCCAGGACGGCCCGGACAGCAGCGCCCGCGCCTCGTCCGAACCGCACAGCCGCCACTCCACCAGCTCCTGCTCCTGCAGCGTGATCGAGGAGAGCTGTTCCGCCGTCACCGGGCCGCCGTCGTACACGTACACCAGGACGGCGGTGTCCCGGCCGGTCGCCGGGTCGGCCCCCGGGTCGGCTGCCACCCCGGGCTGCCAGTCCAGCGCCAGCAGCGGCCCCGGCTCGACCTCCCAGCCCAGTTCCTCGCGGATCTCCCGGCGCGCCGCCATCCGGGGCGTCTCCCGGTCCGCTTCGACCCCGCCGCCCGGCAGCGTCCAGTACGGCACCCGCCCGCGCGGCCCGTCCCACGGACGCAGCCGCACCAGCAGCACCCGGCCGTCACCGTCGGTGAACAGCGCCCGCGCCTTCGCCCGGATCCGTGGCCGGGTGGCGTAGTAGGTGTCCCGGTCCATCGGTGGCTCCGCCGCCGCCACCCCCGCCGACCCTGGAGCCAGGTCCGACCCCGACGCCAGCTCCGACCCTGTTCCTGTTCCCGTTCCTGTTCCCGACTCCGAGCCCGCGGCCAGCCCGGGCGCCGCGGCCAGCCCGGTGTACTCGGGTGCCGGCCCGTCGGCGGGCAGCGACCGCAGGGTGTGCCCGGCCGGCCGGCTGTCCTCCAGTTCCAGCGGCCCGGCCGTCCGCGGTGCCCGCAGACAGGCCGTCACCCGCCGGGACAGCCGTGGCGGCAGGGCGTGCCCCGCCTCCTCCGCGGTCAGCCACACCCAACCGCCGACCTCTGCGGCGTCCGGCCGGATCGCCGCCACCTGTTCCACCGTCAGCGGCTCGGCCCAGTACAGGTACGCCACGATCGGCGGACGGGTCCGAGACATCGCCCAGTCGACGCAGGCCAGCGACCCCAGCCGGGGCGTGAACCCCAGCTCCTCGGCGATCTCCCGCTCCGCCGTCTCCCGCGGCGAGTGGTCGGCCGGCTCCCACCCGCCGCCGGGGATCGCCACCGGGTGCTTCCGGTCGTACGGCAGTCGCACCACCAGCACCCGCCCCTGCCCGTCCGGGAACAGCACCCCGGCCGCGGCCAGGATCCCCCGTCCCGTCATGCCCGACGCTTCCACCCCGGCTCCCTCCGCCACATCGTTCCCCGGGGACGACACCCCCGTCGGAGCTCATGGTTCCCGCCGAACTCCTGCGCGGATCGCTCGCGATGCACTCGCCTCGGCCTCACGCCTCGTCCCCGCGCCTCGTCCCCGCACCCTCGAACCGACCGGACCGACCGGACCCGCCCGCGTCCTCACCCCAGCGAGGCCAGCGCCTGGGCCGCCGCCCGGGCCATCTGTTCGTCGTGCCGCCCGCTCGACCCGCGCAGCCGGGCGGCGCCCTCCACCGCCGCCAGGGCGAGCAGGCCCGGCAGCAGGTCGGTGCTGCGGGCGGCGACCCAGCGGGTGCCCCGGGTGGCCATCCACCAGAGGTCGGCGGTCCGGCCAGGCGGGGGTTCGGCGGGTTCGACGGCGGGTGGCGGGCCGAGCGGGTGCCCGGCCGTGCCGAGCAGTTCGTGGAACCGGCGGGCGATCAGGTGGTGTCCCTCGGCGCTGGGGTGGAGGCGGTCCACGCTCAGCAGTCGCCGCTGGTCGCACCAGGGCAGTCGGGCGATGTGCAGGTGTACGGCCCGGTGCCGCGCGGTGAGGGCGTGCACCACGGTGTTGACCGCGCGCATCCGTCGGGCCAGCGGGCGGGCGAGCGGTGCCGGGAGGCGGAGCAGGGTGCCGGGGTCGGGCAGGCAGGCGGTGAGCAACACGGCGCCGTGGCCGGACAGTTCGCCCAGGGTGGCGTCCAGCTCCAGGGTGGTGCGCCGGATGTCGAAGCCGCCCCGCAGGGTGTCGTTCCCGCCGACCAGTACGGCTGCCAGCTGGGGGCGCCGGGACAGCGCCACCGGTAGTTGACGAATCGTCAGATCTGCCGTCTGGGCGCCGCTGTAGGCCAGGTTGGTGAACTCGACGGTCCGCCCCTCGGGGGCCAGCGACTCGGCGAGGACGGCGGCCCAGCCGCGCCACCGCTCGCCGACCTGGTCCCCGATCCCCTCGGTCAGCGAGTCCCCGAGCGCGACGAAGCGCAGCAGCTCGCCCGCGGTCGGCCGGTCCTCCGCCGCCCGGTCAGGCCCGGCGTCCAGCACGCTCATCCCGACCCCTCTGCCGTGCACCGGAGTTCCGCTCCTCCCCGCCAAGACGCCCGTCCTCGCCGAACCCCCGCGCCGCGCCGGACTCCCGCACCCCGCCCGCCGCGCCGGACTCCCGCACCCCGTGCGCCGCCAGGAAGGCCGCCACCGCCGCCGGCCAGCCGTACCGTTCGGCCTGCGCCCGGGCGGCCGCCCGCCGTACCGACTCCGGTCGCCCCAGCAACTCCCTGACAGCGGCGGCGAATCCGGCCCCGGAGTCGACGGCGGCCACCCCGGCGAGCCCGACCAGTCCGGGCAGCGCGGAGGAGCGGCTGACCGCGACCGGCGTGCCGCAGGCCAGCGCCTCGAGCGCGGCCAGCCCGAAGGTCTCCACCGGCCCGGGGGCCAGCACCACGTCGGCACTGCCCAGCAGTCCGGCCAGTTCCGCGCGCCCGTTCAGGTGGCCGAGGAAGCGCACCGGCAGTCGCAGCCGCGCGGCCCGGGCGGCCAGCCGCTCCCGCAGCGGGCCGGTCCCGGCCACCGTCAGGACGGCGGGCAGCCCCCGCGCCCGCAGCCGGGCCAGTGCCTCGATCGCCCGTTCGGGCCGCTTCTCGGCCGAGAGCCGGGAGCAGAGCACCAGCAGGACGTCACCGGGCGCCGCGTACCGGGCCCGCCGCACGGCCCGTACGTCCGTCGGCAGCGGGCGCATCGCCGTCAGGTCCACCCCGAGCGGTGCCCGGACCAGGTTGGGCACGCCGATCCGGCGGAACTCGGCCGCCGCCCAGTCGGTGGTGCAGAGCACCGAGTCGTAGGCGCGGGCGGTCGCCGCGTTGAGCCGGTCGGCGGCCGCGACGGCCAGCGGGCCGGGCATGCCCCAGGTGCCCAGCAGCCCGGTGGCGCTCTCGTGCGAGACCACCACCGAGCGGACGCCGTGCCGGCGGGCCCAACCGCCGGTCCAGCGCAGGGTCGTACGGTCGGAGACCTCCAGCCGGTCGGGGCTGAGCCGGGTCAGTTCGGCGGCCACCGCCCGTCGGTCGGTGAGCAGCCGGTAGCCGCCGCTGGCCGGCAGGACGGGGCCGGGGAGGGTGATGACCAGGCCCTGCTCGGTGTCCTCCTCGGAGCGCCGCTCACCGGGCACGATCAGCACCGGCCGGTGCCCGGCCGCCCGGTACCCGGCGCCCAGATGGCGCAGCGCGGTGCGCAGACCGCCGGAGACCGGGGTGACGAAGTTGGCGAGCCGCACGATCGTCAGCGGCCCGTCGTGGGGCAGGGGCGTCATGCCGGCAGCTCCTCCGGCAGGACCGGCATGGCGGAAGCTGCCTGGGCGACGCCCGGCGCCACCGCCGACCCCGTCACCGCCGACCCCGTCACCGTCGACCCCGCCACCGTCGACCCCGCCACCGTCGACACCGCTGTCACCGCCGACCCCCGGTGCTCCGCCAGCACCTCGGCGTAGTGCCGCAGCAGCAGGTCCCCGACCGCCTCCCAGGTCCGGGCGGTCACCTCGGCCCGCCCGGCCTGCCCGTACGCGGCCCGCCGGGCCGGGTCGGCGGCCAGCTCGGCGACCGCCCGGGCGACCGCCGCGCCGTCCCGGGGCGGTACCAGCAGCCCGGTGCGGTGGTGGGCGACCAGGTCGAGCGGGCCGCCGGCGGCCGGGCCGATCACGGGGACGCCGCTGGCCATCGCCTCCTGGATGGTCTGGCAGAAGGTCTCCAGCGGGCCGGTGTGGACGAACACGTCCAGGGTCGCGAAACATCGCGCCAGTTCCTCGCCGGTGCGGCGCCCGAGGAACACCGCACCGGGCATCGAGGCCTTGAGTCCGGGCGCCGACGGGCCGTCCCCGACCACCACCACCCGCACCCCGGGCAGGGCGGAGGCGGCGGCCAGCAGGTCGACCCGCTTCTCCGGCGCCAGCCGCCCGACGTACCCGACCAGGACCTCCCCGCCGGGGGCGAGCGCCCGGTGCAGGGCCTCGTCCCGGTGCCGGGGGTGGAAGCGCACCGAGTCCACCCCGCGCGGCCACAGCTGGACCCGGGGTACCCCGTGCGCGGTCAGGTCCTGCGCGGCGGGGGTGGACGGCGCCAGGGTGCGGGCGGCGGCCCGGTGCACCGCTCGGATCCGGCGCCAGGCCGCGGCCTCCCCGACCCCCCGCCCGGCCCGGTAGGCGTGGGCGTACCCGGCGAGATCGGTCTGGTAGACGGCCACCGCGGGCACCCCGAGCCGGGTCGCGACCTGCATCCCGCGCGCGCCCAGGACGAACGGGCTGGCCAGGTGGACGATGTCGGGCCGGTGCCCGGTGAGCGCGGCCGCCAGCTGCCGGCTGGGCAGTGCGATCCGCACCTGGGGGTACCCGGGCAGCGGCATCGACGGGATGTGCACCACGGGGATCCGCTCCGCCTCGGCCCCGGTGCCGAAGGTCTGCGGCGGACACTGGGCGCCCCGCGCCGGCGCGGGGGTGACGACGAGGGGCCGGTGGCCCCGGCGGAGCAGGTGCTCGGCCGTCCGCAGCACGCTGTGGGCGACTCCGTTGACCTCTGGAGGAAAGGATTCGGTGACGATGGCGACGCGCATGCCTGAGTTGTGTCCGCGCCCGGCGTGCACCCGGCCAAAGGGATCTGTCGTACAAGCGAACGCGGGTCGGCGATTTGCACCGCCGACCCGCGTGTTCCGTCCGGTGTCGCCTCAGGCCGAGCCGGCCGTCTCCTTGAGCTCCGCGTACGGCGCGAGCTTGCGGATCGACTCGATGCTCCTCAGGCAGTCGTCCTTGCTCTCGTGCGGGTCGCCGGTGACCACGACGGACCCGTTGCTCGCCTTGAGCCGGAACCGGTGCATCCCGCTCTCGTCCGTGTACAGCTCGAACTTGCCAGCCATGCCAGTAACAGCCTTTCGCTCGATGGCCCCCTGGCACCGCAACCTAGGCCCCGCCCCGCCGACCCGCCCGCCGACCGGGGCGTTCGGGTCAGCGGGCGGGGCGGTGGGAGGTCGGCGGGCCGGCCGGGGGCCAACGGGACGTCAGCCAGCGTCGCCCTCGGCGGGCCGGACCCGCCGACGCCCGGCCATCCAGACGTAGACCAGGATCCCGGCGAACAGGAACAGCACGCCCTGGTAGACGGCGGCGTAGCCGGCGCCGGCCAGGAGCCAGAGCGAGAAGGCGAAGGCGCCGAGGCCGAGCACGGCGTCGCGCACCAGGTGGGGGCCGTTGACCTTCTCGGTGGCGCCGCGTACCAGCCAGTACAGCTGGGCGGCGGTGGAGAGCAGGTAGGGCACCACCGCGGTGAAGGTGGTGACCAGCACCAGCATGTCGAACGCGCCCTTGGCGCCGCTGGCGAAGTTGGCGATGGTCAGCACCGAGGCGAGGGCGACGCTGGCGATCACGCCGAAGGTCGGCACGCCGCGCTTCTCCTTGCCGAAGGCGGCCGGGAACAGCCCGTCCTTGGCGGCCGCGTACGGGGCCTGGGCGGCGAGCAGGGTCCAGCCGTTGAGTGCGCCGGTCATCGAGATCAGCGCGGCGACGGCGATCACCGTGCCGCCCCAGGTGCCGCCGAACATGCCGTTCATGGCGTCGGAGAACGGCGCGCTGGAGCTGACCAGCTGCTGGTGCGCGACGGTGCCGAACACCGCGAGGGTGCCCAGCAGGTAGACCACGGCGGCGCCGCTGGTGCCGAGCACGCTGGCCCGGCCGACGTTGCGCTCCGGGTCGCGGACCTGCCCGGCGCTCATCGCGGCCGACTCCACGCCCAGGTAGCTGAACAGCAGGATCGCCGCGGCGGCCGTCATGCCGCCCATCCAGCCCTGGCCGCTGGCGTCGAACGGCCCGATGTTCTTCGGGTCGAAGAAGAACAGCCCGCCCACCGAGACCAGCAGCAGCGGGATGAACTTCAGTACGGTGGAGACGAGTTGGACGGCGCCGACGAACCGGGTGCCGGCCAGGTTGGCCAGCGCGGGCAGCCACTGGAAGGCCAGCGCGGCGGTGATCTCCAGCGGGACGCTGTGGTGGAGCGGCACCAGTACGTCCAGGTAGCCGACGGCGGCCACCGCGAGCGCGGCGTTGCTGACCCAGGTGGTGATCCAGTAGGACCAGGCCGACAGGAAGCCGGCGAAGTCCCCGAAGGCCTCCCGGGCGTAGACGTACGGCCCGCCGGTGCGCGGGTTGCGCCGGGCCAGCTGCCCGAAGACCAGCGCCAGCGCGATCGCGCCCACGGTGAGGACGACGAAGGCGAGCAGGCTGACCGTCCCGAACGGCGCCACCGCGGCCGGGATCATGAAGATGCCGCCGCCGATGATGTTGCCCATCACCAGGGCGGTGGCGGTCGGCAGCCCGAAGCGGCGGCCGTTCTTCGGGGGAGCGGGGGTGACCTGCCCCGGGCCGGCCGGACCAGGGTCGGCCGGATCAGGGTCGGCCGGGCTGCTCGGTCGGGTCGCCTGCCGGGGTGCGGCGGGGCTGGTCTGCATGAGGGTGGTGCGCCTTTCGTGGTCCTGCTCGCGCTCGGTGGAGCGACCGTTCATGCTCGGACCGGGCGGCATCTTGCACCAAATCGATGGGATTTGTTCATTCCGCTCGGCGGATCACCGCAAGACTTACGGCCGTACGCCCTTCGGACGGGCACTCGTCCGGCGCGCCCCGCGAGGCCGTTCGACCCGGAATGCAGGCGTACGACCGCGTTCGTCCGGCAGGGGGAGATGTGTCACCCGAATGTCCCAGCGCGGTTGCGGCGCGCGCCCGCCGGTGCGGGTTCGTGTGCCAACCTTGGCCCGGCGCCTCCCGGTGGGGCGTCTCCCGGCCCGTCGAATCGGCTCGAACTGGCCGTTCGTGGACGTGGGTTGAGGACCAGAGACAAGCCAAAGGGACATCAGATGTCGCTTCGTGGGAACATCCGCAAGTTCGCCGTGATCACCGTGGTGACGGGTGCCGCCGCCCTCGCGGCGCCGGCGCCGGCGATGGCGGCGTGGCACGCGTCGGACTCCTCGTCCAGCGCGAGCCTGGAGTCGGGTTCGGCCGGTGTCGGCCTGTTCGGCCCGCACGCCCAGTGGTTGAACGTCCACTCGGACATGGAGGACGCCTGTATCGGCGACTGCTGATCCGGCTGATCCGCACGTGAGCCCGGGGACCGCCGCAGCGGTTCCCGGGCTCACGCCTGTCCGCCGCCCCCGGGGCCGCCCGGCTCCGCCGCCACCACGTCCGGCCGCCGGGAGAGCCGCCCCGGCCACCACATGTGCCGGTCCAGGTCCATGGTCGGCGCGGTGACCAGCACCGAACGCACCACCAGGGTGTCCAGCAGCACGCCCAGCGCCACCGCGAAGCCGATCTCGGCCAGGCCCACCAGCGGCAGTGTCCCCAGCACGGCGAAGGTGCCGGCCAGGATCAGCCCGGCCGAGGTGATCACCCCGCCGGTCGCGGACAGCCCGACCAGCGCGCCCTGCCGGGTGCCGTGCCGGGTGGACTCCTCCCGTATCCGGGTCATCAGGAAGATGTTGTAGTCGATCCCCAGCGCGACCAGGAAGACGAAGACGAACAGCGGGAACGCGTTGTCCTCGCCCTGGAAGTGGACGACGTGCGCGCAGAACAGCGCACTGATCACGAGCGCCGCCGCGTACGGCAGCACCACCGTCGCGATCAGCACCAGTGGCGCGGTGACGGCTCGCAGCAGCACGGCGAGGATCACCAGCACCACCCCGAGCACCAGCGGGATGATCGCCCGGTTGTCGTTCCCGGCGGCCCGCCCGGCGTCCAGGATCACGGCGGTGTTCCCGCCGACCTTGGCGTCCGCGCCCGGTACGGCGTGCACGGTGGCGCGCACCCGGTCCACGGTCGCCTTGGCGGCCGGGCTGTCCGCCCCGGCGGCGTGACTCGTTCCAGCCTCCCACCGCCCCGCCCGACCGGCAGCTCCGGCAGTCCGGCTGCCTCGGCGGACCTCAGACCGGGACGGCCGCCCGCTCGCGCAGCTCCCGCAGCACCGCGATGTCCATCGCGTGCCCGGTGCCGTCCCCGCCGTGCTTGCGATCCGGGGTCTCCACCAGCAGCGGCACCCCGGCCGTCTCCGGGTGCTCGAACAGCTCGCGGAACGGCTCCGCGCCGATCATCCCGGCACCGATGTTGGCGTGCCGGTCCTTGCGGGCGCCGACCACGTCCTCCGAGTCGTTGGCGTGGATCAGCCGCAGCCGGCCCGGGCCGGCCGCCGAGGACAGGGCGTCCAGCGCGGCCGTCACCCCGCCGGGCGCGGCCAGGTCGTGCCCGGCGGCGAAGGCGTGGCAGGTGTCCAGGCAGACGCCCACCTTGGGGTGCCCGTCCAGGGCCTCCACGTACTCGGCCAGCTGCTCCAGCCGCGAGCAGAGCGAGCTGCCCTGGCCGGCGGTCGGCTCCAGCAGCAGCCAGGGAGCGTCGTCGCCGAGCGCGTCCAGTTCGTCCAGCAGCGGCCGGACGTCGGCGCGCACCTGCGCCATCGCCTCGGCCCGGCGCGAGCCGCCGCCGGGCGCCGTCCCGACCGCCGAGCCGGTGTGCAGCACGACGCCGAGCGCGCCGATCGCGTGCCCGCGGTGCAGCGAGTGCCGGAGCGAGTCGGCCGAGCGCTCCCGGGTGGCCTGGTTGTCCGAGCCGAAGTTGATCAGGTACGGCGCGTGCACCCAGGCCGGGACGCCCTGCTCGGCGCAGGCCGTACGGAACTCCTCGTCCTGGGCCGGGTTGCCCGCGGGAGTGGCCCAGCCGCGCGGGTTGGCCACGAACACCTGCACCGTCTCGGCGCCGACCTTGCGCGCGTACGCCAGTCCCGTCCCGGCCAGGCCGCGGCCGGCCACCGGGACGTGGGCGCCGATCGGGTTACGGCGGGCGGCGGCGGTCGGTTCGGGCGCGGTGCTCATGGCCCCGAGCATGCCACGGTCCCGGCGGGCGACGGCGCGCGGGCCCGGGCTCGCGCCGGGTACGCACGCCACGCCGGGCCGTCCCACCAGTGGCCGACGCCCCGTCAGTCCGGCAGCCCAGCCCTGGTGGCGGCCCCCGGGAGGCGACCGTACCGTCGACTCGGCCGTACTCACCGAACGTCACCACCCGCACACGGCGGGTCGGAGCGCCTCCCCGAGCACCACGCCCCACCGCCGCACCGTCCCACCCCTGCACCGTCCCACCCCTGCACCCCCGCACCCCCGCACCCCCGCGCCGCCGTACCCCCGCACCGTCCCACCGCCTCACCGAGCGCGCCGAAAGACAGGTCACCACTCATGCCCACGCGTCGGGTCCACCACCTCGCCGCGGCCACCGCCGCCGCCACCGCAATGACCACCGCCCTGACCACCGTCCTCGCCACCCTGGCCGCCGCACCCGCGGCACACGCCGCCGGTGGCACCGTGCACCTCGTCCAGCCGGGAGAATCGATCCAGCAGGCCGTCGATGCCGCCCGGCCCGGCGACACCGTCCAGCTCCTCGCCGGCACCTACCGCGGCAGCGTCCGCATCGCCACCCCCGACCTCACCCTGCGCGGCTCCGGACCGGCCAGCGTGATCACCCCCGGGGACGGCACCGAGAACGCCTGCGCCACCGCCGGGCACGGCGTCTGCGTGGTCGGCACCGAGGCGGCCCCGCTGCCCGGCGTCACCGTCGAGGCCCTGGCCGTCACCGGCTTCCGCAAGAACGGCATCGACGCCAGCGGCACCACCGGCCTGACCGTCCGCGCCACCTACGTCCACGACAACGCCCAGCAGGGCATCAGCCAGGAGATCTCCACCAAGGCCGCCATCCTCGGCAACCGCTCGGTGGACAACGGCCAGTCCGGCGTCTTCCTCGCCAACTACGCCTACCGCGAGGGCGGCGCGCCCGACACGGGGGGCACCGTCGTCGAGGGCAACGAGCTCACCGGCAACCGGGTCGGCGTCACCGTGCGCCGACTGCGCGTGCTGACCGTCCAGGGCAACCGGATCAGCGGCAACTGCAGCGGCGTCTTCGTGGTCGGCGACGAGGGCGTGCCCCGCGCCGGGGACCTCGACGTCCGGCACAACCGGGTGGTCGCCAACAACAAGTTCTGCCCGGCCAACCCGCGCCTCGGCGCCATCCAGGGTGCCGGCATCGTCCTCACCGGCACCGAGGACACCCGGGTCACCGACAACGAGGTCCACGACAACGTCGGCGCCTCGGACTTCTCCGGCGGCATCGTCCTCGTCAAGAGCGCCGTCGGCATCCCCAACACCCGGGCGACCGTCGCCGACAACCACCTGAGCGGCAACGGCCCGGCCGACCTCGCCGACCGCGACACCGGCTCCGACAACTCCTTCGCCCGCAACACCTGCTCGCTCTCCGAGCCGTCCGGCCGTTGCTGACGCCCCCGATCGAGAAGGACCAGCCCATGACCACCGCACCCGTCAACCCCACCGCCCAGCCGGCGATGCGCCTGCGCGAGCTCGTCTTCGGCGCCGCCTGTGCCGCCGCCGTCCGTGCCGCCGCCCGGCTCGGTGTCGCCGACGTCCTCGGCGACACCCCGACCGGAGTCACCGAACTCGCCGCACAGCTCGACACCGAACCCCGCCAACTGCGCCGGCTGCTGCGCGCCCTCACCTGCTACGGGCTCTTCGCCGAGACCGGCGACGACCACTTCGAGCACACCGAGATGTCCCGGCTGCTGCGCGAGGACGCCCCCAACTCCCTGCGCCACATCGCCCTCTGGTGCACCGAGCCGTGGACCTGGGAGGCCTGGCCGAAGCTGGACGAGGCGGTCCGCTCCGGGCGCAACGTCTTCCCCGACCTGTTCGGCAAGGAGTTCTTCGACTACCTGCACAGCGACGCCGGTGACTCGGCGAAGGTCTTCGACAAGGCGATGACCACCTCCAGCCGGCAGTCCGCCAAGGACTTCGCCGCCTACCTGGACCTCACCGGCATCGACTCGGTCGCGGACATCGGCGGCGGCCAGGGCCACGTGCTGGCCAGCCTGCTGGAGAAGCACCCGGCCCTCCACGGCACCCTGCTCGACCTGCCCAAGGTCGTCGCCGGCGCCGACCCCCGGCTGCAGGACGGCGGCACCTTCTCCGCCCGCGCTCGCCTGGTGCCGGGCGACTGCCGGGTGGAGATCCCGGTGCGCGCCGACCTCTACATCATCAAGAACATCCTGGAGTGGGACGACGACAGCACCCGCCGCACCCTCGCCAACGTGGTCGCCGTGGCCCGCCCCGGCGCCCGCGTCGTCGTGGTCGAGAACCTCGTCGACAACAGCCCCTCGATGCGCTTCACCACCGCCATGGACCTGATGCTGATGCTCAACGTCGGCGGCGCCAAGCACTCCGAGGGCAGCATGGTCCACCTGATGCAGGAGGCCGGCCTCGACGTCGTCGCCGTCCGCCCGGTCAACCCCTACCTCCACGCCTTCGAAGCCACCGTCCGCGGCTGACCCGCGGGCCGGTACGCGACGGCCGCTGCTCCCCGACCCACCGGGGAGCAGCGGCCGTCGTGTGCGTCAGGCCTTGTGCGAGGACTCCAGGTGGGCGAAGACCACCACGTTGTCCAGGTAGTCCCGCTGCTTCTTGTCGTAGGTGCCGCCGCAGGTGATCAGCCGGAGCTGGGCGTCCGGGGTCTTGCCGTACACCTTCTGGTCCGGGAAGGCGTTCTTGGCGAAGGTCTCCACCGCGTCGACGGTGAAGACCGCGACGGTGCCGTCGGCGCGGCTCACCTCGACCTTGTTGCCGGGCAGCAGCAGGCTCAGCAGCAGGAAGACCGCCGGTCCCTTGGTGGTGTCCACGTGCCCGGCGACGACGGCGCTGCCGCGCTCGCCCGGGGTGACGCCGTCGCGGTACCAGCCGACCAGGTTCTTGTCGTCCGGCGGCGGCGCGTTGAGCTGTCCGGCCGGGTTGAGGGTGAGCTCGGTGAACGGCGCGTCCACCGCGATCTGCGGGATCCGCAGCCGGGTCGGCTTGGCCCGCTTGAGCACCGGTGAGCCCGGCGCCGCGGGCGAGGCGTTCGCGGTGGCGGCGGCCGCCACCGCTCCCGGGACGGCGGGGGCGACGGCCGCCGGGGGAGCGGCCTGGCCGGCCGCCGTGTTCTTGCTCGGCCCGGTGTCCACCGAGTTGTAGATCAGCAGCAGGCCGACCGCTGCCGCGCCCATGCCGCCGCGCAGCAGCCGGGGCATTCCGGACCGGGGACCGCCCGTCATTCCTGTCCTCCGCTCGAAGTCCTTCGTCAGGGGTGCCGCAACGGCTCGCCGCCCCCGTGCGCCCCACCCCGGCCGGGGGAGGCGCCCAGAGGCGGCATCAGGCGTCAGGCATCAGCCGGGGCAGGGGTCAGGCGACCGCGCCGGCCGAGCGGCGGCCGCGGCGCAGCGCGTACGCGCCGGCCCCGAGGCCGCCGAGCAGCAGCACCGCGCCGGAGGCGAGGCCGCCGCCGGACAGCGCCAGGCCGCCGCCGCCGGTGTGCACGCCGCCGTGCGGGGAGGCGTACTCCTCGTCGCGGCCGTCCGAGCCCTTGTGCTCGCCCGAACCCTTGTGGTCGTCGTTGCCCTTGTGGTCGTCGTTGCCCTTGTGCTCGTCGTTGCCCTTGTGCTCGTCCGAACCCTTGTGCTCGTCGGAGCCGCCGGACTTCCTGTCGTCGTAGCCCTTCGAGTTGTCGGAGCCGCCCCTGTTGTCGGACTGCTTCTCCTGCCAGGTGAGGTTCTTGCCCTGGTCGGAGGAGGAGCCGTCGGCGAAGGCCATGGGGGTGCCGACGGTGAGGACGGCGGCGACAGCGGCTCCGGCGAGCAGCGTGCGTGCAGAACGCATGAGAATGATCCTTCCGGCGCGCGGACCGCGACCGCCGGCACGATGCCGGTCAAGGGGACTCGCGGAAAAGTAGCGCCTGATCCACCGTCAACCACGCTGCGGCCGCCTGCCACCGGAGCGTGGCGGCACCGGTACGCTCTGTGCGCCCTTCGGGTGGAGTCCGGGGCGTGTTCACCCGGGTGCCCGGGCGATCCGGGTGAACCCGGTGCGGCGCCGGGGGTACCGGCGCTCCGCGCCGCCATCGGGTGGTATGGGCACGCGCATGGGCCCGCCCCCGGCATACGGCCGGGGGCGGGCCCAGAGGGACAGCGGACAGCCGACAGCGGTCGGCGGCGAGCGGTCAGCGGTCAGCGGTCCCAGCGGTAGAACTCGCGCGCCATGGCGTCCTTCGGCTCGCGCCAGGTGGCCGGGTCGTAGGCCTGGACGTAGGCGGTGAGGCGGTCGCTGACGGTCCGGAACTCCGGATGGCCGAGGACCTTGGCGACGGCCGGGCCCGGCGGGCGGTCGGCCTCGATCAGGTGCAGGTAGACGTCGCCGAACTGGAAGAGGCTGCGGCCGGTGACGCCGATCAGGTGCGGCAGTTCGCCGCGGTCGGAGTCGGCGAACACCTCGGCGATGTCCGGGGCGGCCTCGGGCTTCATCCGGGCGACGATCAGGGCCCGGTGGGTCCCGGTCACCGTTCGGCCGCCCGCTTCTCGACCTTCTCGCGGATCAGCTGCATCTGGATCCGGGAGTTCCTGTTGATGTGGTTGACCATGCCGTCGTCGTCCACCGGCGCGGTGGGCTTCATCGCGAAGTCCTGGATCCAGCGCATCCTGGTGCCGGCCGGGACCTCCGCGTACTCCCAGCGGATCTCCATGAACTCGAACGGGCCGGGCTCGACCCGGCGGGCCTTGACCGCGAGCGAGGACCGGTCGGTGGTGCGCTCGGAGACCCAGCTCCAGACCATGCCGTTCTCGTCCGGGTGCATGGTGAGCCGGAACCGCACCCGGTCGCCCTCGCGCTCCAGCACCTCGACCGAGGCGTACTCGCTGAACAGCTCCGGCCAGTTCTCCAGGTCGTTGGTGATCTCCCAGACCAGGTCGAGCGGGGCGTTGATGACGATCTCGTTGTCGGTGTGTCCGGGCATCTCAGGCACCTGCCTTCGCGGACGGGGAGCTGTTGACCAGCTCCAGGAACTCGGCCGGGGTCTTGGCGGACTCGGCGCCGGAGGTGACCTTGAGGTTGTGCAGGTTCTCCAACTCGCCCACGATGCCGAGCAGTCCGAGCGAGTCGATGCCGAAGTCGTCGAACTGAGCGCCCGGCTGCTCCAGGTCGCCGGGGTCGACGGTGACGCCGGCCCGGGTCTGGAGCAGCTCGGCCAGTTCGGGATAGCTGAGGGTGTTGCTCACGGGTTTCCCTTCGAAGCGGTGGAAGGTGTGCGGATCAGGACCGTTCTCCGCGCCGGAGCACCAGCGCGGAGTTGGAGCCCATCAGCCCGCGGCTGAGCACCAGCGCGGTGCGCAGTTCGGCCGGGCGGGCGCGGCCGGTCACCAGGGCGAGGTCGTGGCAGACCTCGGTGACGTTGGGGGTGGGCGGCAGCACGCCGTCCTCCATGGCCAGTACGGCGGCCGTCACGTCCAGCATCGGGGCGCCGCAGTAGGCCCGCCCCGTACCGGACTTGGGCGCGGTGACCGGGACCCTCTCGGCGGCCGGGCCGAGCGCGTCGGCCAGCGCCAGGGCCTCGGCCTGGTCGGCGGCGGGGACGCCGAGCGCGTCCGCGAAGACCACGTCGATCTCCTCGGGCGCGATCCGGGCCTCGTCCAGCGCGATCCGGATCGCGGCGGCCAGCCCCTCCCGGGACCGCTCCCAGCGGGAGGGCCCGGTGAAGGTGGCGCCGTGCCCGGCCAGGTGCGCCCGGACGTTGGCGCCGCGCCGCCGGGCCGCCTGCTCGTCCTCCAGCAGCAGCATCGCGCCGCCCTCGGCGGGCGCGAAGCCGCAGGCCTGCGCGGTGAACGGCAGGTAGGCCGCGTCGGGCCGGTCGGCCAGGCTCAGCTCGGGGTAGCCGAGCTGGCAGACCATGGAGTACGGCGCCAGCGGGGCCTCGGCGGCGCCGACCACCACGGCGTCGGTACCGCGCTCGACCGAGCGGGCGGCGTGCGCGAGGGCGTCCAGACCGCCGGCCTCGTCGCTGGCGACCACCCCGCACGGGCCCTTGTAGCCGCCCCGGATCGAGATCTGGCCGGTGCTGGCCGCGTAGAACCAGGCGATGGACTGGTACGGCCCGACGAACCTCGGCCCCTGGCCCCAGAGTTGCTGGAGCTCGCGCTGGCCGAACTCGCCGCCGCCGGAGCCGGCCGCGGTCACCACGCCGACCGCGAACGGCTCTTCGGGGTCGGGCCGGAACCCGGCGTCGGCCACCGCCAGGTCGGCGGCGGCCATCGCGTAGTGCGTGAACCGGTCGGTCTGTACGAGGTAGCGGCTGTCGATCACCGACCGGGGATCGAAGTCCCTTACCTCGCCCGCGACTTTGAGCGGCAGCTCGGTGCAGCCCTCGCGGGATATCCGGTCGAGGACGCTCACGCCCTGCCTGGTGGCCTTCCAGAAGGCGTCGGCACCGACACCGTTCGGAGCCACCACGCCGAGGCCGGTGACCACCGCCCGGCGGCCCTGCTGACGTGACGTCATGGATCTCACCCCGTTCTGTTGAGCACGACGGCGGACTGGAAGCCGCCGAATCCGCTGCCGACCGAGAGGATGTGGCTCAGCGGCAGCTCACGCGCGGTGCGCGGCACGTAGTCGAGGTCGCATTCCGGGTCCGGCGTCTCGTAGTTGGCGGTGGGCGGCACCACGCCGTGGGCCAGCGCCAGGGTGCAGGCGACCACCTCGATCGCGCCGATCGCGCCGAGCGAGTGCCCGACCATCGACTTGATCGAGCTCATCGGCGTCTCGAAGGCGTGGCCGCCCAGCGAGCGCTTGACCGCGGCGGTCTCGTGCCGGTCGTTCTGCTTGGTGCCCGAGCCGTGCGCGTTGACGTAGTCGACGTCGGCGCGGTTCACCCGGGCGTGGTCGAGGGCGTGGTCGATCGCCCGGGACATCTCCAGCCCCTCCTTGGTGAGGCCGGTCATGTGGTAGGCGTTGCCGAAGGTGGCGAAGCCGCCGATCTCGCCGTAGATCCGGGCGCCGCGGCGGCGGGCGTGCTCCAGCTCCTCCAGCACCAGGACGGCGCCGCCCTCGCCGAGGACGAAGCCGTCCCGGTGGGCGTCGAAGGGGCGGGAGGCGTGCGCCGGGTCGTCGTTGCGTTCGCTGGTGGCCTTGATGGCGTCGAAGCAGGCGACGGTGATCGGCGAGATCGGGGAGTCGGAGGCGCCGGCGACGCAGATGTCGGCGCGCCCTTCCTCGACGGCCTGGAAGCCGTAGCCGATCGCGTCCAGTCCGGAGGTGCAGCCGGTGGAGACGGTCTGCACCGGGCCGTGGGCGCCGACCCGTTCGGCCACCGCGGAGGCCAGCGTGCTGGGCGCGAAGGCCCGGTGCAGCTGGGGTTCGGCGTGCCGGTGGTCCACGTCCCAGCGCGCTCCGGTGGAGCTGACCAGGGCGTAGTCGTGTTCCAGCCGGGTGGTGCCGCCGACGGCGGTGCCGAGTGAGACGGCGATCCGCCACGGGTCCTCGGCGGCCAGGTCGAGGCCGGCGTCGGCGACCGCCTCGTCGGCCGCGACCATCGCGAACTGCACGTAGCGGTCCGCCCGTTGGACGTCCTCGGGGGTGAGCCCGTGGGCCGCCGGGTCGAAGTCGCACTCGGCCGCGATCCGGGAGCGGAACCCGGCCGGGTCGAAGAGCGTGATGCCCCGGGTGGCGGTGCGACCGGCGGTCAGGAGATCCCAGAACGCCGGGATGCCGATCCCTCCGGGCGCGACCACGCCGATCCCCGTGACGGCGACGCGCCGCGTCACGAGACCACCTTGGCGTGTTCCGGCGGGCCGGAGGCGGCGGACTCCTCGGTGCTCACGTGGCCGAGGTCGGGGCGCGGGGCGAGCGGGCCGCAGTGGAAGACCATCCGGGCCTCGGTGTCGCCGACGTTGCGGAAGCGGTGGCGCATGTTGATCGGGATCATCAGGCCCTGGTCGGGCTTGAGCGGCCGGGTCTCCCCGTCCAGGTCCACCTCCAGGTCGCCGGAGACGACGAACACGAACTCCTCGGAGTACGGGTGGTAGTGCTCGTTGATCCGCTCCCCGGGCTTGATGATGGCCAGGCCCATGAAGCCGCTGGTCGCCCCGCAGCTGGGCGGGGTGAGCATGGTGCGCAGCTCGGCGCCGTGGCGGCGGTTCTCCGGGGCCTCGTCGAGGTTGATGATCCGCGGGTACTGCGTGGTCATGATGGCTTTCCTTCGGGACGGGTGGCCGGACGTCAGGCGTTCTGGGAGCTGCGGTCGGTGACCGGGCTCATGGCGCGGGCGGCGAGGAACGCGCTCAGGCCCGCGACGGTGCGCAGGTCGCCGGCCGGGCCGAGGTCGAGCAGCCGGGCGAGTTCGGCCGCCTCCTGGCCTCCGGCCACGCCGAGCGCGGCGGCCGGTTCGGCCTCGGCCGGTACCCGCAGGTCGACCAGGCGCACCACGGTGTCCTCGCGCTGGAACACGGTGGCCGCCGCGACCGGGCCGGTCGGGTCGGCGGTGGCGAGGTTGTCGTGGTCGAAGAGCAGCTCGGCGACGGCCTGCCCCCGGCCCGGGCGCACGGGGTAGAGCACGGCGTGCCGGTGCAGCCGCCCGGAGGCGGGGGAGCTGGCGATCGCCTGGTGCCGGGCGGGCAGCGCCGCCTTGGCGAAGAAGGCGCGGGCGGACTGCGGGTCGCCCAGCTGACGGGCCTCCTCCAGGTACGGGTTGAGCTCCTCCTCGACCGCGCGGACCTCGGGCTGCATCGCCACGTGGCGCAGCGCGTCGCCGAGGTTGCCGATCACCTCGACGGCCCGCACCACCCGGTTGCCGTGCATGAACAGTGAGGTGCGGCGCAGCCGGGTGTGGTCGTCCACCTCGGCCCGGGGGGAGGTGTAGGCGGACAGGATGCGGGCCACCTCGGCCTCGCTGCCGGGCTTGACGGTGAAGGTCAGCGCGTGGCGCACCACACCGTCCGGGCCCGGGTCGGCCCGCGGCGGGCCGACGTGCCCGGCGGGCTCGCTGCGCGGCAGGCCGGGCGGGACCTCCATCGGGGCCCGGGTGCCGGTGGAGCCGGCCGCCGAGGTCTCGCGCAGCACGGCGTAGCGCAGCGAACGGAAGTTGTCGCTGACGCAGCCGTGCATCGGCTTGACCATCTCGCGGTGGGCGGGGCTGTCCACCCACTGCAGGAAGGTCTCCTGGTCCTCCCACTCGCTGGTGATCAGCCACTGGCGGGGGTCGTTGATGGATTGGCACAGCTGGTCGCTGACATGGCCGGGGACCGAGGCGACCTGGTGGCGCAGCTGCTCGTAGACGTCGAGGAAACGCTGCTGGGCGCCGTCCTGGATCTCCAGCATCAGCACCACCCTCAGCCGGGTGTCGGAGTCTTTGTGCTGCTTCAGCTGCGGTTCGGACAGAGTTGTCATGATCCACTTTCTGCTCTTGGACGCACGCGGCGGGCCGTGACGGCCGCGTCCGGCGGGTGCTCCCGGCCGGGGGAGGCAGGTGCGGTGGCGGTCGGCCCGGGCACTCGGCGCCAGGCCTGAGGTCGATCGTGAGCGGCCGACCGGGCGCGGCGCGAGATTTGCGGGCCATCCGGGCGAAGGGGCGGCACAGCCCCCCTCGGGCGGGGGATGGAAGAGCGGGGCCCCCGGCTGAGCGGGCCCGTCGAGGGCGGCGCCGAGCCCAGTCGCCGGGCCGCGGAATTCCCGTACAGGGTGGAGCAATTGATGAATCCGAAGGTTGACGAGCGGGTGCCGGTCCTGATCGTGGGCGGCTCCCTGGTCGGGCTGTCGGCCGCGCTGTTCCTCGGTCGGCTGGGTGTCCGGCACCTGCTGGTCGAGAAGCACGCCGACACCTCGCATCACCCGCGCGGTCGCGGCAACAACGTCCGCACGATGGAGCTGTACCGGGTGGCCGGCATCGAGCCGGCGATCCGTGAGGCGGCCTCGGTGCTGGCCCCGAACCACGGCATCCTCCAGGCGCCCTCGCTGACCGGCGAGGAACAGGAGTGGCTGTTCCGGGAGATCGACCCGGGCGGCCGGCTGGCCCGGTTCAGCCCCAGCGCCTGGTGCCTGTGCAGCCAGAACGACCTGGAGCCGGTGCTGCTGCGCGCGGCCCGCGAACTCGGCGGCGACCTGCGGTTCAGCACCGAACTGGTCTCCTTCGAGCAGGACGCCGACGGCGTCACCTCCCTGCTGCGCAGCCGGGAGACCGGCGAGGAGCGGGTGGTGCGCTCGGAGTACCTGATCGCCGCGGACGGCCCGCGCAGCCCGGCCCGGGCCCGGCTCGGCATCGGCCAGACCGGCAAGGGCGAGCTGTTCCACAACGTCAGCATCACCTTCCGCAGCAAGCGGCTGGCCGAGGTGGTGGGCGACCGGCACTTCATCGCCTGCTACCTGACCGACCCGGAGGCGGACGGCGCGCTGCTGCCGGTGGACAACCAGTCCGAGTGGGTCTTCCACGCGCCCTGGCACCCCGAGCACGGCGAGCCGCTGGAGGCGTTCACCGACGAGCGCTGCGAGCGGCACATCCGCACCGCCGTCGGCCTGCCCGAACTGGACGTCGAGGTGACCGGCAAGGCGCCCTGGCACGCCGCGGAACGGGTCGCCGAGCGGTACGGCGCCGGGCGGGTCTTCCTCGCCGGGGACTCCGCCCACGAGATGTCCCCGACCGGCGCGTTCGGCTCCAACACCGGCATCCAGGACGCCCACAACCTGGCCTGGAAGCTGGCCGCCGTGCTCTGCGGCTGGGCCGGTCCCGGCCTGCTGGAGACGTACGGGCAGGAGCGCCGCCCGGTCGCCGAGGTCACCGGCGAGCGGGCCTCGGCCCGCTCCGCCGAGCACAGCCACCCCGGCTACGCGGTGGTCCCGGGTGTCGGCCGGCAGGCCGGGGTGCTCGCGGTGGCGCTCGGCTACCGCTACCCGCGGGGCGCGGTGCTCGGCACGGACCGGCACGGACCGGTCGTCCCGGAGGCGTTCGAGTCGGCGGGCGAACCGGGCAGCCGGGCGCCGCACCAGTGGCTGCTGTGCGCGGGGGTGCGGCTGTCGACGCTGGACCTCTACGAGCAGGCGATGGTGCTGCTCACCGACCCGGAGGGCACGGCCTGGCAGCAGGGCGCCCGGCGGGCGGCCGACCGGCTGGCCGTCCCGCTGGACGCCTACCGCATCGGCGACGGGGCCGAGGACGACCTGGCCCCGGAGCCGGGTACGGACTTCGCCGCCCTGCACGGCATCGGCCCGGGCGGCGCGCTGCTGGTGCGCCCGGACGGCTTCGTGGCCTGGCGCTCGCCGGGCCCGGTGGCCGACCCGGAGGCCGAGGTCGAGGCCGCGCTGCGGGCGGTGTTGGACCTGTAGCGGAACGCGGCAGGGCCCGCCGGACGGGTGTCCGGCGGGCCCTGCCGCGTGTTCGGAGGGATCAGTGGCCGCCCGCGTCGACCACCTCGACGTCGGCGACCTCCCGCTCGATCTCCTCGGCGGGCAGGGCGACCCGGATCGCCCAGTAGTAGATGACCAGCGAGAACACCGAGACGAGCGCCATGTCGTACCACATCGGGATCCGGCCGGTGCCGTCACCGAAGCCGCCCTGCCAGGAGATCAGGCCGAGGCCCAGCAGGTAGACCGGCAGCCACTGGGCGGCCTTCCAGTTCAGCCGCGGCGCGTTCGGCAGGCCCTTCTTGATCGCGTACGCCGCGTAGCTGCCGAGCAGGGCGTAGCCGAGCACGATGGCGATGCCCAGGCGGGACAGGGTCTGCCAGCCGGCCCAGTAGATGATCAGGCTGGAGACCACGAAGGCGGCCGGGGAGATCACGGCGCCCAGCGGCAGCCGGTAGGAGCGCTCCCGGTCGGGCAGCCGGCGGCGCAGGGCGCCGAAGGCCAGCGGGGCGCCGGCGTACATCAGCACGCTGGCGGAGGTGATGAAGCCGACCAGCTCCTGCCAGCTGGGGAAGGGCAGGAAGCAGATCACGCCGGTCACGAAGGAGATGATCAGGCCGAACCACGGCACGCCGTTCTTGTCCAGCTGCTCGAACTTCTGCGGGGCGTAGCCGTTGCGGCTCAGGCCGTAGGAGATCCGCGAGGTGGAGGTGGTGTAGATCAGGCCGGTGCCGCCGGGGGAGATCACCGCGTCGACCTTCAGCACGTAGGACAGCCAGCCGAGGCCGACCAGGGTGGCCAGACCGGCGAAGGGGCCGTCGATGCCGGGGAAGTCGAGCTTCGCCCAGCCGTTGGCGAAGGCGCTGACCGGCAGCGCGCCGATGAAGACGACCTGCAGCAGGGTGTAGATCAGGGTGCCGATGGCCACCGAGCCGAGCACCGCGCGCGGGATGTCGCGCTTGGGGTTGCGGCTCTCGCCGGCGATCTGGATGGCCTGCTCGAAGCCCAGCAGCGCGAAGATGATGCCGCTGGTGCTGATCGCGGCCAGCACGCCCTTGGCACCGAACGGGGCGAAGCCGTGCGAGGTGAAGTTGGAGCCGTGGAAACTGGTGATCGCCAGCAGGAAGATCGTGAGCAGAGGAACGAAGATCTTCAGCCAGGTGGCGATGCTGTTGGTCCGGGCGAGGATCTTCACGCCGAGGAAATTGACCGCGACGAATACCGCCATCAGCACGGTCGCGACGATGAACCCGCTGGTGGTCAGGGTCTTGTCGGCGTTCAGCAGTCCGCCGGCCCAGGGCGAGTCCTTGGCGTAATTGATCATGGCCTCGACCTCGATCGGTGCCACGGTGGCCGCCTGGAGCCAGGAGAACCAGCCGAAGGACATACCGGCCAGGCCGCCGAAGGCGTAGTGCGGGTAGCGCGCGGTGCCGCCCGAGACCGGGAAGAGTCCGCCGAGCTCGGCGTGCACGAGCGCGAGCAGCACGATCGCGACGGCGCCGATGCCCCAGGAGATGACGGCCGCCGGTCCGGCGGCGGTGACGGCGCTCTTCGCGCCGAAGAGCCAGCCGGAGCCGATGATCGAGCCGACCGAGGCCCACATGAGGCCGACGAGTCCGACGTGGCGCTTGAGTGACCGGTGGGTGGTCCCGGTGGTGCCGGAGCTCTGGCCGGGCGGCGAGATCTGGTTGAGGGAAGCCATGGGTGATCTCTCTGTGTGTGGGGGCTCCGGGATGGGCGGAGCGCGGAGAGTTGCCACACAGTAGGGCTATTCATAGACCTCTGCACAGATTTCATTACTGAATGTTTACTTTCTTTGCCGATTATCCGTGCAGGTAGGGGGTCGCCTGTTCATGGGCGTGTTACGTGACTCGCGAGTAGGTTCAGTATTTGAGCGTGAATTGAGCCTCGCTTCGATCTCTGACAATATGGAGCACTCGTCCGTTCATAGAATTGACAGATTCCGCATAGTCATGCCGTCGTGGGCCAGCAAGCGCCGTGCGGTGGCCCCGGGTGGCCCCGGGTGGCCGCGGGTGGCCGTGGGCGCAGGAGCGCCGGGGTCTGCCGGACGGAGTGCGGCCGCGTCATGCCGACAACTGCGCAGAGGTCCCGCGATCCGGTCGATCGGATCGCGGGACCTCTGCGCAGTCTTGGCGAGATGGATGTGTTGGGGGTGGTGTGGCGAGCTCGGCTCGCCAGTGGGTGATCGGGTGTGCGTTGCTCGAAGTCGGATCATGGAGTGGTCGCTGCTGCGCTGTCCTGGCGGACATCGTTGCGGGGCAGGCTGCAGGGACCTGTGGAAGGATGCTGGTGTCGGTGCCCCGGCCCGATTGCGGCGGGCCGGGGCTCCAGATTATGCCGTCGGATCAGTTCTACTTGTCGCCGAACTCGCCGAAGCCGAGGCCGTGGTGCACGACCCGGAAGCTGCCGACCACGCCGTCCTCGATCTCGAGGCCGTCGAAGTGGCGGCGCGGGTGCAGGCCGTCGCTGGCGCTGTGCGGCCCGACGGTGGCGATGGGGGCGCCGCTGTCGCAGACCGCGCCGCTGAAGACCTCGACAGTCCGGTGGCTGTCGTTGCGGACGTTGAGCGACTTGGCGCCCAGGCCGCTGACCACGGTGATGCAGCCGAAGTCGTCGGCGGAGTACGTCCGCTCGTTGACGTGGACGACGCCCCGGCGCTCGTGGACCTCGATGCCCTTCGTGCCGCCGTCGAGCGGAGCCACGGCGGGAGCGGCCGCCGGGGCGGCCTTCTGAACGACCGGGGCCGCCTTCGTCACGGGCTCGGAAGCGGCCGACGCGTAGGTGATACCGGTCACGGCCACGGCCGCCGACGCCGCGAGGACAATGGCGGTGGTCATTTTGTTCATGGACCTTCTCCTGTTTCTGGACTTGATCGGCTCGGTGCCGACATGAACGAACTTACGGACTGACTAAATGACTGTCATATTTCCGCGCCAAACGACTGACGGGCATACGTCTAATCGAGTGTCAGTTGGTCGCCGAAACGCTGCCTGAGACGATGTCGGAGAGCTGGCAGGGTTTTCTCAAGTCACTTGATTTGCTCCGGAGTTGACGGAGTGGATGGGGCCATTCGAGTAATGTGTGACCCCCCCTCGCTCATTTGGCCCGATCCCGGCCCTCGTCGGCGGATGTCGGGCCGGAATGACGGCTGGCCAGATTGCTGGATCGGCCGGACGTCCCGAGGGCCGGGCGGTCGCAGCGGGCCTGGCGGGCTCCGTGCCAGTGGGGGCCGACCTCCTTGGGTGCGCCCCCGGCAGACCGGGGGCGCGCGTACGCGCCGGGCGGTGCGGCTGCCGCTGCGGTCGCGAGGCTCGCCGCAGCCCTTCAGGCGCTCGGGGGTCTGTCGGCCACCCCGTCCGCGCTCGGTGCGATGCTCGCCGACCCAGCAGCCCTCGGGAAGCGAATTCCATTGGTACCAGGGGGTGTTGACTGTTCTTTCGGACTGGTTGGGCCAGTTCCGACGGGATCGCACCGGCGCCGTACGGGTGCACGGCGACGCTCTCGCCGTGCACCTGGTCCCGAGCAGCCAGGGCGGTGGAGACGGCGTGCTCGACGGCGATCCGGCGGTCGTCCCACGGCCTCCGCCAGGCCCGGGCGACGGCGCCGTCGGACCTCAGTGCCGAGCGGACGCGCCCGTGCCCGGCCGTGCGCATGGCGAGGGCGGTGGCTCGACAGGTGCGGTGTGGTGCGGGAACTGCCGTCCGACCGCAGCCGGCCCGGGAGGCCGGAAAGGTCGCCGACGGGCGGGCGTAGCCTGGACCCCGTGCGTTTCGTGATCCTCCCGCCGCCGGTCCGGTAGCGGGCGGCGGACTCCGACGAACCCGGCCGAGCGGGGATGCCCGCCGTCGGGGTGATGGTTGCCGCCCGCGTGCCCCCGTGGACCCGAACCGGCGAACCATTGTGGAGTACTGACGCATGACCTCGCACGCCGCCGTGCCGTTCCGGCGCGGCCTGTTGTCCATTTCCGCCGCCGCCGTCGCCTGGGGGGTGGGCGGAGCCGTGGCCGCACTGCTGATGCGCACCAGCGGACTCGGCCCGGTGGCCGTCTCCTGCTGGCGCTTCGGCGTCGCGGCGCTCTGCCTGGCGCTGCTGCCCTCGGGCGCTGCCGCGGCTTCCGGCGGCAGGCGCGGCGCCGCCGTGCTCACCGGCCTCGGGCTGGCCGTCAGCCAGTGCGCCTACTTCGGCTCCGTGCACTACGCGGGCCTGGGGCTGGGCACCCTGATCACCATCGGCGCCGGGCCGGTGCTCACCAGCCTCGGCGGGCACCTGCTGCTCGACGAGCGCCTCACCCGGCGGGCGGTGGCCGCCGTGGCACTCGCCCTCGGCGGGCTGGCCCTGCTGGTGGCGGCGCCGGCCGCCGGGCCGCGTCCGGCCCTGGGCATCGCCCTGGCGCTGCTCGCGGGCGCCGGCCAGAGCGGGCTGACCCTGTGGGCCCGGGGCGGCGGGTCGGCCCGGGCCAGTACCGGCGCCTTCGCGACCGGACTGCTCTGCCTGCTGCCCTTCGCCGTGCTCCAGGGCGTGCTGCCCAGCGGCGGGCAGCCGACGCTGACCGGGGGAGCACTGCTGTTCCTCGGGACGGTGCCGACCCTGCTCGCCTACCGGTGGTACTTCAGCGGGCTGACCGCCGTGCCGGGCACCACCGCCTCGGTGCTGGTGCTGCTGGAGCCGGCCACGGCGGCGGTGATCGGCGTGCTGTTCCTCGGCGAGCCCTTCACAGCCGGGCTGGTGGCCGGTTCGGCGCTGCTGCTGGCCGCGATCGCGGCCCTGGCCCGGGCGTAGAACAGCGGCGTGCACCCGGGCGGGCCAGCCGTGGTCGCCGGGTGCACGCCGCCGTGCTGTCGTGGCCTGCATGAAGACCTCACGCGCGGCCCGGGTGGCCGTCACGACCGCGACCGCCGTCCTCCTCGCCGCCGGTGCCGCGGCCCCCGCGTCGGCGGCGGGGGCCACCCGGCGCGACGTCACCGCCGCCACCTGCCGGGCCGCGGGCGGGCACGTCGAGGGCAGCGGCTACTGCGTGGACGCGAGCGGTGAGGACGCCTGGGGCGCGGAGATCGACGGCCAGGCGGTCAATCCGGACCCGCGCCCCGGGTTCGAGTGATCCGGGCGGCTCACGGCACCGGCCGCAGCGTCACCGGTGCCGGGGTCAGCGTCCGCAGCACCAGGTCGATCCGGACCTTGGCGGCGCCCGCCCGCTGCAGCGCGGCGGCGACCGCCCGCAGTTCCTCCGGGCCGGTGCAGACGAGCCGCAGCTCCAGGTCGGCGTCCCCGGCCAGCGCGAGGCCGCTCCGCACGGCCGGGAACTCCGCCGCCAGCCGGTCGAAGTCCAGCGGGACCGGCCCGTGGCTGATCCGGGCGATCGCGTGCAGCTCCCGGGCCTGCTCGGGGCGTCCCGGAGCGGGGTCGAACCCGCCCGGGACGAGATGGAGCGGGGCCGTCACCGGTGCTGGAGGTGGACCGTCGGGGCCGGGGCGGGGGCCGCGCCCGGGCTGGCACCGGGTGCGACGGCGGTGGCGACGGGCGGGGCGACCAGGCCCGGGTCGAGGACCAGGGTGTCGACGCCGAGCGGCCCGGTGAGGTTGCGCAGGGCGGCCTCGCCGAGTTCGGTGTAGGCCTGTGCGGGCCCCAGGAGGGCGGCGAGGGCCTCGGGGCTGGAGAATCCGACCGCGCAGCGGCGGCCGTCGCGCATGCGGAAGAGGCGGAGGGCGGCGGTGCTTCCGGTGCCGGTGGTGGTGACCGGAACGTGCCAGACGACGCAGGCCATGCGGATGCTCCCGAGTGGGGTGGTGGTTGCTGCCGGAACTGCTTGGCTCGACGCTAGGCCGGGCCGTGCCGCACGTCGCCGGTCCTGACGCAGCGTTGACCGAATGGGGTGGTGCGTTGACGCACTCCTGACGCCCGGCTCACCCGATTGGACTACACCAGTCCCGCGCCGGCCCGAACTCCGCCGGAACGGGGCCGTACGACCGCCCCAACCCCGCCCGTCCGGTACGGCCCGGGAGCGCTCCGCTTGCCGTCCGGCGCGCCCGGGACCACGGTGGATCCGGTCGCCGGTGCGCCCCGCGCGGGCCTCCGGATCCGACCGGCGCACGCTCCGGGGCGGGGGGCGGTGGAGCGAGGGGCCCCGGACGAGATATCTTGACGTCAAGACGTTGGAGACGTGAAGCGGAGTACCGATGACTGACTCGACCATCATCTATACGCACACCGACGAGGCTCCGGCCCTGGCGACCTACTCGTTCCTGCCGGTGGTCCAGGCGTACGCCTCGACGGCGGGTGTACGGGTGGAGACCCGTGACATCTCCCTGGCCGGGCGGATCATCGCCAGCTTCCCGGAGCGTCTGACCGAGGCCCAGCGGATCGGCGACGCCCTGGCCGAGCTCGGCGAGCTAGCCAAGGACCCGAGCGCCAACATCATCAAGCTGCCGAACATCTCGGCCTCCGTGCCGCAGCTGAAGGCCGCCGTCGCCGAGCTGCAGGCCCAGGGCTACGCCCTGCCGGACTACCCGGACGACCCGCAGACCGACGAGGACAAGGACGTCCGCGCCCGCTACGACAAGGTCAAGGGCAGCGCCGTCAACCCGGTCCTGCGCGAGGGCAACTCGGACCGCCGCGCCCCGCAGTCGGTCAAGAACTACGCCAAGAACCACCCGCACCGCATGGGCGCCTGGACCGCCGAGTCCAAGACCAACGTCGCCACCATGGGCGAGAACGACTTCCGCTCGACCGAGAAGTCCGCCGTGATCGCCGCCGACGGCACCCTGTGCATCGAGCTGGTCGGCCAGGACGGCACCACCACCGTCCTGCGCGAGAAGGTCCCGGTGCTGGCCGGCGAGGTCGTCGACGCCTCGGTGATGCGCGCCGCCGCCCTGAACGACTTCCTGGCCGCCCAGGTCGCCCGGGCCAAGGCCGAGGGCGTGCTGTTCTCGGTGCACCTCAAGGCCACCATGATGAAGGTCTCCGACCCGATCATCTTCGGCCACGTGGTCCGCACCTTCTTCCCGAAGACCTTCGCGAAGTACGGCCAGGCGCTGGTCGCCGCCGGTCTCAACCCGAACAACGGCCTCGGCGGCATCCTGGCCGGCCTGGACGGCGTGCCGCACCTGGGCGCCGAGATCAAGGCCTCCTTCGAGGCCGAGCTGGCGGAGGGCCCGGCCCTGGCCATGGTCGACTCCGACAAGGGCATCACCAACCTGCACGTGCCGAGCGACGTCATCGTCGACGCCTCGATGCCGGCCATGATCCGCACCTCCGGCCACATGTGGGGCCCGGACGGCCAGGAGGCCGACACCCTCGCCGTGCTGCCGGACAGCAGCTACGCCGGCGTGTACCAGGCCGTCATCGACGACTGCCGCGCCCACGGCGCCCTGGACCCGGCCACCATCGGTTCCGTCCCGAACGTCGGCCTGATGGCGCAGAAGGCCGAGGAGTACGGCTCCCACGACAAGACCTTCGAGATCGAGGCCGCCGGCACCGTCCGCCTGGTCGACGCCGAGGGCAACGTGGTGCTGGAGCAGGCCGTCCAGTCGGGCGACATCTTCCGCGCCTGCCAGACCAAGGACCTGCCGATCCAGGACTGGGTCAAGCTGGCCGTCACCCGCGCCCGCGCCACCGGCGACCCGGCCGTGTTCTGGCTGGACGCCGAGCGCGCCCACGACGCCGTGCTGATCGAGAAGGTCAAGGCCTACCTCCCGCAGCACGACACCACCGGTCTGCAGATCGAGATCATGTCCCCGGTCGAGGCCACCAAGTTCTCGCTGGAGCGCATCCGCCGCGGCGAGAACACCATCTCGGTCACCGGCAACGTGCTGCGCGACTACCTGACCGACCTGTTCCCGATCCTGGAGCTGGGCACCAGCGCCAAGATGCTCTCGGTCGTCCCGCTGATGGCCGGCGGCGGCCTGTTCGAGACCGGCGCCGGCGGCTCCGCCCCGAAGCACGTCCAGCAGCTGGTCAAGGAGAACTACCTGCGCTGGGACAGCCTGGGCGAGTTCTTCGCGCTGGCCGCCAGCTTCGAGCACCTGGCCACCAGCACCGGCAACGCCCGCGCCCAGGTGCTGGCCGACACCCTGGACCGCGCCACCGGCACCTTCCTCAACGAGGACAAGTCGCCGAGCCGCCGCCTCGGTGGCATCGACAACCGCGGCAGCCACTTCTACCTGGCCATGTACTGGGCCCAGGAGCTGGCCAAGCAGACCGTCGACGCCGAGCTGGCCCAGGCCTTCGACGCGCTGGCCAAGGCGCTGACCGAGCAGGAGAAGGCCATCGTGGACGAGCTGATCGCCGTCCAGGGCTCGGCCGTCGACCTCGGTGGCTACTACCAGCCGGACCCGGCCAAGGCCGCGGCCGTGATGCGCCCGTCGAAGTCCTTCAACGAGGCGATCGCCAACCTCGGCTGACGCCGATCGGGTCGAAGCACCGGGAGGCCCCCGGGTCCGCAGCCGCGGACCCGGGGGCCTCTCCGCGTGCCGGTCAGGCCAGCCCGAGCACCACGCCGGTACCGGCGAGCAGCAGCAGGGCGGCGCCGTTGGCGCGCGGCAGCGCGAGCGCCGTGCCGACCGCCTCGCGCAGCAGCTGGTACGGGCCGTGGGCGAGCGGTCCGTCCGCGCCGAGCACCCGGGCCGGGGCGCCGGCCCGGCGGGCGGCCAGGGCGGAGCGGACGGTGTGGAAGCCGCTGGTGACGACGGTGCAGCGGTAGCCGGGGTGCTCGGCGGCCATCAGGGCGGCGCTGAACCGCAGGTTCTCGGCGGTGTTCACGGCCTGCTCCTCGCGCCGGATCCGCTCGGCCGGGACGCCCCGGGCGAGCAGGTAGCGGGCCATCGCGCCGGCCTCGGTGCACTCCTCGTGCGGGCCCTTGCCGCCGGTCACCAGCAGCAGGGGCGCGTGCCCGGCGGCCTCCTCGGCGGCGAAACGTTCCAGCGCGGTGTCCAGCCGGGCCGCGAGGGTGGGAGCGGGCTCGCAGCCGTCCAGCGCGGCGCCCAGCACCACCAGGTAGTCGGCCCCGGCGGGCACCGGCCGGTGGCGCTGGACCAGCGCCCAGCCGAGGAAGCCGAGCAGCCAGAGCAGGACGTACCCGCCGAGCAGGGCGGCGGGGAGGAACAGGGCGTGCATACCCCCTCGAACGCCTCCGGCGGGAGCGCCGTTCCGGAACATGACGGAGCCCACGTCCGCCGGGGAGGACGTGGGCTCCGGGGTGCTGCGGGGCGGGGCTCAGCCGGCGTCGGCCGCTGGTGCGGCCGGGGCGGCGGCCGGGCGCTGGCCCTTCTTGTGCAGCGAGGCCAGGTAGGCGTTGTACGCCTCCAGCTCGGCGTCGCCGCTGCGCTCCTCGGCGCGGTCCCGGCGGCGGGCCTGCCGCCGCTCGGAGCCCATCCACTGGTAGACCAGCGCGATCAGCACGATCGCGGTCGGGATCTCGCCGAACGCCCAGGTGATGCCGCCGGCCAGCTTCTGGTCCTCCAGCAGGTCCGTCCCGGGTGGCGAGCCCTGGACGGTGAAGGTGGTGACCAGCGGGTGGCCGGCCATCATCACCGCCACGCCGAAGAAGGCGTGGAAGGGCATCCCCATGAACAGCTCGATGATCCGCATCACGTGGCCGGGGCGGTGCGGGCCCGGGTCCACGCCCATGATCGGCCAGAAGAAGGTCAGACCGGTCATGAGGAAGTGGACCATCATGAAGATGTGCCCGAGGCGGTACTGCATCAGGAAGTCGAACGCCGGGGTGAAGTAGACCCCGTACAGGCTCGCGATGAACATCGGGATGGTGAACGCCGGGTGCGAGATCACCCGGACGTACCGGCTGTGCAGCAGCGCCACCAGCAGTTCGCGCGGACCGCGCGGCCGGCCCTTGCCCGTCGGGCGCAGGGCGCGCAGCGCCAGCGTGATCGGGGCGCCGAGCAGCAGCAGGATCGGCGTCAGCATGGACAGCACCATGTGCTGGATCATGTGCGCGCTGAACAGCACCATGCCGTAGTCGTTCAGCCCGCTGCAGGTGACCAGCAGCATGCTGGCGACGCCCGCGACCCAGCCGACGACCCGGCCGACCGGCCAGCGGTCCCCGCGCCGGTACAGCCGGACCACGCCGGTCAGGTAGAGCGCCAGCGCGACCAGGCCGGCGAGCAGGAACACCCAGTCCGGGGACCAGGTCCACACGTTGGAGAGGGTGAACGGCCCTAGTGGGGTCATCCCGCCGTGGTGGTGCATTCCTGACATTCCGTCGCCCATCGGCGGGTCCCGCTTTCCGTCCTGGTGGTCCCCGGTGGGGTCCGGTTCGCCCGTTTTGCTTGGCATACAGCCTAGGTGGGCCTTACCCCGGCCGTACCGGCGCCCCCTCCGTAGGGGTGGCTCCGGGCGGGCGGCGCGCTGGGGCGTGTCTGATTAGACTGACCGGCCGGTCAGCAGGGAGGAAGCAGCCATGGCGGCGTCACAGCGGCCCGCGGCGCGGCCCGCGGCGGTCGCGCTCACCGGGGCGACCGGCTTCATCGGCTCCGCCGTACGGGCGGCGCTCCAGGCCCGCGGCGTCCCCGTGCGGGCGCTGGTGCGCGGGGAGCCCGTCGCGGACGGGCACACCACCTGGGTGCCCGGCGACCTCGCCGACCGGGCCGCGCTGGACGGGCTGTGCGCGGGCACCGGGGTACTGCTGCACCTCGCCTCCCTGGTCGACGGCGGCGCCGAGGACTGCGCGGCCGTCAACGACCGGGGCACGGCCGCGGTGATGGCGGCGGCCACCCGGGCCGGGATCGGGCGGATCGTCCACCTGTCGACCACGGCGGTGTACGGCGAGGGCCCGCACCCGGGCATCGGCGTCGACGAGGTGCCCGCCGCGCCGAAGTCCGAGGCCAGCCGCACCCGGCTGCTGGGCGAGGGCCACGCCCTGGCGGCCGGCGCCGTGGTGCTGCGCCCCGCGCTGGTCACCGGAGCCGGCGACCGCTGGGTGGTGCCCGCCCTGGCCGAGCTGGCCCGCAGGGTCCCGGGCCGCTGGGCGGGCGGCGACTCCCGGCTCTCCCTGGTGGACCGGACCGACCTGGCCCGGCTGATCACCGCGCTGGCGCTGGACGCCCCGGCCCCGGTGCGGGGCGTCCACCACGCCGCCCACCCGGAGCCGGTCCGCAGCGCCGAACTGCTGGACGCCCTCGCCCGGCTCGGCCTGCTGCCCGCCCCGGACGGCCCGGCGCTGTCCTGGGAGGAGTGCCTCCGGCTGCTCGCCGCCACGCCTGGACGGGTCTCCGAGCGGCAGTTCGTCATGATCGCCCGCGACCACTGGTACCGCAGCGACGACATCTGGCGCCTGGCCGCCTGCCCGCCCGGCCCGGGGCCGCTGGCCCGGCTCGCCGGGGCGGCGGGCTGGTACCGGGCGGAGCTGGGACGCTAGGGCTGTAGCCGGTGGGGAGGCTGCGGCGCCGGAGGTGGAGGAGGCGTCCGCGCACGGGACGTACGAAGGGGCTTGAATCTGACACCAGTGTGAGGCTCTACCGTCGGGGTGCCACGAACGAGGCGACGACTGACAGGGGGAACGACGATGAGCAGCGACCTGACCGGCAAGGTGGCCCTGGTGACCGGCGGCAGCCGGGGCATCGGCGCGGCGGTGGCCAAGCGGCTGGCGGCCGAGGGGGCGGCGGTGGCGCTGACCTACGTCCGGGCGGAGGAGCAGGCCCGGACGGTCGTCAAGGAGATCGAGGAGGCGGGCGGCCGGGCGGTGGCGATCCGCGCCGACCTGGTCCAGGCGGACGCCGCCGCGCACGCGGTGGAGGAGACGGTCCGGCAGTTGGGCGGGCTCGACGTCCTGGTGAACAACGCGGGCTTCCTCACCTACGGCCCGCTCGACGAGGTGACGGTCGAGGAGGTCGACCGGGTGCTCGCCGTCGACGTCCGGTCGGTGTTCCTGGCCGCCCAGGCCGCCGCCCGGCACATGGGCGGGGGCGGGCGGATCATCAGCATCGGCTCCTGCTTCAACGGGCGGGTCCCGGGGGCGAACTTCGTCCTCCAGGCGACGGCCAAGACCGCGCTCACCGGGCTGACCAGGGGCCTGGCCCGGGAGCTCGGTCCGCGCGGGATCACCGTCACCGTCGTCGACCCGGGCCCGATCGACACCGACATGAACCCGGCCGACGGCGACTCCGCCGACTTCCAGCGCTCGCTCACCGCCCTGGACCGCTTCGGCGAGGCCGAGGACATCGCCGCCGCCGTCGCCTTCCTGGCGGGCCCCGGCGGACGCTACGTCACCGGCACCGCCCTCGCGGTGGACGGCGGTTACACGGCCTGAGTGAACGGCCGGTGCGGGGGGCGGGGGCGGCGACCACCGCCCCCCGCCGGCTGGTAATGATCATGAAGCCATCCTTGGTAGCGTCGATGGCGGTGCCGCTCAACTGCGGCGCAGCACCGTCGACATGAGAGAGCATCACATGGCCCCCAGGACCATCCGTCGAGCCGTCATCCCCGCCGCCGGACTCGGCTCCCGCCTGCTGCCGCTGACCAAGGCCACCCCGAAGGAGATGCTTCCGGTCGGCGACAAGCCGGTGATCGAGCACACCGTGCGCGAGCTGATCGAGAGCGGCATCACCGACATCACCATCGTCGTCAACGGCGACAAGAGCCTGATCCAGGAGCACTTCCGCCCCAACCCGGTGCTGGTCGACCAGCTGCGCCGGGACGGCAAGGCGGCGTTCGCGGACGCCGTCGAGGAGGTCGGGGAGCTGTCCCGCAAGGGGCACATCAGCTACCTGTACCAGCACGGGCCGTACGGCAACGGCACCCCGGTGCTCAACGCCGCCCGGCACTTCGGGGACGAGCCCTGCCTGGTGCTCTGGCCGGACGACGTGTTCGTCGCCGAGGTGCCCCGCGCGCAGCAGCTGATCCGGGCGTTCGAGCAGACCAACGCGCCGGTGCTCGCGCTGATGCCGATGGCCCCCGAGGACTCCTACCGCTACGGCGTACCGGTGGTGAAGGAGGACCTCGGCGGCGGGTCGCTGCGGATCACCGGCCTGGTCGAGAAGCCCAAGCCGGTCGACGCCCCCTCCGGCTACGCCGCCATCGGAGGGTACGTGATCACCCCCGGCATCGTCGACGAGCTGCGTGAACTCACCCGCCGCTGGCACGAGAAGCCCGAGGACGAGGTCTACCTGACCGACGCCATCAACGCCTACGCGGCCCGCCGCGCCGTCTACGGGCAGGTCATCGCCGGCACCTGGTACGACACCGGCAACCCCGCCGCCTACCTGCGCGCTCAGTTCGCGGCGGCGCTCGCCAACCCGGAGTTCGGGGACGAGCTGCGGCAGCTGGCGGCGGAACTGGCCCCGGCCGAGTAGCCGGGCGCGCCGGGGCCGCCCCGCCGGGGCCGTCGCCGACGCGGCCTGCGTGACGCCGGGCGGACGCGTCATCGGCTGCCCCGTCCCGGTCGGCTGGTCGATCCTGTCCACCGTGAGCGGGAGCACCTGTACCCACCAGAACCTCTGCCTCCTCTGAGGGTGAACCCCGGTCGGATCTGACGGACCATCAACTCCGGCCGTGACGGGCCCGGTCGCCCACGTTCGGGCAACCGGGCCGCCGGGGAGCCGGTCAGGGGGGAGATCGAACCGGGGTGCCCTGAGCGAGGTCGTGGCCACCCGGGGCCGGCGAGCCGTCCGGTAGGGCGACCGCCCGGCCCCGAGCGCCTGGAGCAACGCCTACCGTTGGGCGGTGCCCTTGACGTTGGGCTGGGTCTTCTGGTTGTAGATCTCCTTGCCGTCCGCGTTGTAGGCGTGGACGTAGGGGGAGGGCGGGAAGGGGTGCG